>NZ_JBEXHZ010000016.1:0-137663 GCF_040608315.1 Streptomyces sp. NPDC005195
CCACCGAACGCCGCCTTGATCGCGATCGGCAGCCCGTGCTCCTTCGCGAAGGCCACGACCTCCTCCGCCCCGGACACCGGATCGGGAGTGCCCGCGACCAGCGGGGCACCCGCACGCTGCGCGATGTGCCGGGCCGCGACCTTGTCACCCAGGTCACGGATGGCCTGCGGGGGCGGCCCGATCCAGATCAGCCCCGCGTCCAGGACCGCCTGCGCGAACTCGGCGTTCTCCGACAAGAACCCGTACCCGGGATGGACCGCGTCCGCCCCCGAGTCCCCGGCGGCCCGCAGGACCTTCGCGATGTCCAGATAACTGGTGGCCGGAGTGTCACCGCCCAACGCGAACGCCTCGTCCGCCGCTCGGACATGCACAGCGTCCCGGTCCGGTTCCGCATACACGGCAACGCTCGCGATCCCGGCATCCCGGCACGCCCGGGCCACGCGGACAGCGATTTCGCCACGGTTGGCGATGAGCACCTTGCGCACGATGGCTCCCTCCTTGAAACAAGCCGAGTTTAGGGACTGCCGACACGGCCTATCGACCCGTCCCCAATGGTGAGCTTGCCCACACGGAGCGTGATTCGAGGCTCGCTCGACCCGCGAGATCCCTTGTCACACCGTGGTACGCAGGAATCCTTGGTTGAACCCTAGCCCTCCTGTGTGGTCAAGGTCTCTGTGCGGCTGTGCCGCGCCGCACATCGTTTCTTTGTGGAGTCCCTACGAATGGCCCAACGATTCTTTGCCCTCGGCAGAACCCTTGTCCCGTGGTTTACCCGTTAGTAGCGTTCAGGATGTCTCGAACGTACTTGTGGTAACAGCACTCGGAAGTGGGTGGGGACCGGTGGTACGCAGACCGGTGGCGTGGGTGGCGGCGATCGTGCTCTTCGTGGAGGCGGTCGGAATCGCGTTGCTGAACTGGTTCCTCGGCGTGGTCGTCGACCGGCAGGACATGTCCCTGGCGGGGCTGGACTCGGACATGATGTCCACCTCGTCGAAGATCGGGGGACTGGTCTTCGGTCTCTACTTCGCGCTGTGCGGGGTCGCCGCGCTGCTCGCCGGGGTGCGGAACCGCGCGCCGGGGGTCTTCGGGCGCGTCCTGCTGATCAGCGCCGCCGTGGTGCACGGCCTGCTCGGCGCGTTCACGGTGGGGCTGGTGGGCTGGGGCGCGTTCGCCTTCATGATGGTGGTGCTCGCGCTGATCGTGTTCACGCTGCTGGCGTTCGGTCCCGCGGCGGGTCCCGCGGACGCCGCGCCGGGAGACGGCGGCGGTGGCCTGGACGGGGTGCACGGCGGCAAGGGAGGAGCCCCGGTCGCGGCTCCTCCGGCGCCCAGCGCCTCCTGACCGCCCTGGTGCCGCGGCAGGCGACGTCCGCCCCGTCGCGGCACCAGCGGGCGTCACTTCTCCCGCGGTGTCCACAACTCCGTGATGCCGACGCCCAGTTCGCCCAGCAGTCGGCGGACCAGGGGCAGGGAGATGCCGATGACGTTGCCGTGGTCGCCGTCGATGCCCTCGATGAACGGGGCCGAGCGGCCGTCGAGCGTGAAGGCGCCGGCGACGTGGAGCGGTTCGCCCGAGGCGACGTACGCGGCGATCTCGGCGTCGGTCGGCTCGCCGAAGCGGACCACGGTGGACGCGGTCGCCGACGCGTAGCGCTTGGTCGCCGTGTCGTGGACGCAGTGCCCCGTCTGGAGGGTCCCGGCCCGGCCGCGCATCGCCTTCCAGCGCGCGGTGGCCTCCTCGGCGTCCGCCGGCTTGCCGAGCGCCTGGCCGTCCAGGTCGAGGACCGAGTCGCAGCCGATCACCAGGGCGCCCTGCACCTCGGGCCGCGCGGCCACGACGGAGGCCTTGGCCTCGGCCAGGGCGAGCGCGAGTTCGGCGGGTGTCGGGGCGGAGACGGCGTCCTCGTCGACCCCGCTCACGATCACCTCGGGGGCGAGTCCGGCCTGCCGCAGCAGGTTGAGCCGGGCGGGGGACTGCGAGGCGAGGACGAGGCGGCGGCGCGGCTGATCGGTCATGCGGTCAGCGTATCGGCGCGGGCGTGTCGTGCGCCGCTCACATCAGACCGAGGACGAGCATCGCGAGCAGCATGGCCAGTGCCATGAGAACGCCGAGCCGCCGCAACATGTCCTGCATGTCGCGCAACTCCTTGGGCGGCTCGTTCTCGGGGTCGGACCACAGCATGTCCCCGATCGTGCGGCGGCCCGGGTGCCGGGCGCCTGAGTACGCGTACTCAACCTTGCCCTCCGCCCGGTGAACGGGTCCGAGGTTTCTTCGGCCGCCCCGCGCCCGCTGCGACGCGGGTGCCGGAGGGAACCCGCCGTTGAACGACTCGGCCCCGTACCGCGGACTCGCCGGTCCGGCGGATCCGGACCGGCTGCGGGCGGCGTACGACTTCGGCGATCACCCGCATCCGAACGACGCCGGGATCGCGGTGATGGCCGAAGAGGCGGCGGACTGCCTGCGGGGCCGCGCGCGTAGGCGCGGCGCCCGCCCGGCCGCTCACGAGGCCCCGCGTCCCGGCGGGGCACTCCCGTCAGCCCGGCCAGTAGGTCCGGGTCCAGGTCGACGCGCCCGGCTGCGGCAGACGGCGGGCGGCGATGCGGGACGGGTCCGCCCACGCGTCCCTGGTTCCCGGCGCGCCGGACGGCGGGCCCGCCGCCGCCGCGGCGCGGACCTGGACCACCGCCAGTGCGGCGGCCAGCTCCTCGGGGGTCGGATTGCCCCGTACGACCTTGATGTTCATGTCCGCTCCCAAGGATCCCGGGGTCTACAGGGGGATGTTGCCGTGCTTCTTCGGAGGGAGTGATTCCCGCTTCGTGCGCAGCTGACGCAGACCCCGTACGAGATGGGAGCGGGTGTCGGAGGGCATGATCACCGCGTCGATGTAGCCGCGCTCGGCCGCCGTGTAGGGATTGAGGAGCGCGTCCTCGTACTCCTGGATCAGACGGGCCCGGGTGGCCTCCGCCTCGGCGGGGTCCGTGACGGCGGCGATGGTACGGCGGTGCAGGATGTTCACCGCGCCCTGGGCGCCCATGACGGCGATCTGGGCGGTGGGCCACGCGAGGTTGAGGTCGGCTCCGAGGTGCTTGGAGCCCATGACGTCGTACGCGCCGCCGAAGGCCTTGCGGGTGATGACCGTGATGAGCGGGACGGTGGCCTCGGCGTACGCGTAGATCAGCTTGGCGCCGCGGCGGATGATGCCGGTGTGCTCCTGGCCGACGCCCGGGAGGAAGCCGGGGACGTCCACGAAGGTGATGACCGGGACGTTGAAGGCGTCGCAGGTGCGGACGAAGCGGGCCGCCTTCTCCGAGGCGTCGATGTCCAGGCAGCCGGCGAACTGCATCGGCTGGTTGGCGACGATGCCCACCGGCCGGCCCTCGACCCGGCCGAAGCCGGTGAGGATGTTCGGCGCGAACAGCGGCTGCGTCTCGAAGAACTCGGCGTCGTCCAGGACGTGTTCGATCACCGTGTGCATGTCGTACGGCTGGTTCGCGCTGTCCGGCACGATCGTGTCCAGCTCGCGGTCCTCGTCGGTGATCGCGAGGTCCGCCTCCTCCGGGAACACCGGGGGCTCGCTGAGGTTGTTGGACGGCAGGTACGACAGCAGCTGCTTGACGTACTCGATGGCGTCCTTCTCGTCACCCGCCATGTGGTGGGCCACGCCTGACACCGCGTTGTGCGTGCGGGCACCGCCGAGCTCCTCGAAGCCGACGTCCTCGCCCGTCACCGTCTTGATGACGTCCGGACCCGTGATGAACATGTGCGAGGTCTGGTCGACCATGATCGTGAAGTCGGTGATCGCGGGGGAGTAGACCGCGCCGCCCGCGCAGGGGCCGACGACCAGGCTGATCTGCGGGATCACGCCCGAGGCATGGGTGTTGCGGCGGAAGATCTCGCCGTACATGCCGAGGGCCGAGACGCCCTCCTGGATGCGGGCGCCGCCCGAGTCGTTGATGCCGATGACCGGACAGCCGGTCTTCAGCGCGAAGTCCATCACCTTCATGATCTTCTGCCCGAAGACCTCGCCGAGGGCGCCTCCGAAGACCGTGAAGTCCTGTGAGAAGACGGCGACGGGACGGCCGTCGACCATGCCGTACCCGGTCACGACACCGTCGCCGTACGGCCGGTTCTGCGCCATGCCGAAGTCGGTCGAACGGTGCTGCGCGAACTCGTCGAGTTCGACGAAGGAGCCCTCGTCGATCAGCAGGTCGATCCGCTCACGGGCCGTCAGTTTGCCTTTGGCGTGCTGCTTTTCGACAGCCCGCGCCGAGCCGGCGTGCGTCGCCTCCTGGACGCGGCGCCGCAGATCCGCGAGTTTGCCCGCGGTCGTGTGGATGTCGGGGTGGTGCAGCTCTTCCGGCTCGGACATCGGGATGCGGCTCCCTGCCTGCTCTGTGGGACATGAGGGTGATGTGCTCAGGGGGTTGCTACTGACTCGTAGGGTAGTGGTGCCGATACGGTTCGGCAGTGCGGCGTTTACCACACCTAGGGTGGGTTGCATGACGCCGCGAGATGCCTCAGACGCGAACGACAACCGATGGTCCGACCTCGACCGTCCGCCCCTCAACGCCACCGCCCTGCGCCGGGCGCTGGTGCGGGACGGCGCGGACGGCGGGCTCTGGAGCGATCTCCAGGTCGTGGCCGGCACCGGGTCCACCAACAGCGACCTGGTCGGGCTGGCCGTCTCCGGAAAGGCGGACGAAGGAGCCGTCCTCGTCGCCGAGGAGCAGAACGCCGGACGCGGCCGCCTGGACCGGCGGTGGACGGCACCGGCCCGCTCGGGCCTGTTCTTCTCCGTCCTCCTCAAACCCGCCGGGATCCCCATTGAGCGCTGGGGCTGGCTCCCGCTGCTGACCGGGGTCGCGGTGGCGTCGGCCCTCTCCCGGGTCGCGGGGGTCGACACGGCACTCAAGTGGCCCAACGACCTGCTGGTGACGGTGGACGGCGGAGAACGCAAGGCGGGCGGCATCCTCGCCGAACGCGCCGGTACCGACTCGGTGGTGGTCGGCATCGGTATCAACGTCACCCTGCGCGAGGACGAGCTCCCGGTGCCGGGTGCGGGGTCGCTCGCCCTCGCCGGAGCGACGACCACGGACCGTGACACCGTGCTGCGGGCCGTGCTGCGCTCACTGGAGCAGTGGTACGAGAAGTGGCGCGCCGCCGGCGGTGACCCCGACGCCTCGGGTCTCCAGGAGACATATGCCGCCGGGTGCGCGACGCTCGGACGAGTGGTGCGGGCCGAACTGCCGGGCGGCAGGTCGATCACCGGGGAGGCGGTGGCCGTCGACGGGGACGGGCGTCTGGTCCTGGCCACGGAGGAGGGGGTGCAGCAGCCGGTGGGCGCGGGAGACATCGTCCACCTCCGGCCGGCCTGAGCGTTCGAGGCCGGCGGGCCGTACTCAGCGATGGACACCGGAGCCGATCGCGGTTCCGGGTCCCGGTCAGGCGTACGAGTCAGGAGTGAGCCAGCGCACACCTGCCGTAGAGTTGAGCGCGGTCGATACCTGACCGTGGCAGATCGGAAAGGCAGCAGGCGTGACCGTCGACGACACGGGCTCCGGCACGGGTGCGCACCCCGCTCCCGACGGTGAGCCGGGGCGTACCGCCGGGTCGGCCACCGACCCGGCGCCCGCGGCCGCCGACGCGGACCTGCGGGGCGACGAGGACGCCGGGGACCCACAGGAGCGATCGAGGGCGAACGCGCGTTCGGATCGCAGTCTGTCGGACACCCCCAGCCCGCCGCCGGACCCGCAGGGGCGGCTGGACGGCCAGAGCCGGCTGGACGCGCAGAACCGGCTGGACGAGCAGGCCGCCGACTCCGGGGAGAATCCTCTCGCCCTGCGTCTGGAACAGCTCATCCTGGGCGCCGAGCGCCGCTACACCCCGTTCCAGGCCGCCCGCAGCGCGGGTGTCTCCATGGAGCTGGCCTCCCGCTTCTGGCGGGCCATGGGCTTCGCCGACATAGGGCAGGCCAAGGCGCTGACCGAGGCCGACGTCCTCGCCCTGCGGCGGCTGGCCGGTCTCGTCGAGGCGGGCCTGCTCAGCGAGGCGATGGCGGTGCAGGTCGCCCGGTCCACCGGCCAGACCACGGCGCGGCTGGCCGAGTGGCAGATCGACTCGTTCCTGGAGGGGCTGACCGAGCCTCCGGAACCGGGGATGACGCGCACCGAGGTCACGTATCCCCTGATCGAGCTGCTCCTGCCCGAGCTGGAGGAGTTCATCGTCTACGTCTGGCGGCGCCAGCTGGCCGCCGCCACCGGCCGGGTGGTCCAGGCCGGTGACGACGAGGAGATGGTCGACCGCCGTCTCGCCGTCGGCTTCGCGGACCTCGTCGGGTTCACCCGGCTGACCCGCCGCATGGAGGAGGAGGAGCTCGGCGAGCTCGTCGAGGCCTTCGAGACCACCGCCGCCGACCTGGTGGCCGCGCACGGGGGCCGGCTCATCAAGACCCTCGGCGACGAGGTGCTGTACTCCGCGGACGACGCGGGAGTCGCCGCCGAGATCGCCCTGCGCCTCATCGAGACGATGGCCAACGACGAGACCATGCCGGAACTGCGTGTCGGTATCGCCTTCGGCACCGTCACGACCCGGATGGGCGACGTCTTCGGCACGACGGTGAACCTCGCCTCCCGGCTCACGTCGATAGCGCCGCGGGACGCCGTCCTCGTGGACGGTGCCTTCGCGGAGGAACTGGTCCGCACCCAGGACGCCCCCGCCTCCGAGGCCGAGGCCGCCGAGGCGGCGGCCACCGCGGAGAAGGAGGGCGAGGAGCCGCCCGCCTACCGCTTCGCCCTCCAGCCGATGTGGCAGCGCCCGGTCCGTGGCCTCGGTGTGGTCGAACCGTGGCTGCTGGCCCGACGGGCGCGGTCGGACACACCCTGAGGGCTGTCCCACGATCCCCGGTGGCCCGGCGTGCGGCGTCGGACGCGGGTGTCCGCCGGGCGGAGGGAGCAGAGGTGCGGAGGCGTCCCTCGTGCCGGGCGGAGGGCGCAGCGGCGTCCTCGTACCGGGCGGGTTCGGGCGTGGTCCTGTCCGGGTGATCCGGTCGTGCGGCGAGGTGCCGCGGCTGTCGACGCGCGCCCGCCGGGGACCACGGGAGCGCCCCGCCCTGAGCCGGGCGGCCCCGCCGGCCGTCCTGTCCCCCGCGCACACCGCTCCCGGCGCCCCGCCCGGCTCCCGCTACCCGCCCAGCGGGTTCGTCAGGCTGTTGACGCAGATTCCCACGATCGGCACGCAGAGACCGGGAGAACCGGGCTTCGGTGCCGGGGAGTGGGTGGTGGCGCTCGGCGTGGGGTGCGGCGCGGGCGCGGCCGGAGGCTGCGACGGTACGGGCGCCGTGGGGATGCCGGTCGAGTCCGGCGCGTCGTCCGCGGGGGCGCCCGCGTGGCCCCGCGGGTGCGCCCCGGGCGGTGCCGTGGCCGACGGGTCCGTCACCCCGGGAGCCCCGGCCGCTCCGTCGGGTCCCCGCGACGCCGTCGACGCCGCGGACGCCGTGGCGCCGGGACTCGCCCCCGCTGCCGGGGTCGCGCCCACTCCGCCCTCCGCGGCGGCCGCACCGGCGGACGCGGGATGCGCGGAGGGCGCGGCCCAGACGGTGGGTGAGGCGTCGAGTGCCCCGTCGTCGGCGACCCCCGGCCGCGGCTCGGCCTCCGCGCCCCCGCCGCTCCCGGTGATCCCGTCCGGAGCCATCCGCGCCAGGCTCAGCGCCCCGGCGGCCAGCGCGAGCCCGCCCACGGCGAGGAGCGCCCGGCGCCTCCGCGGTCTGCGGTGCCGTCCGCGGCCGGTGCGCTGCGGGAACGCGGGAGGGGCGGTCTCGGCGGTCTCCTCCGGTTCCGGCGCGCGCTCGGCGGCCCCCGGCGAGGTGTCCGTGTCCCGGGTCCGGCCGGGCGGCACGGGGGCCCTGGCCGGCTCGGGGCGGGGCGGTTCCCCGCCGCGCGGGCGGGCGGGCGGCTGCGTGGCGGGAGTTCCCCCCGGCCGGGGGGAGCCGAGTGCCTGGGCGAGCGTCGCCACGCGGGTGATGGGCTCCGTGGACCCCGGCGGGACCGGGGGCACCCGTACCCAAGGTCCCCTCGCCACGTCGGTCGTCGTGCCGTTCGTCATGGTCATCCCTCCCCGGTCTGTGGACGCTCCCCGATGTCCTTGGCGGTGCGCAGGTTATGCGTCTTTTGGGTGCCTGGGGCGGGAGTTGGGCGGGATGTCACCCGAACGTGGAAGCGTGGCCGGAGGGACGGGTTTCGTCGGGCGGCGTCGGCTGCGATGATCGGGGGAGGCGGAAGTTAACCCGCGTTAACCGTTCACCGGGAGGGTGTCATGGCGGAGCAAGGGGACGAGCGGCGGTCCGGGGACGAGGGACGGTCCGGGGACGAGGGACGGTCCGAGGGTGAGGGACGGTCCGAGGGTGAGCGGCGGTTCGGGGAGTTCGTCGTCGTGCGTCGCCACGAGCATGTCGCGGAGCTCGCCCTCGACCGGCCGAAGGCCATGAACGCCGTGTCCACGGAGATGGCCCGTTCCCTCGCCGGTGCCTGCGCGGCGCTCGCCGCCGACCCCGGCGTACGGGTCGTGGTGCTGACCTCCACCCATGAGCGGGCCTTCTGCGTGGGCGCCGACCTGAAGGAGCGCAACTCCTTCACCGACGCCGACCTGATGCGGCAGCGCCCCGTGGCGCGGGCCGCGTACACCGGCGTTCTGGAGCTGCCGATGCCGACCGTCGCCGCCGTGCACGGCTTCGCGCTCGGCGGCGGATTCGAGCTGGCGCTCTCCTGCGACCTGATCGTGGCCGACCGTACGGCGGTGCTGGGGCTGCCCGAGGTGTCCGTCGGGGTGATCCCGGGAGGCGGCGGTACGCAGTTGCTGCCCCGCCGTGTCGGTGCGGCCCGCGCGGCCGAGCTGATCTTCTCGGCGCGCCGTCTGGAGGCGGCCGAGGCACGGGAGTTGGGACTCGTCGACGAGCTCGTGGACGAGGGACAGGACCGTACGGAGGCGCTGGCGCTCGCCGCCCGTGTCGCCGCCAACTCGCCCGTCGGCCTGCGGGCGGCGAAGCGGGCGCTGCGGCTCGGGCAGGGGCTCGACCTCCGTGCGGGCCTGGAGGTCGAGGACGCCGCCTGGCGGTCGGTCGCCTTCTCCGGGGACCGGGCGGAGGGAGTCGCGGCCTTCAACGAGAAGCGCAGGCCGCAGTGGCCCGGCCAGTAGCTTCCGGGTACGGCCACTCGGACCCCTGTCCGCCGTACCGATATCCCAAATGAAGGTAAATGTCCTTAGCCTGTAGTGATGGGTGAGGACAGACGGCTGAGGGCCGTGGTGGAGCTGGCGCAGGGGATGGCGGCGGCGCACACCCCGCGCGAATCCTGGCGGGCCGCGGCGCTCGGTGCCTGCCACGCGCTCAGCGGCAGCTTCGCCGCGCTCTCCGTGTGGGAGCGCGAACTCGGCCGGCTCCGCGTGCTGGTGAACGTGGGCGAACGCGCGCCGGACGAGGAGGAGTTCCCCGAGGGGGAGGCCTACCCGGTGCACCAGTTCCCGGAGATCGCCGAGTTCCTGCACGAGCGCTGGGCCGGCGGCGGCGGCCCGAACGCCTGGGTGGAGACCGCGGACGGCCCGGCGGGCGGCCGCGCCGGGTACTGCCACCAGCGGGTCGCCGCCCTGCGCAGGCGTGGGCGCGGCTGCTGCGTGGTCGCCCCGGTCGTGCTGCACGGGCGTGCCTGGGGTGAGCTGTACGTGGCCCGCCCCGCGGCGGAGCCCTTCTTCGACCGGGCCGACGCGGACTTCGCGACCGTCCTCGCCTCCGTCGTCGCGGCCGGGATCGCCCAGACCGAGCGGCTGGAGGAGGCCCGGCGGCTGGCGTTCACGGACGCCCTGACCGGGCTCGCCAACCGCCGTGCCGTCGACGTACGTCTGGACGAGGCGATCGGACGGCACCGGGCGGAGGACGTCGTGGTCAGTCTCGTCGTCTGCGACCTCAACGGACTCAAGCGCGTGAACGACACCCGGGGGCACGCCGTCGGCGACCGGCTCCTGGAGCGGTTCGGGTCGGTGCTGTCGCTGTGCGGGGCGATGCTCCCGGGCACCCTCGCCGCCCGTCTCGGCGGTGACGAGTTCTGTCTTCTCGCGGTCGGACCGCCGGCCGACGAGGTCGTTCGCATCGCCGGCGAACTCTGCCGCCGCGCCGCCGGGTTGGACATGGGCGAGGGGGTGGCGTGCGGGGTCGCCTCGACCGGGGACCCGATCGGACCGGTGCGCTCGGCGCGGCGCCTCTTCCGGCTGGCCGACGCCGCCCAGTACCGCGCGAAGGCCGTACGCGCCGCACAGCCCGTCGTCGCCGGGCGGGAAGGGCCCGACGACCCGGTCGTACGCCTGGCCGACGCGCCGCCCCCGGCCGAGGGGGAGCGCCGCCGCTTCCGGGGGCGGCACGAGCAGCGCCGCCCGTGACGCCGGGACGTACGGCGAAGTAAGGGGCGAACCGGCCATCCACTAGTGACACCCCTAGTGACATCGCGGAATTCACTGCGTACGCTCCTGAATATGGATATGCATACTGTGGTGGTGGGGACGTCCGGCGTGACCGCGTCCGACGTTCTCGCCGTGGCGCGTGGCGGCGCCCGGATCGAGCTCGCCGACGAGGCGGTGGCGGCCCTGGCCGCGGCCCGCGAGATCGTGGAGGCGCTGGCCGCCAAGCCGGAGCCCGTCTACGGCGTCTCCACCGGCTTCGGTGCGCTCGCGAGCCGGCACATCAGCCCGGAACTCCGCGCCCAGCTGCAGCGCAACATCGTCCGCTCGCACGCCGCCGGGATGGGCCCGCACGTCGAGCGCGAGGTCGTGCGCGCGCTCATGTTCCTGCGGCTCAAGACCGTCTGCTCGGGGCACACCGGCGTCCGGCCCGAGGTCGCGCGGACCATGGCCGACATCCTCAACGCGGGCATCACCCCGGTCGTGCACGAGTACGGCTCCCTGGGCTGCTCCGGCGACCTGGCGCCGCTCTCCCACTGCGCGCTGACGCTGATGGGCGAGGGCGACGCGGAGGGCCCGGACGGCACGGTCCGCCCCGCCGCCGAGCTCCTCGCCGCGCACGGCATCGCACCCGTCGAGCTGCGCGAGAAGGAAGGCCTCGCCCTTCTCAACGGCACCGACGGCATGCTCGGCATGCTGGTCATGGCCCTCGCCGACCTGGACACGCTCTACAAGTCCGCCGACGTCACCGCGGCCCTCTCCCTCGAGGCCCTGCTCGGCACCGACAAGGTCCTCGCCCCCGAGCTGCACGCCATCCGCCCGCACCCCGGACAGAGCGCCTCGGCCGCCAACATGCTGACCGTGCTCAAGGGTTCGGAGCTCACCGGCCACCACCAGGACGGCGCCCCGCGCGTCCAGGACGCCTACTCCGTGCGCTGCGCCCCGCAGGTCGCGGGCGCCGGCCGCGACACCCTCGCGCACGCCCGGCTCGTCGCGGAGCGCGAGCTCGCCGCCGCTGTCGACAACCCGCTCGTGCTGCCCGACGGACGCGTCGAGTCGAACGGCAACTTCCACGGCGCCCCGGTCGCCTACGTCCTCGACTTCCTGGCCATCGCCGCCGCCGACCTGGGCTCCATCGCCGAGCGCCGCACCGACCGGCTGCTCGACAAGAACCGCTCGCACGGACTGCCGCCGTTCCTCGCGGACGACGCGGGCGTCGACTCCGGTCTGATGATCGCCCAGTACACGCAGGCCGCGCTGGTCAGCGAGATGAAGCGGCTCGCCGTACCCGCGTCCGTGGACTCCATCCCGTCCTCCGCCATGCAGGAGGACCACGTCTCCATGGGCTGGTCGGCCGCGCGCAAGCTGCGCACCGCCGTGGACAACCTCACCCGCATCGTCGCGATCGAGCTGTACGCCGCCACCCGCGCGATCGAACTGCGCGAGGGCCTGACCCCCGCCCCGGCGTCGCGGGCCGTGATCGACGCCGTCCGCGCCGCCGGTGTCCAGGGGCCTGGCCCCGACCGTTTCCTCTCCCCGGACCTGGAGGCGGCCGACGCCTTCGTGCGCGGCGGCCGGGTGGTGACCGCGGTGGAAGCGGTCACCGGTCCGCTGCTGTAGGCACCCACCGCCGTATGCCGGTGAGGGCGCCGTCCAGGCCGGCGCCCTCACCGGCCGCAGAGTGTGCTACTGTCTCATTGATACGTTTTTGGTACCCATTTACTTTGTGCGCCTGATCGGAATCCTCCGCAGGCGCGTTTTGTTTTACCGGCATCTCCGGCATTTCCCGGTGCATCTCCGGATTGGGGCCCTACCTGTTCAGGAGAGAAACATGGCTACCGGCACCGTGAAGTGGTTCAACGCGGAAAAGGGCTTCGGCTTCATCGAGCAGGACGGCGGCGGCCCCGACGTCTTCGCCCACTACTCCAACATCGCCAGCTCCGGCTTCCGTGAGCTGCTGGAGGGCCAGAAGGTCTCGTTCGACGTCGCGCAGGGCCAGAAGGGCCTGCAGGCGGAGAACATCATCCCCGCCTGATTTCGGGGACGCGCTTTTCCAGAGCCGGGGCCCGCACCTTCGGGTGGGGGTCCCGGCTCGTGCTGTGAGTGCTCATGAAATGCCGCCCATATTGGCGGCGGGCGCTGTGCGTGCAGTCCGTGGGGCCCAGGAAGGAAATCCAGATCCAGCATGACTCGATCCGAACGTCCCGTCCGTAAGCGGCCGGCGAATGCGCGTGGCGGCGCCCAGACCGGCGGCTCCGCGAGGAACGCCGTCCGTGGTGGCGGCCGGGGCGCCGGCAAGGGCCCCGCCCGCAAGGCGGCGGCTCCGCAGGAGTTCTCCCTGCCCGAGACCATCACCCCGGCCCTGCCCTCCGTCGACTCCTTCGACGCGCTGGACATGCCGGCCGCCCTGACCAAGACCCTCGCGGCGCAGGGTGTCACCGAGCCGTTCCCGATCCAGGGCGCGACCCTGCCCAACTCGCTGGCCGGACGCGACGTCCTGGGCCGGGGCCGGACCGGCTCCGGCAAGACGCTCGCCTTCGGGCTCGCGCTGCTGGCCCGCACGGCCGGCCGTCGCGCCGAACCCAGGGCACCGCTCGCCCTGGTCCTGGTGCCCACGCGTGAGCTGGCCCAGCAGGTCGACGACGCGTTGACGCCGTACGCGACCGCCGTGAACCTGCGGGTCGTCACCGCGGTCGGCGGCATGTCGATCGGCCGCCAGGCCGGTACGCTGCGCCGCGGCGCCGAGGTGCTGGTGGCCACCCCGGGACGGCTGAAGGACCTCATCGAACGCGGCGACTGCACGCTCGGCCAGGTCGCGATCACCGTCCTCGACGAGGCCGACCAGATGGCCGACATGGGCTTCATGCCGCAGGTCACCGCGCTGCTCAAGCAGGTCGAGCCGGACGGTCAGCGACTGCTCTTCTCGGCGACGCTGGACAAGAACATCGACCGGCTCGTCCGGATGTTCCTGACGGACCCCGTGGTGCACTCCGTCGACCCGTCGGCGGGCGCGGTGACGACCATGGAGCACCACGTGCTGCACGTCGCCGACGAGACCGACAAGAAGGCCGTGGCCCTGCGGATCGCCGCGCGCGACGGCCGCGTGATCCTCTTCGTGGACACCAAGCGCGGAGCCGACCGGTTCACCAAGCGGCTGCTGGCCAACGGCGTACGGGCCTCCGCGCTGCACGGCGGCCGCAGCCAGCCGCAGCGCAACCGGACCCTGGACCAGTTCAAGAGCGGCCAGGTCACCGCGCTGGTCGCCACCAACGTGGCCGCTCGCGGCATCCACATCGACGACCTCGACCTCGTCGTCAACGTGGACCCGCCGACCGACCACAAGGACTACCTGCACCGGGGCGGGCGTACCGCGCGGGCCGGCGAGTCCGGCAGCGTCGTCACCCTCGTCCTGCCCGAGCAGCGGCGGGAGATGTCGCGTCTGATGGCGGACGCGGGCATCACCCCGCGCTCGGCCCAGGTCAAGTCGAGCGACGAGGAACTGGCCCGTCTCACCGGCGCCCGCGAGCCCTCCGGGGTTCCGGTCGTCATCGAGGTTCCGCAGCCCGTCGAGCAGCCGAAGCAGCGGCCCCGGTCGCGGCCCCGGACGGGTGGCGGCGCGCGGCGCTCCACCGGTTCGGGCACGGGCACGGAGTCGCAGGGCCGGCAGGCGCAGGGGCGTCAGCCGCAGCGAGGCACCGGCGGCGGCACCGGCGGTGGCACCGGCGGTGCCACCGGTGGACGTCGTACCGGCGGTGGCAGCGGGACCGGCGGCACCCGGGGGCGTGCTCCGCAGCGCCGTACGGAGCGTGGCGGACAGGGCGGCGGCGGCCGGCGCGCCGCGTAGGCGCTCCACCGGGAGCCGGTCCGGCCGGCTCCCGGCCGCACGCCGCGGCCGCGGACTTCACGGGTCCCGGGCTCCTCGGGGAGCCCGGGACCCGTCGGGTCTCTCAGGGGTGGAAGGCGCCGAGGAAGCCCGGATCGATCTTGTCGAGCTCCAGACCGACGTCCCGGTGGAGGTCGAGGAGCTCGGTCATGTGCAGCGCGCGGCGGCGGGCCGCGGGCAGGTCGCGGCGGGCGTCGGCGGACCACAGCACCGGGTCGAACGTGATGCCCTGGGAGCCCGGGAGCGGCCCCGTCTCGGCCCGCCAGCCGGGCCAGCGGAGGTTGTCGTAGAAGTCCTCCGTGCCGCCTTCCAGGAGCCAGCTGAGCCAGGCCGCGTGGCCCACGCCGAGGGCCTCCCAGCGCAGTGCGTCCGGCGCGAAGTAGAGCACCTCGCCGGGCCCCCCGGGGCGGCCCACCGCGCCCGGTTCGGGTCCGTTGAGCACATAGGTCCCGCCGAGGACGTCATGGCCGACGACGAGCCCGCCGTCCGGCCGCCACGCCGGGTCGAAGCGGGCGGGGAACTCGTTGACGTCGGCGATGCCCGGCGGCCCCTTGGGCGATCCGTCGCCCGGACTGCCGTAGATGCGCAGCCAGCCGCTGTCCAGTGACACGCCGCCGCAGTTGAGGACGAAGGCGCCGAGCCAGGAGCGTGCGGTGACCTGCAGTTGCAGCAGGGACGCGCGGGCCTGGGCCGGCTCCACCGGGAGCACCTCCAGGGACACCGTGCTGGTGGAGATCGCCTCGGAGAGGAGGGGCCATGCGGGCTCCTCGACATCGGTCAGCTCGGTCAGGTCTCGCATGGGTATCCCGTGGGGTTCCGGGCCGGAGCGCTGCGCTCAGAAGGCCGCCGTGCGTTCCCGCCGCACCGAGTAGGTCACAAAGCCGGCGCCGAGGCCGAGGAAAAGGGTGCCGCCGACGAGGTACGGCGTCGTGTCGACGCTTCCGGTGTCGGCGAGCCGGGTGTGGTCGTCGCTCGGCTCCGTGACGGCCTGCTCCGCTCCGGCCGTCGTGGTGGCGGCTTTCGTGGTGGCGGCCGTCGTGGTGCCGGCCGACGGGTCGGCGGTCGGTGCCGACCCGTGCTGAGCAGGCGCTTCCGGACTCGCGTTGGCGGACGGGACGAACCACAGGGCTCCCAGGAGGGTCCCGGCTGCGGTGGCGGTCAGCAACGAGCGACGTGCGGCGGACACGTAATATCGATCCCCTTGTGGCGCTGGCGAATTGGCCGTGTGGCCCGATGCTAATGAAAGGCGCGGGTCGTGGGAAAGTCGTGGGGACCTCGGGCCGTACGCTCCGTCCCATGAGTACTCCTGAGACATCACGATTTGTCCGGCTTCGCGTGGAGCTGGTGCTGGAAGTCGACGACGCGGACGCCGTCACCAAGGCCGCGCTGCGCCGCGTCGCGGACGACTCCGGCATGCAGGCCGACGAGCGGGCGCACGCCGAGAACGCGGTGGCGGAAGACACTGCCGAAGCCCTCGCCCATCTCGTCGATCCGTTCGACCTGGTCAGCGAGGTGCCCGGGGTCGAGCTCGCCCAGGCGTCCTGGAGCAGCGAGCCGATCGACTACGACCCCGATTCGCCGGAATGGGACCTGGACGAGGATGATGACGACGTGGACGACGACGAAGAAGTCGGAGTCGGCTGAGGCCCCTTGGGAAATTCGTGACCCCGGGTGGCAACCGCCGCCCGGGGTTCATTCGTCTCAGACGACGCACCGGCCACTTCCGCACCATGGGTTCGGTCCGGCCGCCGGTCCACCCGATCGGGGTCCCACGGGGCCGATCGGCTCGGTCGGCGCCGTTGACCGGCGTGGTGCGTCCCACACGCCAGAGGGATGTGGCACGGGACGAACCGGTCGTACGTTGAAGGTTCCTGACGGGGGTCTTGTGGTATTTGGTGATTCGGCAACGATGGAGAAGCGTGTGATGACGGACAGTAAGCGGGGTCGGGGCCTGATGGCCGCGTCCGCACTGCTCGGCGGAGTGCTGGTGCTCTCTGCGTGCAGCGGAAGTGGCAGCAAGGCCGACGCCTCGGACGGCGGCGGGTCCTCGCAGGCCCAGGCCGACGAGGCGGCGGCCCAGAAGAGTTCCGAGGCGCAGATCAAGATCACCCCCGCCGACGGCTCCGACAACGCGTCCATCAACAACGCCGCCGCGGTCACTGTGACCAAGGGCACACTCTCCTCCGTCTCCATGAAGACGGAGGCCGGCGCGGACGTCGCCGGCCAGATATCGGCCGACAAGAAGAGCTGGAAGCCCGCCGCCCAGCTCGACCGCGCCACCACGTACAAGATCGCCGCCGAGGCCGCCGACTCCGCGGGCCTGGTGGCCCACGAGAACGCGTCGTTCACCACGGTCTCCGCGGCGAACAGCTTCATCGGCAACTTCACGCCGGAGGACGGTTCCACCGTCGGCGTCGGCATGCCGGTCTCGGTCAACTTCAACAAGGCGATCACCAACAAGGCCGCCGTGCAGAAGGGGATCACCGTCTCCTCCAGCAGCGGCCAGGAGGTCGTCGGGCACTGGTTCGGCGCCAACCGCCTCGACTTCCGTCCCGAGAACTACTGGACGGGCGGTTCCACCGTCACCCTCAAGCTGAACCTGGACGGCGTCCAGGGCGCGAGCGGTGTGTACGGCGTGCAGCAGAAGACGGTCACGTTCAAGATCGGCCGCAACCAGGTCTCGGTCGTCGACGCCCAGACCAAGACCATGAAGGTCACGCAGGACGGCAAGACGATCAAGACGATCCCGATCTCCTCGGGATCCCCGGAGCACAAGACGTACCAGGGCCAGATGGTGATCTCCGAGAAGTTCAAGGAGACCCGGATGAACGGCTCGACGGTCGGCTTCACGAACTCCGACGGCAAGGGCGAGTACGACATCAAGGACGTGCCGCACGCCATGCGGCTGTCGAACTCCGGCACCTTCGTGCACGGCAACTACTGGGGCGCCAAGTCCATCTTCGGCTCGGTGAACACCAGTCACGGCTGTGTCGGCCTGTCCGACACCAAGGGTGCCGGCGACCCGAACACCGCCGCGGCCTGGTTCTACAACCACTCGCTGATCGGTGACGTCGTGGTCGTCAAGAACACCGGTGACAAGACCGTCGCCCCGGACAACGGCCTCAACGGCTGGAACCTGGACTGGGCGTCGTGGAAGGCCGGTTCGGCCGTCTGACGCCGGCTCCCGCCACTCACGAGAACCCCGCCGATGGCGGCGGCCCGCACGGGCCGCCGCCATCGGCGTTCCCACAGGGTTCCGGGGCCGCGCACAGGTGAACTTCCGTGCCGTCACAGCCTTCTCATCGTTCTCTTATTTCGGCCTTATGGCTTCATCACGCGCCGTACCTACCTTGCGGCCATGTTCTTCACCTACCTGAGGCGCGAACTGCGCCGCCGCAGGAAGGCGGCGCTCGTCGTCGCCTCCGGGCTCGCCCTGGGCATCGCCCTGGTCATCGTGGTCAGCTCCGTGTCGTCCGGCATGGAGAAGGCCCAGGGCAAGGTCCTCCAGTCGCTGTACGGGCTGGGTACGGACATGACCGTCACCAAGGCCGCGGCGCCGCCGACGAGCACCGGTCAGCGCCCCCGCTTCAACTTCGACGCGAACGACAACGGCTCCGACAAGGAGCAGAGCAGTGACCGCGTCATGGTCCAGGGATTCCAGACCCTGGCCGCCTCGACGGTCTCCAAGGTCGACTCTCAGCACGGCGTGGCGGACTCCGTCGGCGGCCTCAGTCTCCAGGTCATCCGCGTCAACGGGCAGTTCACCCGGGGCCAGTTCCAGCAGAACGGGAACGGTGGAGGCAACCGGCGGCAGGGCGGCCAGCAGCCCCCGCAGGGCCGCGTCGAGGGCGGCGGCGCCAACTTCGACGTCAACAACTACTCCGTCTACGGCACCGACGTCACCAAGCCGGCGCTCGGCCCGCTGACCTCCTCGAAGATCACCAGCGGCCGTACCTTCACGACGTCCGAGACGAACGCCGAGGTGGTCGTCGCCGACACGTCGTACGCCAAGGAGAAGAAGCTCTCGGTCGGCGGCACGGTCACCGTGAAGGGCGTCAAGTACCAGGTGATCGGGATCGCGACTCCGGACAGCGGTGACGCGGCGGCCAACCTCTACATGCCGCTCCAGCAGGCGCAGACGCTGGCCGGCGCCAAGGACAAGGTCACCACGATCTACGTCAAGGCGTCCGACTCGCAGCAGATCTCCAGCGTCAAGAGCACCATCCAGAAGAACATCTCGGGGACCACGGTCACCACCTCCGCCGACCTCGCGGACACCGTCTCCGGCTCCCTGTCGACCGCATCCGACCTCGCCTCGAACGTCGGCAAGTGGCTGTCGATCGCGGTGCTCGTGGCCGCGTTCCTGGTCGCCGGTCTGCTCACCTCCTCGGCCGTCTCCCGGCGTGTGCGCGAGTTCGGCACCCTCAAGGCGCTCGGCTGGACGTCGGGCCGGGTGACCCGTCAGGTCGTCGGTGAGGCCGTCGTCAACGGTCTGGTCGGCGGAGTCCTCGGCATCGCGCTCGGTCTGGCGGGCGCGTACGCGGTCACCGAGATCAGCCCCAACCTGCAGGCCCAGGTGGGCGGATCGGGCGGCGGTGGTGGTGGACAGGGCGGCTTCGGTGGCTTCGGCGGTCCCGGTCGGCGGGCCGCGTCCAAGGCGCTGGACGTCACGCTCACCGCGCCCGTCAGCCTCTCCACCATCGCCGGAGCGGTCGCCCTCGCCGTCGCCGGCGGCCTGATCGCCGGTGCCTTCGGCGGCTGGCGCGCCTCCCGGCTGCGGCCCGCGGACGCCCTGCGCCGCGTCGAATAGACCGACCCCGCACGGGCCGTGCGGCCCACACCCCCGTACGGCCCGCCCCCTCACGCACAACCAGGAGCAGCACCATGTACGAACTCAGAGGCGTCATCAAGCGGTACCGGCGGGGCAAGGACTCGGTCGACGCGCTCGCCGGCATCGATCTGACCATCGCGGACGGCGACCGGCTCGTCATCCAGGGGCCCACGGGCGGCGGGAAATCCACCCTGCTCCAGATGCTCGGCGGACTCGACCGGCCCACCGGAGGCAGCGTCGAACTCGACGGCGTCGATCTGGCGAAACTGTCCGAGGCGAAGCTCACCAAGGTGCGCAGCGAGAACATCGGATTCGTCTTCCAGAGCTTCAACCTGATTCCCACACTCACCGCCCAGGAGAATGTGGAGACGGCTCTCGTCCCCCTCGGGGTCAAGGGGAAGGAACGGCGCGTGCGGGCCGCCGAGGCCCTGGAGTCGGTGGGCCTCGCCGAGCGGCTCGGACATCTGCCCGCCGAACTCTCCGGCGGTCAGCAGCAGCGCGTCGCCATCGCCCGTGCCCTGGTCAAGCAGCCGAAGGTGCTCCTCGCCGACGAGCCCACCGGAAATCTCGACGAGTCCATGCGCGACGAGATCATGGACGTGCTGGAGACCATGTGGAAGGAGCGCGGGCTCACTTTCATCATGGTCACCCACGATTCCGCGATCGCGAGGAAGGCCCCGCGCGTCGCGACGATCCGCAAGGGAAAGATCAGCGTCAAGGAGAACGCGGGCGCGTGAACGAGAACAAAACGGAGAGTTCGAGAACTTAGCGGAACAATTCCGTCAACTCTTCGCCGCGGCCCCGCTCTTGAGGGGCCGAACGCCCCCCGGCATACTTGCGCTTTCCGAGGGGTGATCGTGCATGCGTACGAGACTTCCCTCGGCCGGGTGAATGGGGAATTCACCCGGACCTCATCTCCAGGGGGAGACTTGCGCAGACAAGTGAAAAGAGCGTGCGCGGCGACCGTTGCCACGGCGGCGGCCGTGGCCCTGGCGGCGGGCATGACCAGCCCGGCGTCCGCGAGGGTCCCGGCGAAGGCCGGACACGTCAACAGTGCTTCCGGGGCCGGGATCACGGCCAAGCACCGCATCACACTGATCACCGGCGACCGGGTGGTCGTCGACGCCAAGGGTCGCGTCGTCGGCCTCGAGCGGGCCAAGGGCCGTGCGCAGGTGCCCGTCCAGATCCGCAAGGCCCACGGCCACACCCTCGTGGTGCCGGCCGACGCACAGGCGCTGATAGCCGCCGGCAAGGTGGACCGGCGGCTCTTCGACGTCACCGAGCTGAACAAGGCCGCGACCCGGGCCTCCCAGAAGCAGGGCCTGAAGGTCATCGTCGGCTACAAGGGAGCCGCGACGGCCGCGCGGGCGGGCGTCCGCGAGGCGGGCACGCTCCGCCGGACCCTGAAGTCCCTGAACGCGGACGCGGTGCGGACGCCGCAGCGGGACGCGGCCGAGCTGTGGTCCGCGGTCACCGACCACGGGCGGGCGGCCTCCGGCATCGCGCACGTCTGGCTGGACGGCGTGCGCAGGGCGAGCCTCGACAAGTCCGTGCCGCAGATCGGCGCCCCCAAGGCCTGGGCCGCCGGGTACGACGGCAAGGGCGTCAAGATCGCCGTCCTCGACACCGGTGTGGACGCGACCCACCCGGACCTCAGGAACCAGGTGATCGCGTCCCGGAACTTCTCCGGCGCCGCCGACGCCACCGACCACTACGGCCATGGCACGCACGTCGCGTCCATCGCGGCGGGCACCGGTGCCAAGTCGAACGGGAAGTACAAGGGCGTCGCACCAGGCGCCAAGATCCTCAACGGCAAGGTTCTCGACGACACCGGAAACGGTGACGACTCCGGCATCCTCGCGGGCATGGAGTGGGCGGCCGACCAGGGCGCCGACGTCGTCAACCTGAGCCTCGGCGGCCCGGACACCCCCGACGTGGATCCGCTGGAGGCCGAGGTCGACAAGCTCTCGGCCGAGAAGGGCATCCTCTTCGCGATCGCGGCGGGCAACGAGGGCCCCGAGTCGATCGGCTCGCCGGGCAGCGCGGACGCCGCCCTCACCGTCGGCGCCGTCGACGACCACGACAGGCTGGCGGACTTCTCCAGCACCGGCCCCCGCCTCGGCGACGGCGCCATCAAGCCGGACGTCACCGCCCCGGGCGTGGACATCACCGCGGCCGCCGCGCCGGGCAGCGTCATCGACACGGAGGTCGGCGAGAAGCCCGCGGGCTACCTGACCATCTCGGGTACGTCGATGGCGACCCCGCATGTCGCGGGCGCCGCCGCCATCCTCAAGCAGGAACACCCGGACTGGACGTACACCGAGCTCAAGGGTGCGCTGACGGGCTCCGCCAAGGGCGGCCCGTACACACCGTTCCAGCAGGGCGCGGGCCGTATCGCCGTCGACTCGGCGATCAAGCAGACCGTGATCGCCGACCCCTCCTCGGTGAGCTTCGGCGTCGCGCGGTGGCCGCACGCCGACGACACGGCGCTGACACGGCAGCTGACGTACCGCAACCTCGGCACGAAGGACGTCACCCTGACGCTCGGGGTCAAGACCACCGACCCGAAGGGTCACACGGCCCCTTCGGGCTTCTTCGAGCTCGCCGCCACCACCCTCACCGTCCCGGCCGGAGGCGAGGCGTCCGTCGGGGTCGACGCGAACACCAGGCTCGGCGGCACCCTCGACGGCGCGTACGCCGCGTACGTGACGGCGACGGGCGGCGGCCAGTCGGTGCGCACGGCGGTCGCGGTCGAGCGTGAGCCGGAGTCGTACGACGTCACCCTGAAGTACGTCGACCGCGCCGGCCAGACGCCCACGCACCTCACCGACCTGGAGGGCTACACCGGGCTCGGCGCCGACCGGGACTACGCGTCGCAGAACACCGCGGACACCGTGACCCTGCGGGTGCCCAAGGGCAAGTACCTGCTCAACTCCCTGTCCGTGCAGGACCTGGTCGAGGCGAAGGGCGGGGTCGACTGGCTGGTCCGGCCCCGGCTGGACGTCACCGGGAACACCACGCTGACGCTGGACGCACGCACCGCCGAGGGCGCCGACATCACGGTGCCGGACGCGCGGGCCGAGCCGCTGTCGGCGGTCGTCAACTACTTCGACGACACCACGGGCATCGGAATCGGCCTCGGCCTCGACTCCTTCCGGAACGTGCGGGTGGCGCACCTCGGCCCGGCCCTCACCCCCGGCCTGTTCCAGAGCTGGGCCGGACAGTGGACCAAGGGCGCGAGCGCCGAGTACGACACCTTCACCGGCGCCAAGGTCAGCAGGCTCCAGGGCGCGCACGTCAAGCACTACAAGGCGAGCGAACTGGCCAAGGTCCGGGCGGACATGGGCGGCGCGGCCGCCGGCAAGACGGGCGCGATCACCGCGTACGGCTATCTGCCCGACGACGGCAGCGCCGGCATCGGCGTCGACCAGAAACTGCCGAGCGCGCGCACGCTCTATCTGTCGGCCGGTGAGAAGGTCCAGTGGGCCTTCGACTTCGAGCAGCACGCCGGCAAGGACGCCACCGGATTCCCGGTCGTCGACGCCTACTACACGCTCGGCGTCCCGCAGACCTTCAAGGCGGGCACCAGCTACACCAAGCGGTTCAACACGGCCGTCTTCGGCCCGAAGATCAGCGCAGACTTCGGGGTCTTCCGGGACGGCGACAACCTCGTCGGCTATCTGCCGCTGTACGCCGACGGAAGCACCCACGCCGGGTCCTCGCTGTTCAGCTCGGTCACCACGACGCTCTACCGCAACGGGACGAAGGTCGGATCGAACGACGACCCGCTCTTCGGTGAGAAGGAGTTCAAGGTCCCGGCCGCCCTGGCGGAGTACCGGCTGACGACCTCGGTCAAGCGCAGCGTGAAGGTCGCCGCGGCCTCCACACGGATCGACGCGAGCTGGACCTTCAAGTCCAAGAGGGCCGACTTCGCGAAGCTGCCCGCCTCCACGGTCCGCTTCAACGCCGCGACCGGCCTGGACAGCCGCGTCGAGGCCGGCAAGAAGGTCACCGTCCCGCTCACCGTGCAGGGCTCGGCCGCGGGCAGGAACCTCAAGTCGCTGTACGTGTACGTCTCGTACGACTACGGCCAGACCTGGACCATGCTGAAGGTCAAGGACGGGAAGATCACCGTCAAGAACCCGGCGAAGGGCAAGGGCATCTCCTTCCACGCGAAGATCACCGACAAGCAGGGCAACAAGTCGACGGTCTCGATCTACAACGCGTACTACGGAAAGTGAGTCCGCTCCCCACCCGGGTGAAGTGAGCCCGTAGCGAACGGTCCGCCGGAAGAACAGCTTCCGGTGGGCCGTCCGTGTTTCCGTGGTCCGCATGAGCGCCCACACCGTGGAGTACGTCCGCTACCACATACCCGAGGAACGGTCCGCGGAGTTCCTGGCCGCCCACACCCGGGCCGCGGCCCAGCTGTCCGCCGCCCCGCAGTGCGTCGACTACGAACTCGCCCGCAGCGAGGAGGACTTCGAACACTTCGTCCTGCGGATCACCTGGACCTCGACCGAGGCCCACGAACAGGACTTCCGCACCTCGGAGCTCTTCCCGGCCTTCCTCGCCGAGATCCGCCCCTACATCCCGCACATCGAGGAGACGCGCCACTACAAGGCGACGACGGTACGGGGCACCGGCGCCGCGGTCCCCACCCTGTACGCGTGGGCGGGCGGCGCCGAGGCCTTCGTCCGGCTGACCGAGGTCTTCTACGACAAGGTCCTGAAGGACGACGTCCTCGGACCCGTCTTCGCCGGCCTGGCCCCCGAGCACGCGGCGCACGTCGCCCTCTGGCTCGGCGAGGTCTTCGGCGGACCACCCGCCTACTCCGAGACCCAGGGCGGCCACGGCCACATGGTCGCCAAGCACTTCGGCAGGAACATCACGGAGACCCAGCGCCGACGCTGGGTCAACGTCCTCCAGGACGCGGCGGACGACGCGGGACTGCCCACCGACGCCGAGTTCCGCTCCGCGTTCCTCGCCTACGCGGAGTGGGGCACGCGGCTCGCCGTGTACTTCTCCGGCCCCGACGCGGTGCCTCCCGCCGAGCAGCCCGTACCGCGGTGGACGTGGGGGGCGGCACCGCCGTACCAGGCGTGACGGCAGGAGCGGCCGGGCGGGTGAGCGCCTGACGGTGTGGCGGCCGGGCGGGTGAGGGCCGGGCGCGTGGCGGCCGGCCGTTCCCGCCCGAGGCGCCGCGCGGGGGCGCGGCGCGCCTACGACTGGGCGTTGGCCCCCGCACGGGTCGCGTCCGTGCCCCAGCTGGCCAGCAGCCGCAGTGCCTCCGCCGAGGCCGACCCCGGCTCCGCGTGGTACGTGATCAGCGCCTGCTCACTGTCGTCCGCCATCCGGAACGACTCGAACCGCAGGTCCAGGTCGCCCACCAGCGGATGCCGCAGCTCCTTCACGCCGTGGTTCTTCTCCTTCACGTCGTGCGTGGCCCACAGCCGCCGGAAGTCGGGACTCTTGACGGAGAGCTCCCCGACCAGCGCCGACAGCCTCGGATCGTCCGGATGACAGCCCGCGTCCATGCGCAGCATGCACACGATGTCGATCGCCTTCTGCTCCCAGTCCACGAACAGCTCGCGATACTCGGGCCGCAGGAACACCAGCCGTGCCCAGTTCCGCTCGCCGGGCGCCAGCTCCGCCCAGTCGCCGAACACGGCCGCGGCCATCCGGTTCCAGACCAGGATGTCCGCGCGCCGCCCGGTGACGTACGCGGGCACACCGTCCAGCATGTCCAGCAGGTGCCGCAGCGCCACCCGCACGTGCTGCGGCCGGGCCGTCTGCTTCTTCTTGAGCTGCTTGGGCTTGGCGAGATGGGTCAGATGCGCGTGCTCGGCGTCCGACAGGCGCAGGGCGCGGGCGATCGCGTCGAGCACCTCCGCCGACACGTTCCGTCCGTTGCCCTGTTCGAGCCGCGTGTAGTACGCCACGGACACCCCGGCCAGCTGCGCCAGCTCCTCGCGCCGCAGTCCGGGCACCCGGCGGTGCCGTCCGAAGTCGGGCAGCCCCACATCCTCCGGCTTCAGCCGGGCCCGGCGGGTGCGCAGGAACTCACTGAGCTCGGCCCGCCGGTCCAGCGGCTGCCCGGCTTCCCCGGCGATCTCCTGGAAGGGCTGCTCGTTCATAGGTCCAGTATTCACGGTCGTACGCAGCGGAGCCTGACCCCGCCAGTAGTAGGACCAGCGGTCGTACGCAAAGCCGTGGCCTGGGTGAACGGCGCGCGGCGGGGCAGGCTGGTGGCCGTGCCCGGCGGAAGATGACAGCCGGCCACAGACCATTCCCTAGGAGAACCCCCCGCATGAGCACTGTTGCTGCGTACGCCGCCCCCGCCGCCAAGGCTCCGCTGGAGCGCACCACCATCGAGCGCCGCCCCGTGGGCGAGTTCGACGTCCTGATCGACATCAAGTTCGCCGGTATCTGCCACTCGGACATCCACCAGGTCCGCGAGGGCTGGGGCGAGGCGATCTTCCCGATGGTGCCCGGTCACGAGATCGCCGGCATCGTCTCCGAGGTCGGTTCCGGCGTCACCCGGTTCAAGGTCGGCGACCGCGTGGGCGTCGGCTGCATGGTCGACTCCTGCCGCGAGTGCGAGAACTGCAAGGCGGGCCTGGAGCAGTACTGCACGGGCGGCGGCATGATCGGTACCTACAACGCGATCGGCAAGGACGGCGAACCCACCTACGGTGGGTACTCCCAGGCCGTCGTAGTCGACGAGAACTACACCGTACGCATTCCCGACGGCCTCTCCCTCGACGTGGCCGCGCCCCTGCTCTGCGCGGGAATCACCACGTACTCCCCGCTCCGGCACTGGAACGCCGGCCCCGGCAAGAAGGTCGCGGTCCTCGGCATGGGTGGCCTCGGTCACATGGGCGTCAAGATCGCGCACGCGCTCGGCGCCGAGGTGACTGTGCTGTCGCAGTCCCTGCGCAAGAAGGACGACGGCCTGAAGCTGGGCGCCGACCACTACTACGCCACCAGTGACCCGAAGACCTTCGAGGAACTGCGCGGCACCTTCGACATCATCCTGTCCACGGTCTCGGCACCGCTCGACTTCGGGTCGTTCCTCTCGCTGCTGCGGACGGACGGCGCGCTGGTCAACGTCGGCGCCCCCGAGGAGCCGATCTCCCTCAACCTCTTCTCCCTGATCGGCGGCCGCAAGTCGCTGTCCGGCTCCGGTATCGGCGGCATCCAGGAGACCCAGGAGATGCTCGACTTCTGCGCCGAGCACGGCCTCGGTGCGGAGATCGAACTGATCAGCGCGTCCGAGATCAACGACGCGTACGAGCGGGTGCTGTCGAGCGACGTCCGCTACCGCTTCGTGATCGACACCGCGACGATCTAGTGGGCTGACGCGGGTGAGGAGGGCGCCGACCGGTCACAGGACCGGTCGGCGCCCTCCTTTCCCCGTCCCGTGCGGACCGTCCCGTGCGGACCGTCCCGTGCGGACCGTGTCGTGCGGACCGTGTCGTGCGGGCGGCCGAAGCGCGGGCGGCCGAAGCGCGGTCGACGATGGAGGGGGAGACGCGCCCGAGGTTCCGTGGCCGGTGCACGGCCCGCGGCGACCCGCTAGGACTGCCGGCCCCGCTGGGAGTCTTCCTGGTCGGGGGAGAACGGGCGAGGAGCACGCTCGGCGGCTGGAAGGACCGGGCCGCCCGGCACAACGTCGCCGTGATGGCGGTCCTGTTCTCCGTCATGGGGCTGAAACTGCTCGGTGACGGCATCGCCGTCCGGACCGCGTGACCGCCCGACTCCGTGACCGCAGGGGTCCCGGTCCCGGGTGCGGGCCAGTTGCGTGCGGGTTAGGCTTTTCGACGGCAAGGTCAGGTTCTCCGGGCGGTGTTTCAGACGCCGGAGCCTCAGTCGTGATGACCAGTTCCCCAACCGAGACCTTCGACGAGCGTGGTCTCCTCCACCGGTGCGGGTGTGGGCGACAGCCGTATCCCTGCTTCGAAGGCATGACTCTCGCTTCTGGGCGCCGTGGCGGTGCCGCGTGGGCGCCCTGAGGGTGTCGCCCCGAACTCCGCTGACGTGCGGCCCTGTGAAATGGAGGTCGGGATGAGAGTGGTCGTCGATCTTTCCCGGTGCCAGGGGTACGCACAGTGCGCGTTCCTGGCCCCGGACACGTTCCGGATGCACGGCGAGGAAGCGCTGATGTACGCCCCGAACCCCGACGACGCCCAGCGCGAGCAGGTACTGCGCGCCGCGGCGGCCTGCCCGCTCCAGGCCATTCTGGTCGACCGGGTGGACGGGCGGGACGCGTCGGTGGGGACGTCGCCGTCATGAGCAGCGCCCACACCCTGCGGAGGTTCAGGCGCGACGGCCGCGTCGTGATCGTCGGGGCGTCCCTGGCGGGACTGCGCGCGGCGGAGGCCCTGCGCGGCGAGGGTTTCACCGGCTCGTTGACCATGATCGGCGACGAACCGGGTGAGCCCTACGACCGCCCTCCGCTGTCCAAACAGGTATTGACCGGATGGGTACCGGCCGAGGGCACCACCCTGCCGCGACGTTGCGACATCGACGCGGAGTGGCTCCTGGGCGTCCCCGCCGACGGCCTGGACCTGGCGGCCGACCAGGTGCGGCTCGCCGACGGCCGCAGGATCCCCTTCGACCGCATGCTGATCGCCACCGGGGTACGGGCCCGGCCCTGGCCCGTCGAGGCCGAAGGGGCCCTGGACGGCGTGTTCGTCGTCCGTACACGTCAGGACGCGGAAGGTCTGCAGCGGGCGATCGCCGCCGGGCCCTCCCGTGTCCTGATCATCGGCGCGGGATTCACCGGTTCCGAGATCGCCTCCGTCTGCCGCGAGCGCGGCCTCCCGGTGACCGTCGCCGAACTCGGGCCGGCCCCGCTGGTCGGGGGACTCGGCGCGATGATCGGCGGGGTCGCCGCCGACATGCAGCGCGCCCACGGCGTCGACCTGCGCTGCGGGGTCAAGGTCACCCAGTTGGAGGGCGACGCGCAAGGGCGCTTGTGCCGCGCCCACTTCTCCGACGGCAGCACGGTCGACGCGGACGTGGCGGTGGTGGCGCTCGGCGGCATCCGCAACACCGAGTGGCTGCGGGACTCGGGACTGGCGGTGGGCGTGTGGGGAGTCGCCTGCGACGCGGGCTGCCGCGCCTTCGACCTCAACGGCCTGGTCACCGACGACATCTTCGTCGCCGGAGACGTGGCACGCAGTCCCCACCCGATCTACGAGTACCGGTTCATCTCCCTGGAGCACTGGGCCAACGCCGTGGAACAGGCCGAGATCGCGGCCCACAACATGGTCAGCACCCAGGCGGACCGCTGGCCGCACCTGTCGATCCCGGCGTTCTGGTCGATCCAGTTCGGCGTCAACATCAAGTCCGTCGGTGTACCGACCTACGCCGACGAGGTCGTCGTCGCGCAGGGATCCGTGGCCGACCGCCGCTTCGTCGCCGCGTACGGCTATCAGGGCCGGGTCACCGCGGCGGTCAGCTTCAACAACGCGAAGTGGCTCGATCACTACCGGCAGTTGATCGAGACGGCGGCGCCCTTCCCGCCCCCCTGCCCCACACCCGACCAGCCGGTCGACGCGAAACCGGTGCCCGTCGACTTTCCCGGCCCCGCGCTGCTCGCCCAGGGCGCCACCGTCGTCGTCACCGGGCACGACCCGGGCGAACGGCGCGTCACCGCCATGCGGCAGGGCCGGTAGCGGGAGGAAGCCCGGTGGGAGGACCCGGAGGGGAAGTCCCCGTGGGACGAAGTCCGGTACAGGGAAGCAGGAGGGAACCGACATGACCACGACCGAGACACCCGACACCCTGCGCCGGATCCTCGACTACTCCTCGCGGGCCGACCCATACCCGCTCTACGCGGAACTGCGCAAGACCCCGGTGGCCCTGCAGGAGGACGGCAGCTACGTCATCAGCACCTACCGTGAGCTCACCGGCATACTCCACGACCCGCGCCTGAGTTCCGACGTACGCAACCTGACGCGGCCGATGGCGGCGGTCGAGGGACGCGCCACGCCCTCGTTCATCAACCTCGACCCGCCCGAGCACGACCGCCTGCGACGCCTGGCGATGCGTCACTTCGGGCCACCGCACACCCCGGGACTGGTCTCCGGCATGGAACCCGACCTGGCCGCCACCGTCACCGGCCTGATCGACGGCTTCGCGGGCGAACAGCGGATCGACATCGTCGACGACTTCGCCTATCCGTTCCCGGTCACCGTGATCTGCCGTCTGCTCGGCGTGCCACGCGAGGACGAACCCCGGTTCCACGTGTGGGTGAACGCCATCATCGAGTCGATCGACTACGACCCCAGGACCGACCCCCAGGAGAAACTGGACAACGGCGTGCAGGCCACCAAGGATCTGCGCCAGTATCTCGGCGGACTCCTGGAGGAACGCCACGGCCGCCCCGGTGACGACCTGCTGACCCGGCTGGCCAACGACGACGGGCCCGACGGGCGGATGACCGACGAGGAGATCATCAGCACCGCCAACCTGCTGCTCATCGCCGGCCACGAGACCACCGTCAACCTCATCACCAACGGCATGCTGACGCTGCTGCGCCACCCCGGGATACTCCAACGCCTGCGTGCCGAACCGGACCTGGTCGTACCGATGGTGGAGGAACTGCTGCGCTACGAGCCCCCGGTGCACATCATTCCGTGGCGGGCGGCGTACAGCGACATCACGGTCGGCGACACGGTCATCCCCAAGGGCTCGCAGATCATGCTCATGCTCGCCTCGGGCAGCCGCGACCCGGACCGCTTCGAGGACCCCGACCGCTTCGACCCCGGCCGGCAGGACAACCAGCACCTGGGATTCGGCAGTGGTATCCACCTGTGCTTCGGCGGACCGCTGGCCCGGCTGGAGACCCAGATCGCACTGACCGAGCTGGTGCGCCGCCTCGAACAGCCCAGGCTGGTCGTCGACCCACCGCCGTACCGGCCCAGCCCCGTCCTGCGGGGGCCGATCCATCTGCACGTCGAGCAGAGCTGAGCCGAGCACGCGAGGTGCCACGAAGAGCCAGGTGCCATGGCGAGCGCTGTGTACTGAATGCCGGGCACTTCATGGCGGACGGACGCCGCGGCGTGCCGTGACGGCAGCGGGGCCCCGGAGCGTGGTCGCTCCGGGGCCCCGCGGTCAGTGTGCGGCTCAGCGGCGCGTCAGGGCCTGACGCAGCACGTCGTACACGTGGGTGTTGGCGTGCTTGCCGGTGAAGCGGTCGGACAGCGGGCCCGCCGCGGTCACCGGTACGTCCACCCCGGTGTGGCCGGACGTGGTCCAGTCGACGTAGAAGCTCTTGTCGCTGCCGCGGATGCTGAACGGCCCGTCCTCGGCGGAGACGCCGGTGCCGGACTCGTCGGCGGCGTCCGACTCCTCGACGGCCAGGCCGCCGGTCTCGTGGTCACCGGTGATGACCAGCAAGGTGTCGGAGTGGGTGGCGACGTACGCGCGGGCCACGGCCACGGCCTTCTCCAGCTCCTGCATGGACTGCAGGGTGCGGGTGGCGTTGTTGGAGTGCGCGAACTCGTCGGTGCCCTCCTCCTCGACCATGAGGAAGAAGCCCTTCTTGTTCTTGTCCAGCGTGCCCAGGGCCTTGCTGGTCATCGTGGAGAGACCGACCACCGGGCTGTACACGTCGCCCTGGCCCTCGGGACGCTGCTGGAACATCTCCTCGTTGGCGAAGAGGCCGAGGAGCTTGCCACCCTTGGCGCGGCTGAGCTGGTCCGCGCTGTTGACGTAGGAGTAACCGGCCTTCTTGGCCTTCTTGATGAGGTCGCCCTTGGTGCCCTTGCTCGCCTCGGACGGGTCCTCGGCGGGCTGGTCCTTGAACGCGCCGGCGCTGCCCGCGGGCAGCCACCAGTCCTCGCCACCGCCCAGGATGACGTCGGGCTTGCTGACCTCGATGTACTGGCGGGCGATCTCGTCCTGCGCCGAACGGTTGGCGGTGTTCGCGAAGAACGCCGCCGGCGAGGCGTCGGTGACCTGCGCGGTGGTGACCAGGCCGGTGGCCTTGCCGGCCGCCTTGGCCTGCTGACCGAGGGTGGCCAGCGGGTTGCCGTCCACGTCGACGCTGATGGCGCCGTTGTAGGTCTTCTCACCGGTGGCCCACGCGGTCGCCGCGGCGGCCGAGTCGGTGACGACGGCCTTCGGGTCGTCCGGCTCGGTGGTCAGCTGGCCCGAGACGGGGAGCTTGTCCATGGCGAGCTGGCCGTTCAGGCCCGTGAAGTGCAGACGGGCGGCCTGGCGCATTGCCGCGCCCATGCCGTCGCCGTTGATGAAGATGACGTTCTTGGCGGTCGGGGCCTTGGCCTTCGCCGCGGCCTGCGGAGCCGAGGCCGACGCGCCCAGCGACGGGTTGACCACCATCGTCACGACGGCGGCGGCGACTGCTGCGGCTGCGGGAGCGGCGAACCGCCGAGCGCTACGGGCATCCAGGGACACAACGTCCTCCATTGCTGTTCTTGCCCATCATTTGACCGTGAACATAAGGTTCTTTGGGGGGAGGTTGACCAAGAACAGATGGCCAGTACACGACGAGATCTTCAGCGACAGGTAAAGGCGCAGGTCCCGGACGTCACGTACTTGTCCAGACAGGTCGCCCGAGCACGCGCTTCGCCCCCGCCCTCCCGCACACCCCACGCACCGGCAAACCACATCCCCACCCGCCCGGCGCCGAAGGCCGGTTCAACGGCTGCAGCCGCAGGTCCCGCTCGGAGTCCCCCTGCACACGCGCGGGCGCCCGCTTCAACTCCCTTGCCACGCGGCAGCTGGCAGCGTGACCTCAAGCGCGCACCAGCCCGTGTCCAGTGGGATCCCGAACGCGATCTGAACCTGCGTCCGCTGCCGTACCGCTCGCTGCAACTGGGGCTCTCGGGTGAGGCGTCGTCGCGTTACGCGGACGAGTGGATCGTGTCCATCGGCGACGTGACTCCGCTGGCCAACGAGATCCACGCACTCGTCAGGGCCGGCGACCTGGACTCAGCTGCCCGGCTGCTCCCCCGGGAGCAGGGATACCCCGCCGGCGAGGAGCTCCTGGCCCACCTGCGTCCCTGACCGGCTGTCCGGCACAAGGGGCTGGCATCATCCACGGGCCACATGGCGGCAAGGTCCGTGAACACTGCTTGATGATCCATGTCAAGCCGCGTTCACAGACTGCATAGAGTGTGAGCGGGGTGAAGCCTGGTCTTCCTTGGGGGCTGTACGTTCCGCGCGGCGGACGGGTACCGCCAGCAGTATCTTGACCGCAACATCAACGGCCACGGCGGGACCGGTGTTTCCTGTCCGATCGGCGTGGCTCTGGTCAAGAGGGGGCCCGTCATCGACTCTGATCTCCTGGCGGCTTTGTGGAGGGAACGGCATCCGTCGGGTCCTCCACTTGCTCACACGTTTCGCACTAGGTTCGCGGATAGTTGGGTGCGCTTCCACAGCCTTCCCGACTCGAAGCGCTACCCGGAGTCCGAGGACGAGTGCGCGATCGTTCTGAACCGGTACAACACGATTCTTGACGAGTTGTTCGCGGGCACGGACGTGTTCGTGGTGACCATGGACTGGTCGAACACGCCGACCGGGCCCGCGGGCTACCCCACGCCACGACAGACACTGCATCCCGACGGCATCCGCTGGTGGACGGAGTCGGAGCAGGACGACCCCGCCCCGGAGTTCCACACCCACACACGTTTGTACGCCGACCGGCGCCGGTGGCACCGCGGCTGCCTCGACGGGCTGTTGCGAGCCGTCGCGGACGAGACGCTCGCCGAAGTCTTTGTCGCCGACACGGAACTGCGACGCATCCACCATCCCTACGACGGTGGCGCAGACGTCATCCTCGCCACGGCTGCGGAGCGTGACCGTATGCGTGATCAACACGCAGACTGGCTCTCCAGTCACCCGACCGGCCTCTGAGCGCCGGGGCGGGCCACCTTTACCCAGGCCGCGTGCGATGGTCTGTCAACACGGCATGATGATCCATGTCATCCCGTCCCGCTTCCACGCGATGGGGAAACGGCCTTCCCGGGCGGCGGGCAGACCGATCTCCGGCGAGTACGCCTGGTAGACGGTGACCGTGGATTCCCGGTAGACCGCCCGGATTTCGCGTCGAGGTTCGTCATGGCCTACAGCAGGGCGTCCGCCGAGTCCGGGCTGCCATCGGATCAAGGCTGTCCCGCCCGTACTTCGGAGGCGCGAGGGTGCGTGTCACCGGCGTCTTGTCCGCGACCTCGGGACCGCCGGTGGTGCCGCCGTGTGTCGGTGCCGCCGGTCGGCGCGTCGTCGGATCAGGCCCGCAGACCGATGAGTCCGTCGTAGGCGGCCATCACCATCTCCAGCCCCCGGTTGTCTTCCGCGGGCTCGCGCATCTGGTGCGTCACGTAGGCCACCGTCATACGGGCCTCGGGGTCGATCACGACCAGTGAACCACCCCAACCGCCCCACCCGTAGGTGTTGTCGAACAGCCCGTAGCCCAAGCCCCAACGGATGGGCATGCCCAGGACGCGGTCCTCGCCGCTGAACTGCTCCTGCCTCGCACGGTCACAGCCCGCCCGCGACAGCAGTCGCGTCCCGCGCGCCGTTCCCCCGCAGGCCATCACCGACTGCACGAGGCCGACCGAGCGGGCGTTGCCCACCCCGTTCGCCGCGGGGATCTCCGCACGGCGCCAGGCCACGCTGTTGCCGTCACGGAGCCGTACACGGGTGGCGGCGGTGGGAGGCGCCTGGCCGCTGGACGAGCCGGCGACGTAGTCCTCGTCCCGGGAGGACGGCGGGATCGCGAGCGCCACCCGGTGGTCGTGCTCTGCGGGCAGCCCGATGTGGAAGTCGGCGCCCAGCGGCCCGGCCACCTCCTCCGCGAAGAACTCGCCCAGGCTACGGCCGGTGATCCGGCGTACGACCTCGCCCACGAGAAACCCCTGGGTGAGCGAGTGGTACCCGGCCGCGCTTCCCGGCTCCCACTGCGGAGTCTGTGCGGCCAGCCGTGCCGTGGCGGACGGCCAGTCGTAGAGGTCCTCGATCGGCCCGTCCCAGTCGGGCAGACCCGCGGTGTGCGCGAGCAGGTGCCGTACCAGCACCTTCTCCTTGCCCGCCCTGGCGAATTCGGGCCAGTACCGGCCGACCGGCGCGGCCAGGTCGAGCTCGCCACGGTCGGCCAGGACCAGCGCGCAAAGCGCCGTCATCGTCTTGGTGACGGACCAGACATTGGTGATCGTGTCCCGCTGCCACGGGATCGTGCGCTCCGCGTCGGCGAACCCGCCCCAGACGTCCACCACCGGTTCGCCGTCCACGAAGACGGCCACCGAGGCGCCGGCGTCCCCTTCGTCCAACAACGCGGACAGCGCGCTGGGCACGGCGGTGAACAGGTCGTCGTACGAGCCCTCGATGTCGGCCATGCCAGGTTTCTAGCCCGCGACGGACCGGCGGGGCAACCGAATTCCCGGGCCACGGCCACTCGGCTCGACGCACGTCCCGGCGGCCCCGGTCGTCCCGTGCGTCACTCGGCACAGCAGAGTGGGCGGTGCCGCAGGTTCCCCTCCGCGCCAGGCCGGTCGGCGCTCCCCGGGACGGAAGACCGATGCCCGCGTGTCCGTCACGCTGACCCGCCGCCCGGACGGCCTCACCCCCGTCAGGGACGCGTCGGCGACGATCGACTCGCGGGTCGTCTACGTACACTGACGGCCATGGCATGCCGCATCAGTGAGCTCGTCATCGACGTCGCCGACCCCGACCGGCTCGCCGCCTTCTGGAGCGAGGTCCTCGGCTACGTCGAACTCGGCCGGGAGGACGACGGAAGCATCGAGATCGGGCCGTCCGACGCCGGCTTCGGCGGCCCGCGGCCCACCCTCGTCCTCAGCCCCAGCGGCGAGCCGCGGACCGGGAAGCTGCGACTGCACATCGACGTCAACGCCACCGACCGCGACCAGGACGCCGAGCTGGAGCGGCTGCTCGCGCTCGGTGCCACGCCCGTCGACGTCGGTCAGACCGGCGCCGAGAGCTGGCACGTCCTGGCCGACCCGGAAGGCAACGAATTCTGCCTCCTGCGCGCCCGGCTCCAGCCCCTCTGACCAGGTGCGCCCAGTCCTTCCGGCACCCGGTCGTGGCAGCGAGGTCCCAAGACAGGGCGGGTCGATCGCCCACGAGCCCAGGCCGACCACGGCTGAGGGCGGTGGTGTCACCGTCCTGGGTCAGCCTCCCCCCGCAGGACGCACCAGCGGAGTGACGGCAAGGGAAGCACGAATGAACCCGCCGACAGAGTGCGGAAAGCCTGACGGTGCGGTGCGGTGTCAGCCGCGCCGCCGCCACCAGCGACGCTTCGGTTCGGCTGCCCGAGGTGTGGCTCCGGCCTTGTCGGGGGCTGACGTGCTGGTGGGCGGCAAGGCGCTCAAGGCAGCGCGGATGCGGTCGAAGGGGGCAACGGTGTGATGGTCGCCGGCGGGCAGCGTCACGCCGACGCAGACCAGCTTGAAGCTGTTGTCACCGACGGGTGCGCCGATGAACACCGGTGCGCCCACGCACCCTTGTGGCAGGTCTCCGATCCACCGGATGACGCCGTCGTCCGCGCGTGTGATCTGCCCGATCACGACAGCCTGCTCTCGGGAGCCGTCCCCGTCGTTGACGTGGCCCAGGAGATAGGCCGGGACCGGTGGCTCACCGAGGCCGGCGATGTCCTGTTCCGTGGCTGCGATGCCGTCGGTGATCTCGTCCGTCGTCCAGTGCCAGCCCTTGCGGGCGCCGTGCGCGTGCAGCCCGGTGGAGGGCATGACCGCCACCCCCAGGTCGCCGAGGTGCGTCCACCCCTCGGCGAAGTCGAGCATCATCAGCTTCTGAGCGCTCATCACGGGTGCGCACAGTTCAGGGCGCAGGGTGAACTCGGCCAACTCGACTCGCGCCGGCTCACTGGCGGTCACGAGGTACTGCCGGACCACCTCGCCATCGGAGGTCGTCTCCACGAGTTCGTTGAACCAGAAGGCAGTCGCGTGCTGTTCCTCCCGGTGGGCCCGCTGGAAGGGAAGCGTCGAACGTCCGACGTGATCAACTATCGCGTCGATGGTCGCGCTGGAAGGGTCGGGCAGGTCAGACATGGACCGAGAGGCTAACGGATCCGTGATCACCGGGCGAGATCGGGCCGCCGTGATCACGGCAGGGCCCGCCCGCGCACCCTCCGGTCCTCGGTCTTCGGTGCCGGTGCCGGTGCCGGTGCTGGTGCCGGGCAGTGGTCGGTCGACGCGACTCGACGGCTCAAGTCATCCAGTCCCGCTTCTGCGAGGCGGGGAATCGGCCTTCCTCGCGGCGGGAACGCGGCCCCGGTGAACAGGGGGCAGGCCGATCGCGCGGGATGCGCGCCGGGTGCGAGGGCTCGCGTCTGCCGTGAGGAGCGGGGCGGCGTGACCTGCCGCGGGAGCAGCCGGTGGAACGGGCCACGCCTTCGCCGCGGGTCATGCGTGCGGCAGGGGCTGTTCCGTCCAGACGGTCTTGCCGTCGTGGGAGTAGCGGGTGCCCCACCGCTCCGTGAGCTGCGCGACCAGGAAGAGCCCGCGTCCGCCCTCGTCCGTGCTGAGGGCCCGTCGGAGGTGCGGGGAGGTGTGGCTGGCGTCCGACACCTCACAGATCAGGCCGTGCGTACGGATGAGGCGCAGGGTGACGGGGCCGTCCGCGTAACGGTAGGTGTTGGTGACGAGCTCGCTGGCGACCAGCTCGGTGGTGAAGGCCATGTCCGCGAGCCCCCATTCGGTCAGTTTCGCCGTGGTCAGCTCCCTGGCACGGGCGGGGGCGGTCGCTTCCAGGGGCAGCTGCCAGGTGGCGACATCCTCGGACGGCAGCACCCGGGTACGGGCGATGAGCAGCGCGACGTCGTCGGTGGGGAGGCGTTCCTTCGGCAGCAGCGCTTCGACCACGGCGCGGCAGGTGTCGTCCAGGGAATCGTCGGTGTGGGTGAGGCATTCGTGCAGGCGCTCCAGCGCGGCGTCGATGTCGCTGTTGCGCGCCTCCAGAAGACCGTTGGTGTAGAGCGTGAGCAGGCTGCCCTCGGGGAGGTCGAGCTCGAACGTCTCGAACGGCAGCCCGCCCAGACCCAGCGGCGGACCGACGGGCAGGTCGAGCACGGTCACCTCGCCGTCCGGGGTGGACACCATCGGTGCCGGGTGACCGGCGCGTGCCAGGGAGCAGCGCCGGGAGACCGGGTCGTAGACCGCGTACACGCAGGTGGCCCCGAGCATCTGTTCCACCGCGGACTCGCCGTCGGTGTTCGCCTCCAGCTCGGTGGACAGCAGACTGACCAGATCGTCCAGCCGCGCCACCACCTCGTCCGGTTCGAGGTCGAGGCTGGCCAGGGTGCGCACGGCGGCGCGCAGGCGGCCCATGGAGGCCGCGGCGTGGATTCCGTGGCCGACCACGTCTCCTACGACGAGTGCGACCCGGGCCCCTGAGAGCGGGATCACGTCGAACCAGTCTCCGCCGATGCCCGGTTCACCGCTCGCCGGGAGGTATCGGCAGGCCACCTCGACGGCGGGCAGGTCGGACGCGGCGCTCGGCAGCAGGCTGCGCTGCAGAGTCAGGGCGGCGCTCTGCTGCTGGGTGAAGCGGCGCGCGTTGTCGATGCAGACGGCCGCGCGCGAGGAAAGCTCGTGGGCCACCGCGGCATCGTCGTCCTCGAAAGGCTCCGAATGACGCACCCGCCACAGGCTCACCACGCCCAGCACCAGGCCGCGAGCGACCAGGGGTACCACGATCAGCGAGTGGACGCCGAGACCCATGGCGATCTCGATCCGCCGCCGGTCCACGGCGTACCACTCGGGCCGGAGGGACAGCAGGCGTTCGAGAATCGGGCGACGCTCGGTGAGGCACCGCGCCTGCGGGGATCCCGGAAGGAGCGGGACCACCTCGCCCTCCTGGTACGGGACCCGGCGTTCCGGGGGAGAGAGGGCGACGCGGAGCAGCGCGCCTGTCACACCGGGGCGTGGCTCGTCACCCAGTGTCACCGGCTTCAGCAGGTCCACCGAGCAGTAGTCGGCCAGGCCGTCGGCGGCCACCTCGGCCAGCTCCCAGGCCGTCTGCGACACGTCCAGTGAGGTTCCGATCCGAGCGCTCGCCTCGTTCATCAGGGCGAGCCTGCGCCGGGCCCGGTGGCGGTCGGTCACGTCCTCGATCGTCTCGGCCACGCCGAGAACCCGGCCCGCGGGGTCTTCCATCCGGAACGCCGAGACGGAAACGATCCGTTCCCGACCCGGGTCATGGCGCGCGCGGGCCGACTGCTCGGTGAAGATCAACGGCTGGCCGGTCTCCAGGACGTGCCGTACCCGTTCCTCGGCCGGACCCGCGTCCTCGTCGACCATGAACTCGCGAGGGCGGCGGCCCACCGGTGCCTCGGCCGGGACACCGCTCGCCTTCTCGATCGCGCGGTTGACCCGGATCACCCTCATGTCCGTGCCATGGACCACCAGACCGATCGGGGACCGGCGGTACAGGCCGTCCAGCAGCGCACGGTCCCGCTGCCAGGCGATGACCTCCGCGGCGGGGGCTCCGACGAGGAACCACTCCTGAGCGTCCCCGTCCCGAGTGATCGCGCGGGCCCGGAAACCCATCTCCACCCGTCGCCCGTCGCGGTGTCGCACGGGCAGGACCCCGAACCAGCCTCCCGTCCTCATGGCCTCCACGACGACGGACCGCACGATCGGCAGGTCACGGGCGTCCACGAGGAGGTCCTGCCACACCCGTCCGAGCACTTCCTTGGTCGGATAGCCCAGCAATTCCTGGGCACGTGCGCTCCAGCCGACCACGGCGCCCCGATGGTCGAGCACGGCCGAGGCACCGCGCCCGAGGGCGAACGGATCCTCGGGGCTCTCGCTGAAATGCATCGACGGCATCCCCATGGCCACCACCTTGCCTACGTGACTTCGATGTTCCTCCCAGCGGTCTCCGTCCGCGACTCTCCCGTTCGACCGGGTCGGTGGTCCGGCAGGAGCTTCACGGCGACGCTCGGTGCGGGGGACGGCGCGGGCGACGAGGGAGTGATGGGGGACGAGGGGGGACTGACGAGGCGGGTGACTATGTTCGTTGTCCCAGCGGGACGAATTGGCCGTGGTGTCACGGCGATGAAGGTCGATGCCGCGGCCGGGCGACCGTCACGCGGCCGCGACCACACGCGACGCCCACCCGCGTACGAGGGATCTGGGCGGTCAGCGCGCTGCTCACCGGACCGGAGCCGGCCGGCGGCGCGGTCGACGTCGCCGCGACGTCCGGCGGGAGGGGCTCAGCCGTCCGCCTTGGCCACGCCGACCGGGCACGGGACCCCCGTCCCGCCGATCCCGCAGTAACCGTCAATGTTGCGGTGAAGATACTGCTGGTGGTAAGCCTCCGCCGGATAGAAGGTGCGGCCCTCCGCCGGGAGGAGTTCCGTGGTGATCGTGCCGTGGCCGGAGCGGGTGAGGACCTTCTGGTAGGCCTCGCGGGAGGCGCTCGCGGCGGCTGCCTGGGCGGGGGTGTGGGTGTGGACGGCGGAGCGGTACTGCGTGCCGGAGTCGTTGCCCTGGCGGAAGCCCTGGGTCGGGTCGTGCGACTCCCAGAAGACCTTCAGCAGTTCCTCGTACGAGATCTCGGCCGGGTCGTGAACCACGCGGACGGCCTCCGTGTGACCGGTCAGGCCCGAGCAGACCTCCTCGTAGGTGGGGTTCTCGGTGAAGCCGCCCTGGTAGCCGACGAGGGTCGTGTACACGCCCTTCGGCAGCTGCCAGAACTTGCGCTCGGCGCCCCAGAAGCAGCCCAGTCCGAAGTCGGCGATCTCCAGGCCCGCGGGGTAGGGGCCGAGGAGGGGGGTGCCGAGGACCGTGTGCGGGTCGGGGGCCGTGAAGATCGGCTCGGACCGTCCGGACAGGGCCTGTTCGGCGGTCGGGAGCTGCGGGGTGCGGCTGTACAGGAACATGCGGTCTCCACGGGTCACAGGGGCACGAGGCCGGGGGTGGGGTCCGCCGGATGCAACGCGGGAGCCCCGGCCGGCATTCCGTTCCGGCCGGGGCTCCCGGTGCTCGCGTGGCGCCCCGCTCAGCGAGGGAGGGACGCCGGACTGCCCCCGTTCGCCTCGTACCCGGCCACCGCCAGCGCGCGGTACACCGCGTAGTCCGCCGCCGGGTCGGAGGTGAGGGTCCAGGGGAGGGCGCCGACGTGACCGTCGATGTGCACCAACTGGTTCATGGCCTCCGCCCACCGCTCGCCGCGGACCAGGAAGAGCACCAGGAGGTGGCGGACGTGCGCCAGCATCGGGTCGTCCGGGCGGGCCGCGTGGACCGCGAAGAGCGCGCCGTGGACCGCCTTGGTGACGACCTCGCTCTGGTAGAAGCTGCGGACCAGGTTCACCTCGGGCAGGTGCTCGAAGACCGCGAAGAGGGGCATGGCCGCGAGCAGGGACCCCTGCGGGGCGCGCGCGGCGGCGGCCTCCGCGAACGAGTACGCCACCTCACGCGAGCCGTGCCACTTCTCGCACCAGTAGTGGAGGGCCGCCAGGTGCGCGCCCATGTGGGCGGGCGCGCGGTCCAGGATCTTCAGCCACAGCTTCTCGAACTCCGCCTGGGGATAGGCGAGACCGCGGGCCACCGACAGCTCGACGATGTACGGGATCGGGTCGCCGGGGGCGAGCAGCGCCGCCTCGCCGCCGGCCGACCTGGCCTCCTCCATGATGATCCGGAACTCGTCGGTGCCCGGCGTCGACGTCCGCCACGCCTGCTGCACCAGGAACTCCGCGTGCACCGCGGCGCCGCCCGCGTCCTTGGGGGCCTCGGCCCGCCACACGCGAAGCCACTGCCCGCCCGGCGTCTCACTGACCCCGCCGGGGCGCTGCTGCAGTTCCAGCGACGCGGCCCCCGCGAAGGCCTGCACCCGCTGCCAGCGGGTCTCGCCCGCGCTCTCCGTGCCCGCCAGGAGCTGCGCGGCGGCGCGGTAGTCCTGCGTGTGCTGCACCACGTTCAGGACGTCGAGGAGATCCGCGTCCGGGCCCGGCATGCGGATGTCCAGCTCCTCCTGCCGCAGGAATCCGTAGTTCGCCGGGTCCGCGGCGTCCGGGTCGCCGGGCGAGACCAGCTGAATACCGGCGCGCCGACGCCTGAGAACCGGCAGCAGGACCAGGCTGAACAGGGCCAGCGCCATCAGGACCCAGAGAATTTGCATGCCTCAAGCGAACCAGACGGGTCCGACAATTGGCCAACCCGGTCGGAAGCGGGCCCACGCCGCTGCCTCGCGCCGGTCCGCCCGGTCGCCTCGCGCGGGCACGCCGGGCCGCCCCTGCCGGTTCACGCGGCCGCCCCGCGCGGGCCCCGGCGCGCCGCGCGGCGACCCGGCGGGGGCCGTGGGCCCTCACCAGTCCCGCGGGCGCACTACGCTCGGGACCCATGAGCGACAGGCACATCAGTCAGCACTTCGAGACCCTCGCGATCCACGCGGGCAACACCGCAGATCCCCTGACCGGCGCGGTCGTCCCGCCGATCTACCAGGTCTCGACCTACAAGCAGGACGGCGTCGGCGGGCTGCGCGGCGGCTACGAGTACAGCCGCAGCGCCAACCCCACCAGGACCGCCCTGGAAGAGAACCTCGCCGCCCTCGAGGGCGGTCGCCGCGGCCTCGCGTTCGCGTCCGGACTGGCGGCCGAGGACTGCCTGTTGCGTACGCTGCTCAGCCCCGGCGACCACGTCGTGATCCCCAACGACGCCTACGGCGGTACGTTCCGCCTCTTCGCGAAGGTCGTCTCGCGCTGGGGCGTGGAGTGGTCCGTGGCGGACACCAGCGACCCCGACTCCGTACGGGCCGCCCTCACCCCGAAGACCAAGGCGATCTGGGTCGAGACCCCCTCCAACCCCCTCCTCGGCATCACCGACATCACCGCGGTGGCGCAGATCGCGCGCGAGGCGGGCGCCCGGCTCGTCGTCGACAACACCTTCGCCACCCCCTACCTGCAGCAGCCGCTCGCGCTCGGCGCGGACGTCGTCGTGCACTCCCTCACCAAGTACATGGGCGGCCACTCGGACGTCGTGGGCGGTGCGCTGATCACCGGCGACCAGGAACTCGGCGAGGAGCTGGCGTACCACCAGAACGCGATGGGCGCGGTCGCCGGGCCCTTCGACTCCTGGCTGGTGCTGCGCGGCGCCAAGACGCTCGCGGTGCGGATGGACCGGCACAGCGAGAACGCCACGAAGGTCGCCGACATGCTCACCCGGCACGCGCGCGTGACGCGTGTGCTGTACCCGGGCCTGCCGGACCACCCCGGTCACGAGGTCGCCGCCAAGCAGATGCGGGCGTTCGGCGGCATGGTCTCCTTCCAGGTCGAGGGCGGCGAGGAGGCGGCCGTCGAGGTCTGCAACCGCGCCAAGGTGTTCACGCTCGGCGAGTCCCTGGGGGGCGTCGAATCCCTGATCGAGCACCCGGGGCGTATGACGCACGCGTCCGTAGTGGGCTCGGCCCTGGAGGTACCGGGCGACCTCGTCCGGCTCTCCGTGGGCATCGAGAACGTCGACGACCTGCTCCAGGACCTGCAGCAGGCCCTCGGCTAGGAGCCGGCCGGCCAACGGCGGGACGGCGGGATCACCGTCCGTCCCGCGCCGGTCACCAGTCCGTCAGCGGTGGAGTCGTCTGGGACGGCGGCTCCACCCAGGGCTGGGCCGTCGCCGCCCAGACGACGAAGGCCACGGTCGCCGCGAACAGCAGCAGCCACATCAGGCGACGCGCCAGCGTCCGGCGGCGCAGCATACGACTCCCGAGGCGCACGGCCTCCGGGTACAGATCGGGCGGCACCCTGGGCGGCGTTCGCTCCAGCAGCCGTCGTACCTCCGTCTCCCGCCCGTACAGGGTCACGAGGGCGCCACCTCCACCACCGCCGGGGCCGGACCGCGCGGCGGGTGGAGCAGCGTCGCCGTCGCGCGGGCGCACACCGCTCTGACGCGTTCCGGGGGCAGTCCGAGCAGGGCCCCCGCCTGTTCCTCGGCGACACCCTCGTACAGCCTGAGGACCAGGATCAGCCGCTCCTGGGGGGTCAGCCGCGCCAGGGCCCCGCTGGGGGCGGGGCGCGTCCGCCCGAAGCCTCCGTACTGGTGCCAGGCGCTGCGTGCGAAGCGCACGGCGAGGTGCTGGCGGGCCCGGTCGTACGGGTCCTCGCCCCGCAGCCGGTCCCAGGAGGCGTATGTGTGGGCCAGCGCCAGCGTCAGCAGGCGCCGCGCGCGCGGGTTGGCCTCCGGAGGTTCCGCCGTGAGCAGTGTGGCGGCATGGAGCAGCCGCCCTGCCGCGCCCGTGACGAATGCCTCGAACTCCCGGGCCCGGCGGGCACTTTGGGACGCACGCCGTTCTCGCAACACGCCTCCCGCCCGAGGGCGACCCTGAGGGGAACGGTGCTCCGGCCGCGTACGACAGGCCGCACCGGGTGCGACAGGAGCCCGGTCTCATCTGAGGCCAGACGTGGCCTTCCGGTCAAGAGCCCGGCGCACATCACGCGCGCGTGCCCGGCGCGCGGTACGCGCGTGCGGTGGCGGCGCGGGCACGGGACCCCGGGTGCCGGCGCGGCTCCGGGGGGTTCGCGGAGTCCCGGGAGGCCGGGAGGAGAGGCGCGGATGCCGGGGGGAGCCGGGGGAGAGGGGACGCTCAGGGGGAGGCGGCGGGTGAGGGGCGGGCGTCAGGACGTCGGCCGGTCCGGCGACGCGATTCCCGTGGGCGTCATCCGGGCCGAGAGCGCGCCATTGAAGCGCATGAGGAGCGCGCAGAAGACCTCGCGCTCCTGCGGCTCCCAGTCGTCCGTCAGTTCGGCCATCAACTGACGCCTGGAGGAGCGCACTTCCTCGAGGCGGGCGTGCCCGCGCGGCGACAGCTGGAGCACCACCGCGCGGCCGTCCTCCGGGTGCGAGGTGCGCTTGACGAGGCCGGTGTCGACCAGCGGCGCCACCTGCCGGGTGACCGTCGAGGAGTCGATGCCCATGCTCGCGGCGAGCGCCTTGACGCCCATCGGGCCTTCCTTGTCGAGGCGGTTGAGCAGCAGGTACGCGGCGCGGTCCATGGAGTTGCGCACCTGCCCCACCCCGCCGAGCCGGGTCTGTTCGGCACGGCGCGCGAACACCGCGACCTCGTGCTGCAGCGTTTCGAGAAGACCGGTGTCACCGACGGTCGTCATGTCCATCGACATCTCTGGTGTTGTGGGCATGGCCGGGGGCTCAATTCATGCGTGGGGAGCTGGGTTGGGGGACAGGGTACGCGGCCGGGAGGCGGGTCGTACCGGCGCTGCGGAAACCGGTCTCGGAGGGTGGTCGCACAAGGAGCTCCCATGCGTGAACTGCGAGACTGGTGGTCATGAGCTACAGCACGGCTGACTCCTTGCCCCGGGTGACGTCGGACGATGTACGAGGCGCCCAGAAGATGCTGTCGGGCGTGGCGCGGATGACCGCGATGGAGGGCAGCAGGTACCTGTCCCAGCTGGTCGGCGCCCCCGTGCACCTCAAGTGCGAGAACCTCCAGCGCACCGGTTCGTTCAAACTGCGTGGCGCGTACGTGCGGATCGCGGGGCTCCTCCCTGAGGAGCGCGCGGCCGGTGTGGTCGCGGCGAGTGCCGGAAACCACGCGCAGGGGGTGGCCCTCGCGTCCTCGCTGCTGGGCGTGCGCTCCACGGTCTTCATGCCGACCGGGGCCCCGCTGCCGAAGGTCGCGGCCACCCGCGACTACGGCGCCGAGGTGAGGCTGCACGGTCAGGTGGTCGACGAGACGCTGGCCGCCGCCCAGGAGTACGCGGCCGCCACGGGAGCGGTGTTCATCCACCCCTTCGACCACCCCGACATCATCGCGGGCCAGGGCACGGTGGGTCTGGAGATCCTGGAGCAGTGCCCGGAGGTGCGCACCATCGTCGTCGGGATCGGCGGCGGCGGGCTGGCCGCGGGTGTCGCGGTCGCGGTGAAGTCGATCCGCCCCGATGTGCGGATCATCGGTGTGCAGGCGGCGGGCGCCGCGGCGTACCCGGCCTCGCTGGCGGCCGGTCGGCCGGTGCCGGTCGCGAACCCGGCGACGATGGCCGACGGCATCAAGGTCGGACGGCCGGGAGACGTGCCGTTCGCGATCATCCGTGACCTCGTGGACGAGGTGCGTACCGTCTCCGAGAACAGTCTCTCCAGCGCGCTGCTGCTCTGTCTCGAGCGGGCGAAGCTGGTCGTCGAACCGGCAGGCGCGAGCCCGGTCGCGGCGCTGCTGCAGGAGCCGGACACCTTCGAGGGGCCGGTCGTCGCGCTGCTGTCCGGCGGCAACGTGGACCCGCTGCTGATGCAGCGCATCCTGCGGCACGGCATGGCGGCGAGCGGCCGTTACCTGGCGGTCACGCTCCGGCTGACGGACCGTCCCGGAGCCCTCGCCACACTTCTCGGGGTGTTGTCAGTGGCGGACGCTAACGTCCTCGACGTGAGCCACGTGCGAACCGATCCCCGGCTCGGGCTCACGGAGGTGGAGGTCGAGCTGCACCTGGAGACGAAGGGTCCGGAGCACTGCGCCGAGGTCGGCCGCGCCCTGCGCGAGGCGGGCTACACGGTCATCGACTGAGGCCGAGGCAGGTCCCAGCCGGGTAGGACACCCTCTCGTCACTCCATGGAAAAATCTGTTGAGAAACGCGATACATCGCGTTACGGTGTGTCTTCCGCCCGCTCTCTGCGCGGGCGGAGCAGGCACGTGCCGGCGCGGACGAATCAGCGGAAGCAACAAGAGCTCGCAGGCCATCGCAAACAGCGCATGACCTCGCAGGACATCGCATGACCTCGCAAGAACTCACCGGAAACTCAGCGTGAAAATCCCCCGACGAGATCCACGAAGAAATCCCCGAAGAGGTGGAGAACTCACATGCCAGGCGCCATCTACGCCGAAGGTCTGGTCAAGACCTTCGGTGACGTAAAGGCTCTGGACGGCGTCGACCTCGATGTACCCGAGGGCACCGTCCTGGGCCTCCTGGGGCCGAACGGCGCGGGCAAGACCACCGCCGTCCGCTGCCTGACGACCCTGCTGCGACCCGACAGCGGAAAAGTGGTCGTCGCCGGTGTCGACGTGCTCAAGCACCCCGACGAGGTACGGCGCAGGGTCGGCCTGTCCGGACAGTTCGCCGCGGTCGACGAGTACCTGACCGGCCGCGAGAACCTCCAGATGGTCGGCAGGCTCTACCAGATGAGGGCGAGGGCCGCGAAGGAGCGGGCCGTCGAGCTGCTCGACCAGTTCCATCTGACGGACGCGGCCGACCGCCCCGCGAAGACCTACTCGGGCGGCATGCGCCGCCGGCTCGACCTGGCCGCCGCGCTGGTCGTCTCGCCCCCGGTGATGTTCATGGACGAGCCGACGACGGGTCTCGACCCGCGCAACCGCCAGCAGCTGTGGGAGGTCATCAAACAGCTCGTCTCCGGCGGTACGACGCTCCTGCTGACCACCCAGTACCTGGAGGAGGCCGACCACCTCGCGCACGACATCTGCGTGGTCGACCAGGGCCGTGTCATCGCGCGCGGCACCGCCGACGAGCTCAAGGCGCGGACCGGCGGCGAGCGCGTCGAGGTCGTCGTGCACGAGCGCGAGCACATGGCGACCGCCGCCGGGGTGCTGCGCGGCTTCGGCAAGGGCGAGAGCACCGTCGAGGAGCACACCCGCAAGCTCACCGTCCCCGTCACCGGTGGCGCGAAGCTCCTCGCGGAGGTCATCCGCGAGCTGGACACCCGCGGTATCGAGATCGACGACATCGGCCTGCGCCGTCCCACGCTCGACGACGTCTTCCTCTCCCTCACGGGCCATGTGGCCGAGGTGAAGGAGGAGGAGCGCGAAATGGGGCACGAAGAGGCCGCGGAAGCGAAGGGCCGCAAGGCGAAGAAGGAGTCCGTGAAGTGAGTGCCGTGACAGACACCGCCCCCGTGGTGGTCCCCAAGGGAGTCCTCGGCCAGTCCGTGCGCGACTCCCTGGTCATCGCCCAGCGCAACCTGATCCGCATGTCCCGCATCCCCGAGATGTTGATCTTCGGGCTGATCCAGCCGATCATGTTCGTGGTGCTGTTCTCGTACGTGTTCGGCGGCTCCATGAACATCGGCGGCAGCACGGACCCGTCCACCTACCGCGAGTTCCTGATGGCCGGCATCTTCGCGCAGACCGTCACCTTCGCCACCGCGGGCGCCGGCGCGGGCATCGCCGACGACATGCACAAGGGCCTCATCGACCGGTTCCGCTCGCTGCCGATGGCGCGAGGCGCGGTCCTGACCGGACGGACGCTCGCCGACCTGGTGCAGACGGCGCTCACCCTGTTCGTGCTCGCCGTCGTCGCCCTGCTGGTCGGCTGGCGCACCCACACCAGCGTCGGGGAGGTGCTCGGGGCCTTCGCCCTGCTGCTCCTGACCGGGTACGCGTTCACCTGGATCGGCGCGCTCATCGGCCTCTCCGTGCGCACCCCCGAGGCGGCCACGTCCGGCGGGCTCATCTGGCTCTTCCCGATCACGTTCGTCTCGAACGCGTTCGTGGACTCCAGCAGGATGACCCCCTGGCTGCGCCATGTCGCCGACTGGAACCCGTTCAGCGCCACGGTGCAGGCATGCCGCCAGCTCTTCGGGAATCCGGGGCTGTCCCCGTCGGACGCCTGGCCCATGCAGCATCCCGTCTGGGCCTCGCTGATCTACTCGGTCCTGATCATCGTGGTCTTCCGGACGCTGGCAGTGCGCAAGTACCGGTCCGCCACGGCGTGACCGGGCCGGCGGACCGAGTCGGCGAACCGGGCCCCGGTGACCGGGCCCCGGACATGACGGTGCCCCCGGCGTGGGCCGGGGGCACCGTCGGAGCGAAGGGGCCGGGAGCGGAGTTCGGCCGTGCCCGGTCGGGGGCTCAGCCCTGGTAGGGCACGGCCTTGAGGATCTTCACCGAGGCGGGCTTGCCGTTCGGCAGCTCGTAACGGGCGTCCTCGCCGACCTTCTTGCCGTTCACGCCCGAGCCCAGGGGGGACTGCGGCGAGTACGTCTCGATGTCGGCGCTGGCGTACTCGCGCGAGGCGAGCAGGAAGTCCAGCGTGTCGTCCTCGTCACCGTCGAACGCGATGGTGACGACCATGCCGGGGGCGACCACGCCGTCCGCCGCGGGGGCCTCGCCGACCTTGGCGTTCTCCAGGAGCTGGGTCAGCTGGCGCACACGGAGCTCCTGCTTGCCCTGCTCCTCCTTGGCCGCGTGGTACCCGCCGTTCTCCCGCAGGTCGCCCTCCTCGCGCGCGGCCGCGATCTTGCCGGCGATCTCCGTGCGCGCGGGACCAGACAGGTACTCCAGCTCGGCCCTGAGCTGGTTGTACGCCTCCTGGGTCAGCCAGGTGACGTTCTCGCTGGTCTGGGTCACTGGTGCTCCTCGTAGGTACTGGGAATACAAAGCATCGCCCTACCCAGAAGCATGTTCTTTCACGGGTGGGCGAAACCACGAGCCTAACAATTCAGCGGCTCAAGGGGGAGGACATAAGACATCAGAATTACGTCAACCCAGGTCAGGACCGGTATCGGTGCTGAGCCGGCCGGTGATGTCAGTCGGCGTGGCAGCCGAGGAGCTCCGCCGTGGTGCCGCGGGAGGTCGTACGGAGCGTGACGACCTTGTCGACACGGGAGGCGTCCTGGTCGAAGCGGAAGTCGGCGCGGCCCACCTCCGTGCCGTCGGCGCTCTGCGAGCGGAGGGTGCAGTAGCCGTGGCCCTTCGCGTCCTTGTGCACCTCCAGATGCACCTGGACCGAGTCGGCCGAGGCGTCGAAGGTGATCACCTGGGCGCTGATCTTGTTCTCGCCGACGTAGTAGTACGCGAACCAGCCGATCAGGGCGAGCAGGGCGACCCCCAGCACGCTGCCGAGAATCCTGAGTTTCCGGTCCGCGCGCTCGTCCGCGGAGCGGCCGTACCGGCCCTCGGGCAGCTGCGTGCGCGCCGTACTCATGATCGTCCTCTCGGCAGGGCCGGGACCGGGGCATGGCCGAGGTCCTGGGAGGGGCCCGGGGACCGGGCCCCGGAATTATTCGCCCCCCGATTCCGTCACTATAGAAGCCGCCCATCGCGCTGATTCACGCCGGGCGCCGACAGCCGACCCAGGCGACAGCCGACTGACCGAGGATTGAGTCTTGACTGACCAGCTGCGACTGATGGCCGTGCACGCCCACCCCGACGACGAGTCGAGCAAGGGCGCGGCCACCATGGCGAAGTACGTGTCCGAGGGGGTGGACGTGCTGGTCGTGACCTGCACGGGCGGGGAGCGCGGCTCCATCCTCAACCCGAAGCTCCAGGGCGACACGTACATCGAGGAGCACATCCACGAGGTACGCAAGAAGGAGATGGACGAGGCCCGCGAGATCCTCGGCGTCAAGCAGGAGTGGCTCGGCTTCGTCGACTCCGGCCTGCCCGAGGGCGACCCGCTGCCGCCGCTGCCCGAAGGCTGTTTCGCGCTCGAGGACGTGGACAAGGCGGCCGGTGAGCTGGTCAGGCAGATCCGCTCCTTCCGTCCCCAGGTGATCACCACCTACGACGAGAACGGCGGTTACCCGCACCCCGACCACATCATGACCCACAAGATCTCGATGGTGGCCTTCGGCGGCGCGGCGGACACCGAGAAGTACCCGGAGTCCGAGTACGGCCCGGCCTTCCAGCCGCGGAAGCTCTACTACAACCAGGGCTTCAACCGCCCGCGTACCGAGGCGCTGCACCACGCGCTGCTGGACCGTGGCCTGGAGTCGCCGTACGGGGACTGGCTGAAGCGCTGGAGCGAGTTCGAGCGCGCCGAGCGCACCCTGACCACGCATGTCCCGTGTGCCGAGTTCTTCGAGATCCGGGACAAGGCGCTGATCGCGCACGCCACCCAGATCGACCCCGACGGCGGCTGGTTCAAGGTCCCCATGGAGATCCAGAGGGAGGTCTGGCCGACCGAGGAGTACGAGCTCGCGACGTCCCTCGTCGATACCTCCCTCCCCGAGGACGACCTCTTTGCGGGCATCCGCGACAATGCCTGACATGAGCGCAAGCCTGGCACTGACGCACCTCGTCCCCCTCGCCAAGGAGGTCGACGAGAACAAGGTCACCCCCGGCGTCCTCGGCTTCATCGTCTTCGCGGTGATGGCCCTGGCCGTATGGGGTCTGATGAAGTCCATGAACCGCCGACTGGGCAAGGTCACCTTCGAGGAGGACGCGGCCAAGGACACCGCGGCCACCGGCAAGGGGACCGGCGGCCCGGTGGGCGGAAAGGCCTCCCCCGCGAAGGGCTGAGCCTCCGTCGCGAGCAGTCCGCAGGGACGGCAGCGGATGGGGCGTACTCCGGTCACGGACGGCCGGGGTGCGCGCCGACGCGGCCGCTCCCGTGGACAAGGACGTCCGCACGCGTGGACGTCGACGCCCTACGGGACTCTCCCGACCGCCACGCCCATGACCTCCCGGGCGTGCCGGCCGGGCACCATCCGCAGGCGCCAGGCCTGCCATCCCGCGTCCAGGTCGGCCCCCCGTTCCAGCAGGAGCTGGTACGCCTCGACGTAGTCGTCGAGCTTTCCGTCGCGGGAGGGGTGGCCGGAGCGGGCGAGCTGGGCCAGTTCCTCCAGAGCGACGGCGCTGCCCACTTCCAGGCCGCCCGCGGACGCGTACGGCAGCAGCGTGCACCTCAGGAACCTCGCCCAGTCCTCGCCCCGCCGGTCGCCGTAGGAGGCGAAGAGGCCGGCCGCCTCGTCGCACAGGGCGAGGGCCTGCGGCGTACGGGCGTTGCCGGCGTCGACCACCGCCAGTTCCAGGCACGTCCACGCCTCGCCGTGCGCCACGCCGATGCGGTGGAAGTCGGCCCGCGCGTCCACCAGCAGTTGGCGGGCGAAGCCCGAGTTGCGCAGCGAGCCGGTCTGGGCGGCGCGCTGGTCGCGGGTGACGCGGGCCGAGTGGTGGCGCGCGCACGCGAGCCCGTAGACGTCCCGCATCCGGGAGAACATCGAGCGGGAGCGCTCCAGTTCACGGACCGCCCGGTCCAGGTCGCCGGTCTCCTCCAGCGCCTGGCCCAGGTAGTACACCGTCCAGGCCTCCCCGCGCGCGTCCTCGTTCTCCCGGTGCCGGGAGGCCGCCTGGCGCAGGCCTGTGACCGCTGTGGACGGGTCGCCGTCGACGAGGCGGGCGCGGGCCAGCTGGGTCAGCGCCCAGGCCTCGCCGCGGGCGTCGCGGGTACGTCCGTACAGATCGAGGGCTTCGCGCAGCTCCCGCTCCGCGCGCGGTACGTCGCCCATGCGCAGGCCCAGCTGGCCGAGCTGGAAGTGGGCCCAGGCCTCGCCGTGCACGGACTCGCCCTCGCGGTGCAGGACCAGGGCCTCGGTGAGCAGGGTCAGGGCCGTGGCGATCCGGCCGCGGTCGCGTTCCACCGCGGCCAGCGCGTGCATCGTCCAGGCGCGGTCGGCCGCGAGGTCGGGGGAGACCTGGAGGTCCATGGCCTCCTGGAGTCTGGCCGCGGCTTCGGTGAGGTTGCCCTGGTGGTGCAGGGTGATGCCGAGCGAGCAGAGGGCGCGGGCGGCGCCCGCGTCGTGGTGCGCCTCGAAGTAGAGGTTCACCACGGACGACAGGGTGGTGTGGGCCTTGTCCAGTTCGCCGAGCTGGCGGGCCGCGATGCCGGTGCGCCACTGGACCGAGCGGACCAGCAGTCCCTGGTCGACCGCCTGCGTCAGCTCGCTGATCTCGCCCAGGCGGTAGAGGTCGCCGCGTAGCAGGCAGTAGTCGCACAGGGCGCCCAGAAGGTGCAGTACGGCCGCCTGGTCCACGCCTTCCGCGTGCCGCAGCGCCGCCGTGATGAAGCTCGACTCGTCGTCCAGCCAGCGCAGGGCCGCGTCGAGGGAGGTGAACCCGTGCGGGCCGAACTGGTCGGCCCGGGTGGACGTCTTGCCGTCGACCAGCCGGATCACGGAGTCCGCCAGCTCGGCGTAGTTCACGATCAGGCGTTCCTGCGCTGCCGTCCGCTCGGAGGGGTCCTCCTCGTCCAGCAGCCGGGCCTGGGCGAAGGCCCGGACGAGGTCGTGCAGGCGGTAGCGGCTGCCGCGGACATGGTCGATCAGGCCCGAGCGGGCCAGTGCCGTCAGGTGCCGGGTGGCTTCCGGTTCGTCCGTCGCCAGCAGGGATGCCGCCGCCGCGGTGCCCAGCGAGGTCCGGCCGGCCAGCGCGAGGCGGCGCAGCAGCCGCCGTGCCGCGTCGGTCTGGTCCGTGTAGCGCAGCCACAGCGCCCGCTCGACCGGCTCCACGGGACCGTACGCCCCGAGGTCCGCGGCCAGTTGGCGCGAGGTACGGGGGCCGAGCGAGGAACCCGCGAGGCGCAGCGCCAGCGGGAGACCGCCGCACAGCTCCCGCACCTGGTCGGAGGCCTCGGCGTCGTACGGGTCCGACGCGTCCTGGGACGCCGCGTTCAGCAGTTCCTCGGCGCCCGCCGCGTCGAGCGCCTCGACGGGGAGCTGATGCACCCAGGCGGGAAGGTCGGCGGGCAGGTCGAGTGCGGTGCGGGCGGTGACCAGGACCAGGCTCTCCGAGCGTTCCGGGACCAGGGCGCGCACCTGTTCGGCGTCGGAGGCGTCGTCGAGCACGATCGTGACCGGCAGGCCCGTCAGATGCTGGTGGTACAGCTCGCCGAGGCGTCTGACCTGCTGGTCCGGTGAGGAACGCTCACGGAAGAGGAGCTGCTCGCGGGGTGCGCCGAGCCGGTTGAGGAGGTGGAGGAGGGCGTCGCGGGTGGTCAGGGGCGCCTCCTCGGCGCTGTCGCCGCGCAGGTCGACCACGCACGCGCCGCGGAACTGGTCCCGCAGGCTGTGCGCCGCCCGGATCGCGAGGGTGCTGCGGCCGGAGCCGGGCGCGCCGTGCAGCACCACCACCGTCGGTTTCGACTCCGTGCCGGCGCGTGCCGCGTGCACCCACTGGGCGACCCGCGCCAGCTCGGTCCGGCGCCCCGCGAACGGACCGGCCGGCTCGGGCAGCTGCCCGAACGACTGCTCCAGCACGCTGCGCCGGCGCGCGGCGGCGCTCTTGTCCGTGCGGCGCAGTTGCGGAGCACCCTGTTTGGCGCCCGCGGAGGCGCTGACCACCCGCTGCTGGTCGAGGAAGGGGCGGATGCCGCGGACGTCCAGGGCGGTCAGCCACTGCAGGCGCAGCTGCTCGGGACCGCCGGGCCGGCCCAGCGCTCCGGCCCGGCGGCTCGCGGCCGGTACGTGGGCGGCCGTCACCTTGAGCACGGTGGCCACCGCGGCCACCACCGCGACCGTCGCTCCCGCGCCGACCGCGGTGCCCGCGCCGGTGCCCAGCGCCAGGTCCGCCGCGCAGGCGGCGACGGCGGCAACGGCCGCCACCAGCAGCGGAGTTCCGGCGCCCTCCCGGGCGTAGCGCTGTGCGAACGTCAGCCGGCCGGCGTCCGCCGCGTCGAGGGCGTGGGTGTAGGCCCCGTACTCCTCGGCGGCGGCCCGGCCCAGGGTGTCGAGTTCGGCGCGGGCCCGTGACAGGAGCACGGTCCCGTCCGTACGTCCGCCCGAGCGCCGTACCTCTTCCTCGACGGCCCGGGTCAGCAGCCTTTCGGCCTCCGCCCGGTGGCTGTCCCGCATGTCACGTCCCCCTCCGGCGTGCAACTCCTCTGCGGCCAAGTGTCGTTGGTAGGAGGCGTGAGCGCGAGAGGGCGGCGATCACCGGAGGGCGGGACGCGCCCGGTGAAGTGGCGCTCGGTTCGGTTCGCCGGCGCGCGGCGGCCACACCCTTCCTTCCGTTCCGGCGCGGCCGGGCCAGACGGAGCCCTGCGGTCCCCACGACGGGGACGGGCATTGTGAGAGGCTGGGCCGTATGAACCGGCTGGCTGGTGTGACCTCGCCTTATCTGCTGCAGCACGCGGACAATCCGGTCGACTGGTGGCCCTGGACGCCGGAGGCTTTCGAGGAGGCGCGGCGCCGGGACGTACCCGTTCTGCTGTCGGTCGGCTACTCGGCATGTCACTGGTGTCACGTCATGGCGCACGAGTCCTTCGAGGACGAGGCGACGGCCGCGTATCTGAACGAGCACTTCGTGAGCGTCAAGGTGGACCGCGAGGAGCGCCCGGACGTCGACGCGGTCTACATGGAGGCCGTGCAGGCGGCCACCGGCCAGGGCGGCTGGCCCATGACCGTCTTCCTGACGCCCGAGGCCGAGCCCTTCTACTTCGGGACGTACTTCCCGCCCGCTCCCCGCCACGGCATGCCCGGCTTCCGGCAGATCCTGGAGGGCGTGCACGGCGCCTGGACCGAGCGGCGCGAGGAGGTCGCCGAGGTCGCGGAGAAGATCGTGCGGGACCTCGGCGGACGCGAGATGAGTTTCGGGGACGACCAAGTGCCGGGCGAGGAGGAGCTGGCCGGGGCCCTGCTCGGGCTCACCCGGGAGTACGACGCGAGCCGCGGCGGCTTCGGCGGGTCGCCCAAGTTCCCGCCGTCCATGGTCGTGGAGTTTCTGCTGCGCCACCACGCCCGCACCGGCTCCGAGGGCGCCCTCCAGATGGCGCGGGACACCTGCGAGCGGATGGCGCGCGGCGGTATCTACGACCAACTCGGCGGAGGGTTCTCCCGGTACTCCGTCGACCGTGAGTGGGTGGTCCCCCACTTCGAGAAGATGCTGTACGACAACGCGCTGCTGTGCCGTGTCTACGCGCACCTCTGGCGCGCCACCGGCTCCGAGCTCGCCCGCCGGATCGCCCTGGAGACCGCCGACTTCATGGTGAGTGAACTGCGTACCGCCGAGGGCGGTTTCGCCTCCGCGCTCGACGCCGACAGCGACGACGGGAGCGGCCGGCACGTCGAGGGCGCGTACTACGTGTGGACGCCCGAGCAGCTGCGCGAGGTCTTGGGGGACGACGCCGAACTCGCCGCCGAGTACTTCGGGGTGACCGCGGAGGGCACCTTCGAGGAGGGTTCCTCGGTGCTGCAACTCCCGCAGCGGGAAGTCGTGTTCGACGGCGAGAAGGTGGCCGGTATGCGCCGCCTGCTGCTGGCCGCGCGGTCGGACCGTCCGGCGCCCGGCCGTGACGACAAGGTCGTCGCCGCGTGGAACGGGCTGGCCGTCGCCGCGCTCGCGGAGACCGGCGCGTACTTCGACCGCCCGGACCTGGTGGACGCCGCGATCGGCGCCGCCGACCTCCTCGTACGTCTGCACATGGACGACCGGGCACGACTGGCCCGTACCAGCCGGGACGGCCGGCCCGGAGCGAACGCGGGGGTGCTGGAGGACTACGCCGACGTCGCGGAGGGCTTCCTCGCGCTGGCCTCGGTGACCGGCGAGGGCGTCTGGCTGGAATTCGCCGGGTTCCTCCTCGACCATGTGCTCGCGCAGTTCACCGACCCCGGGTCGGGCGCCCTGTACGACACCGCGGCCGACGCGGAGCAGCTCATCCGCCGCCCCCAGGACCCGACCGACAACGCCACGCCCTCCGGGTGGAGCGCGGCCGCCGGGGCCCTGCTGTCGTACGCCGCGCACACCGGTTCCGAGCCTCATCGCGCCGCCGCCGAGCGGGCGTTGGGTGTCGTGAAGGCGCTCGGGCCGCGCGCTCCCCGCTTCGTCGGCTGGGGGCTGGCGGTCGCGGAGGCACTGCTCGACGGGCCGCGCGAGGTCGCGGTCGTGGGACCGGCCGGCGACGCCATGACCCGGGCACTGCACCGGACGGCGCTGCTGGGCACCGCGCCGGGTGCCGTCGTCGCCATGGGCGCTGCGGAGAGTGACGAGCTGCCGCTGCTCGCCGGCCGTCCGCTGGTGGACGGGGAACCGGCCGCGTATGTCTGCCGTAACTTCACCTGTGACGCTCCGACGACCGATCCCGACCGTCTTCGCACGGCTCTGAGCGGCTGAAACGGCTGACCTCCAACCGGCTCAAACGCGACCAGCGTTCGATTTGTTCAGCAATTCCTCCCAGTGTGATGAAACGTGCTCTTCACCAGAACAACCTGTGGGCTTCACAGATCACCCATAGTCTCTGCTCGGTGACGCGGCGGATGTGACACACCGTCGCGCCTGGGGGATTTGGGGATCTGGGGGGATCTGTTGCTCACGTCTGTCTTCATCGCTGCCGTTTCGCTGGCCCTTTTCTGGATGGCCGCCTTCACCCTGTGGTGGCAGATGCACGCGTGGCGTACGCCCGAAGTGCTGGCCTCCACCCGCTTCAGCAGACCGGACGGCGGTGACCGGCTCGCCTTCTCACTGCTGCTGCCCGCCCGCCACGAACAGGCCGTGCTCGACCACACCATCCAGCGGCTGCTGGAGTCGAGTCACACGGACTTCGAGATCATCGTCATCGTCGGACACGACGATCCGGAGACCACCGGAGTCGCCCGGCGGGCCGCGGCCCGCGACCCGCGGGTGCGGGTCGTCGTCGACCAGCACGAAAGGAAGAACAAGCCGAAGGCCATGAACACGGCGCTGCCGCACTGCCGGGGTGATGTCGTCGGGGTCTTCGACGCCGAGGACCAGGTGCATCCGGAGCTGCTCGCCCACGTCGACCACGCGTTCCGTACGACGGGTGCCGATGTCGTCCAGGGCGGGGTCCAGCTCATCAACTTCAACTCCAGCTGGTACAGCCTGCGCAACTGCCTGGAGTACTTCTTCTGGTTCCGCTCGCGACTCCATCTGCACGCGCAGAAAGGATTCATCCCGCTGGGCGGCAACACCGTGTTCGTCCGGACGGACGTGCTGCGGGAGGCCGACGGCTGGGATCCCGACTGCCTCGCCGAGGACTGCGACCTGGGGGTACGCCTGTCCAGCGTCGGCAAGAAGGTCGTCGTCGCCTACGACTCCGACATGGTCACCCGGGAGGAGACCCCCGGCAGCCTGATGTCGCTGCTCAAGCAGCGCACCCGCTGGAACCAGGGCTTCCTGCAGGTCTACCGCAAGAAGGACTGGAAGCAACTGCCGGGCTTCGGGCAGCGGCTGCTGGCCCGGTACACGCTCATGACGCCGTATCTGCAGGCGGTCTCCGGTGTGGTCATCCCGCTCAACGTGGCCATCGCCCTCTTCCTCGACGTGCCCGTGGGCATCGCCTTCATCACCTTCCTGCCGGCCGTGACCGCCCTGGTCACCTTCGTCTTCGAACTCGTCGGTCTGCACGACTTCGGCAAGCAGTACGGACTCCGTGTCCGCTTCGTGCACTACCTCAAACTCGTCGTCGGCGGCCCCTTTTATCAGGTGCTCCTCGCCGGTGCGGCTGTCCGGGCCGTGTGGCGTGAACAAAGGGGACGGAACGACTGGGAGTTGACCAGTCACGTCGGGGCGCACCTCACGGAAGCCGAAGTGGCCCGCTAGGGCCCGAAGCCACCAGCCGGGGCGAACTCACCAGCCGGTAGCCGAAGTCGCCAGCCAGGACCCGAAGCCGCCCACCGGGGAACCGCTCCGGCGGACCGGCGCCGGTTCCGCATGCCGTGGTTCCAGGGGCCCTGTCGGCTCACGCCCCGAACCTGTCGATATGTCCCGAAAGTCCCGAGAGGACCTTCCGCGTGACCTCCACTCTTCCCGCGGCGACCACTTCCACGGTCCCCGCGCAGCGGCCCTCCACGCCCGAAACCGTCCCCGGCCCCCCTCCGCCGCTCCGGCGGCTGCGCACCTCGCGCGCCGACCTCGCCCTGTGCGGTGTGCTGCTGCTGGCGGTCGTCGTCGTGCAGGGCTGGAACATCACCGACTACCCGACCCTCAGCGACGACGAGGGCACCTATCTCGCCCAGGCCTGGGCGGTGCAGCAGGGCAAGGGCCTCGCCCACTACACGTACTGGTACGACCACCCGCCCCTCGGCTGGATCCAGATAGCTGCCCTGACCTGGATACCCGCCCACCTCAGCCCCTCGCTGATGACCGTCGGCTCGATGCGGGTGGCGATGCTGACGGTCGGCGCGGCCAGTGCCGTCCTCCTGTACGTCCTCGCGCGCCGGCTCTCGCTGCCGCGCTGGGCCGCCGGGCTCGCGATGGTCCTGTTCGGCCTCTCGCCGCTGTCGGTCGTGCTCCAGCGCGAGATCTTCCTCGACAACATCGCGGTCATGTGGACGCTGCTCGCGTTCTGCCTCGCCGCGTCCCCGAGCCGTCACCTGTGGCACCACTTCGGGGCGGGCCTCGCCGCCGCGGCCGCCGTGCTCACCAAGGAGACGATGCTCGTCATCCTCCCCGCCCTGCTGGTCACCCTGTGGCGGCACGGCCACCGCGACACCCGCAAGTTCGCGCTCACCGGAGCCGTCACCGCCTGTGCCCTGATCGGCCTCGCCTATCCGCTCTTCGCCCTGCTCAAGGGCGAGTTGTTCCCCGGCGCGGGCCATGTCTCGCTCTGGGACGGCATCACCTACCAGATGAGCCGCCCCGGCTCCGGCTTCATCCTCCACCCCGGCACCGGCTCGTACGGCGTCCTGCACTCCTGGCTCTACTACGACCGCGTACTGCCGCTCGGCGGCCTCGCCGGAGCCCTGCTCCTCCTGGTCACCTGGCGCTGGTCGGTCACCGCCCGCGCCCTGGCCGGACCCGCGCTCACCGTCGCGATCCTGGCCCTGGTGGCGCTGCGCCCGAGCGGCTATCTGCCCGCGATGTACGTCATCCAGGCGCTGCCGTTCCTCGCGCTGGTCCTCGCCGGCGGCACCGCGAGCGTGCTCCACGCGGTGCTGCGCCGACGACGCGACACCGCGGAGAAACCCGTCCTCACCTGGGGGCGGCGGGCGACGGCGGCCGCGCTCGTCGCGGTGGCCGCCGGCTTCGTGCTGCCACGCTGGTACGACGGCGACCGCACCGCCGTCACCGCCGACGCCAACGCCCCCTACCGGGCGGCGGCTTCCTGGCTGAGGACCGAGGTGCGGGACCCGGCGGCCACCCGGGTCCTGGTGGACGACGCGCTCTGGCTCGACCTGGTGCACGACGGTTACCGGCCCGGCCTCGGTGTCATCTGGTTCTACAAGGCGGACCTCGACCCCGCGGTGACCAGGACGATGCCGGGCGGCTGGAAGGACATCGACTACGTCGTCGCCTCCCCGACCGTACGGCGCGACGCGGTGGACCTGCCCACCGTCCGCGCGGCCATCGAGCACTCCACGCCGGTCGCCACCTTCGGCAGGGGCGAGGACCGCATCGAGATCCGGCGGATCACCACGAGCGCCACCACGTCGAGCACCGGAGGCAGTCGATGAGCAGCTTCGAGAGCACGGTCCCCGGTGAGCTGGGCGACCCGGCGGCAGGAACGGCGGAGGTTCCCGAACCGGGCGCCGTCACCATCGTCGTACCGACCTTCAACGAGGCCGGCAACGTCGCCGAACTGCTGCGCCGGATCACCGAGTCGGTACCGGCCCGGCTGCCCTGCGAGGTGGTCTTCGTGGACGACTCCACCGACGACACCCCCGAGGTGATCGCCCGGTCCGCGCGGGACTGCCCGTTCCCGGTGACCGTGCTGCACCGCGACCGGCCCACCGGCGGCCTCGGCGGCGCGGTCGTCGAGGGACTGCGGGCGGCGACCTCCGACTGGATCGTCGTCATGGACGGCGACCTGCAGCATCCGCCGTCCCTGGTACCGGAGTTGGTGGGTTCCGGAGAGCGGTCCGGCGCCGGCCTCGTCGTCGCCAGCCGCTACATCAAGGGCGGCAGCCGCGCGGGGCTCGCCGGCGGCTACCGGATCGCCGTCTCACGCGGCGCGACCTGGCTGACCAAGACCCTCTTCCCGCGCCGGCTGCACGGCATCAGCGACCCGATGAGCGGCTTCTTCGCGATCCGCCGCAGCGTGGTCACCGCCGACATCCTCCAGCCCCTCGGCTACAAGATCCTCCTCGAACTCGCCGTACGCAGCCGCCCCCGTCAGGTCACCGAGGTGCCCTTCGTCTTCCAGGACCGGTTCGCCGGCGAGTCCAAGTCGACCGCGCGGGAGGGCTTCCGTTTCCTGCGCCACCTGGCCGGGCTGCGCACCGCCTCACCGGTCGCCCGGATGGTCGTCTTCGGCCTGATCGGCGCCACCGGCTTCCTGCCCAACCTGCTCGGCCTGTACGCGCTCACCGCGGGCGGCCTGCACTACCTGCCGGCGGAGATCCTCGCCAACCAGTTCGGCGTCGCCTGGAACTTCCTGCTCGTCGAGCACCTGCTGTTCCGCGAACGCCGCAGGCACCGGGGCGGGTGGGACCGCGTGGGCCGCTTCGCCCTGCTCGCCAACGCCGACCTGGTGCTGCGTATCCCCCTGATCGCCCTGTTCGTCCGCCACTTCGGCATGGGCGCGCTGTCCGCCACCGCCCTGGCCCTGGTGACGACCTTCGTCCTGCGCTTCGCCGGCACCGAGGCGCTGGTCTACCTGCCGCGCCGTGAGGCCGCGGACGAGAGCCGCGGCCGCGGCCGCGACCGCGACCGCGACGCACAGTAAGGAGAGCCGTGTGAACTCCCGGATACGACCACGCCGCAGAACCTCACTCCTGGCCGTGGCGGGTCTCGCCGCCGGGCTGCTGCTCGTCTCGCCGCAGCCCGCCTCGGCCGCGAACCTCGTCACCAACCCGGGCTTCGAGACCGCCGGTACGGACGGCATGCCGCACTGCTGGGAGAAGTCCGGCTGGGGCGACAACGACTTCACGTTCGCCACGGTGAGCGGAGCGCACTCCGGTTCCCAGGCGATGAAGGTCAGCCTGACCCGGCGCGTGGACGGCGACCGCAAGGCGCTGATCACGGAGTCCGCGGCCTGTGCGCCGGTGGTCACCGCGGGCAGGCAGTACGACCTGGGCCTCTGGTACAGAACGACGACTCCGGACGCCGCCCTCACCCTCTTCCGGCACGACACGACGGCGGGCTGGCAGTACTGGACCGATCTGAAGACCCTGGACATGGCGGCGGCCTGGACCTCGGCGAGCGTCCGTACGCCCGCCGTCCCGGCCGGTACCGACCGGATCACCTGGGGTGTCTCGGTGTACGGCACCGGCTCGGCGACCACCGACGACTACACGATGGAGCAGGTCGTCGACCCGATCCCGCCGGCCGGCTGCACCGGCACCGCCGACCAGTGCGCCAACGGCCGCTGGGACGTGCTCCCCACCGGGAACCCGGTGCGTTCCATGCACTCCGTCGTGCTCCACAACGGCAAGGTGCTGCTGATCGCCGGGTCCGGGAACAGTGAGGAGAACTTCGACGCGGGCACGTTCACCAGCGCGGTCTACGACCCGGCGAACGGCACGTACAAGGTGATCCCCACGCCGAAGGACATGTTCTGCTCGGGGCACGTCCAGCTCGCCGACGGGCGGGTGCTGGTGATGAGCGGCAACAAGGCGTTCCCGGTCGCGGGCGGGCACGGCTACGAGGGGTACAGGGAGTCGTACGTCTTCGACCCCGTCACCGAGACGTACAGCAGGACGAACGACCTGAACGACGGCCACTGGTACCCGTCGGCCACCGAGCTCGGCAACGGTGACGTCCTCTCGTTCGGCGGCCTGCGCGAGGACTCCACCGGTTCGGTGACCGCCGAGCGCTGGTCGGCGCGGGAGCAGCAGTGGCTGCCGCTCTGGCAGGTCAACCAGACCTGGTCGTACTGGGGTCTGTACCCGTCGATGATCCTGATGCAGGACGGGCGGCTCTTCTACTCGGGCAGCCATGTCTTCGGCAACGGCACCCCGGGTACCGGCGCGGCGGTCTACGACTACGACGCGAACACGGTGACGGCCATCCCGGGGCTGCGGAACAAGGACGAGCGCGACCAGTCCGCCAGCGTGCTGCTGCCCCCGGCCCAGGACCAGAAGGTCCTCACGCTCGGCGGCGGCAACATCGACTCCAACCCGGACGCGGGCCGGCTCACCGACGTCATCGATCTCAAGGCCGCGAACCCGGCGTACACGATGGGCCCGCAGATCCCGCGGGGCACCGTCGACCTCGGCGACGGCAAGGTCCCGGAGACGGGCGGGCAGGGCAAGATGTACGTCTCCGCCGTCCTGCTGCCCGACGGCAAGGTGCTGGAGACGGGCGGCGGTCTGCACAACCGGGCCAACCCCGTCTACGAGGCGTCGATCTTCGACCCGGCCTCCTCCACCTTCGACCCGGTGGCCGCCGACCCCGAGGCGCGCGGCTACCACTCCTCCGCGTTCCTGCTGCCCGACGGCCGCGTCATGGCCACCGGCGACAATCCGGGCAACGGCACCTGGAACCACAACGTGTCCCTCTACACACCGCCCTACCTGCTCAAGGGCACCCGCCCGGCGATCACCTCGGTGATCGACAACGAGTGGGTGTACGGGGACACCCAGCGCATCACGGTCGACCGGCCCGTCGTGAAGGCGGAGCTGATCCGGCCCGCCGCGGTGACGCACTCGTCCGACCCCAACCAGCGGTTCGTGGACCTGCCCATGAGCGTGGACGGCGACAACGTCGACCTGAACGTGACCAGCAACCCCGACATGGCGCCGCCGGGCTGGTACATGCTCTTCGCGGTCGACGCCAACGGTGTCCCGTCGGTCGCCAGGTGGGTGCATCTGCAGGGCCCGTCCGCGCTCGCCACGGACACCGCCTCGGCGCACGTCCACTCCTTCGCCGGCTCCCTGGGGGGCACGGTCACCGAGGGCGGCAAGAAGCGGAGTTCGCAGAAGGTCAGCACCACGATCTCCGGCTGCGACCGGCACTACGGCGGCGTCGGCGTCTGTGTCCCGACGGTCTTCCCGCCCGGCGTCGGAAAGGCGACGGTCCCGCGCTGCGCGTGGCTGAAGGCCAACGGCTACGGCCGCCTCGGGGTCAACGGCAAGGACGACCCGCTGGGCCTGGACCCCGACCGGGACGGGGTGGCCTGCGGCGCGAAGGACGTGAAGCGGCGCTAGTGCCGCGGCGCTAGCTCTCGACCCGTCCGAACTCGGCGAGGGCGCGCCCCACGATGGCCTCCAGGTTCTCGTGGTGCGCGCCCCTCCAGTAGGCGCGCCCGCACTCCCGGCACTGCGCGAACACGTCGTACGACCGCTCGGTGCCGCCCTCCAACTGGCCGGCGACCTGCTCCTTGGCGGCCTCCTGGAGCAGACCGTTGCAGGCGGTGCAGCGCGTCCACGGCTTCAACTCGGGTGCGAACCGGCCCAGGACGTCCCGGAGTTGGTCGTCGGGCCGGGTGCTGTAGACGAACGCGCCCGCCCACAGCTCGCGGCGGCGCAGCAGTCCCCGGTCGCGACTGAGCATGACGCGCCGCTCGGCCGCCGAGCGGGTGGCGAGGGCCGGGTCACCGATGTCCGTGGACTCGTAGGCGGTGTCGACGCCGAGGAGGCGCAGGCGGCGGGCGAGGGTGCCGAGGTGGACGTCGAGGAGGAAGCGGAGCGGGGCGCCGGGGACCCGCTGCGGGCGCACGACCGGGCGTACGTGCACGGACTCGCCCGCCGCCGGGACGTGCGACACCGGGACCTCCCGGCCGTCCACGACCAGGGTGCCGACCTCGGTCAGCGGGACGCCGAGCGACTCGACGACATGGCCGAGGGTCGAGGAGCCGTCGGTGGCGACGGTGCCGGCGCCGGAACGCCGCGTGCGGGGGACGAACAGGCCCAGCTCCGGGGCGAAGGCGACGAGGATCTCCGGTCCGTTCACCCGGTCAGGATGTCATGAGCCCTTCGCCACCGGCAGGCCGTGTTCCAGGACGTCCACCGCGCGCTCGACGACGTCGGCGAAGTCCTCCCGGTGGCCGCCCTCGGCCCAGTACAGGGAGGTCTCCAGCAGGCCTCCGATCAGCGACATCGCGAAGACACGCACTTCGAGGCTGTCGGGATCCCGGCCGACGCGTTCCCCGATCGCCCGGCACAGCAGACGGCCCGTGACGGACATGCTCTCCATCATCCGGGAGCGGACCGCGGGGATCTCGACCATCAGCCGGGTCCGCAGCCGGGTCACCTCGGGCTCCTCGGAGTTCCCGAGACCGATGGCCTTCCTCAGCACGTACCGCAGGGAGTCGAACCACGGCTCGTCCGCGGGCCGTGCCCGCAGTTCCTCCTCGAGGAGCGCGTCGTACTCGTCCGTGAGGACGATGTCCTCCTTGGCCGGGAAGTAGCGGAAGACCGTGGACGGGGAGACCTCGGCCGCCTCCGCGATCTGCTCGACGGTCGTCGCGTCGTACCCCTGCTCCCGGATCAGCCGGTACGTCGCCTCGCGGATCGCGATCCGGGTCTTCATCTTCTTGCGCTCCCTCAGCCCCGGCTGGGTGCCCGGGGCGGGAGGGGAGCTGTGTGCGGTGGCGGCCATGACGCTCATTGTCGGGCATCGGCGGGCGTCGGAGCCATGCCGGTGTCCTCCTCGGCGGCGTGGGCGGGGGCCGGCTCGGGGTGGGGCAGCAGTGCCGCGGCGAGCAGCGCCGTGACGAGTGCCGCGATCCCGCTGACCAGCAGGACCAGGTCCATGCCGTGGAGGTAGGAGGCGTCCGCGGAGGCGGCGAGCGCGTGGTCGCCGAGCCGTGCGGCGACCACATGGGCGCCGACCACGGAGTCCGTGGCGGTGTCCGCGGCCGCGTGCGGCAGACCGGAGGTGTCGAGCCGGTCGCCGTACGTGCTCGCCAGCAGTGAGCCGAGCAGCGCGATACCGATCGCACTGCCCACCTGGCGCACGGTCATCAGGAGCCCCGAGCCGCTGCCGGCGCGGTCGCGGGGCAGTGCGCCGAGGGCGGCGGACATCGCGGGCACCACGGCGAAGCCGAAGCCGAGTCCGGCGATCGAAAGCCACAGGGCGGTGAAGCCGTAGCCGTCGTCGACGGCCGTACGGCTGCCGAGGACCGCGGCGAAGGCGAGCGTGACCAGGCCCCCGCTGATCACCGCCCGCGCCCCGAATTTCGCCAGCAGCGGCTGGGCGCCCCTGGAGGCGATGAGCAGTCCGCCCATCATCGGCAGCATCCGCACCCCGGTGGCGAACGCGTCGTGTCCGAGGACCGCCTGCAGATACTGCGGCAGCACGAACATCAGCCCGGACAGCACGAACATGACGAGGGTCGCCGCGAGGGTGTTGAGCAGGAAACCGCGCCGGGTGAGAAGGGAGAGGTCGAGCATCGGGCGGGGGCTACGGCGTTCGCGGACGACGAGCAGCGCGATCAGGACGGGGGAGGCGGCGAAGAGGCCGAGGATCAGCGGATCGCCCCAGCCGCGCTGCGGCGCCTCGATGATCGCGTAGATGAGGATGCTGAGGCCGGCCGCGGTGAGTGCCGTGGAGACGATGTCGACCCTGGGCGAGGCCGGGTCGCGGGTCTCGGGGAGCAGGAAGACGCAGGCGGCGATGCCGATCGCGGCCATGGGCACGTTGACCAGGAAGACCGAGCCCCACCAGAAGTGGTCGAGCAGCCAGCCGCCGAGGATCGGGCCGAGCGGCAGGCCCAGCGCGGACGCGGCGGAGACCGCGCCGACCGCCTTGGTGCGTTCCTCGGGTCCGAAGAGCGACGGCAGGACGGCCATCGCGAGCGGCATCACGAGCGCGCCGCCGACACCCATCAGCGCGCGGGCGACGATCAGCGGGGTGACGTCGTCGACCAGCGCGCCCACCAGGGAGCCGGCCAGGAAGACGCCGAGGCCGGTGATGAGCATCCGGCGCCGTCCGAAGCGGTCGCCCAGCAGACCGGCCGGGAGCATCAGCGCGGCGAAGACGACGACGTAGGCGTCCGCCATCCACTGCTGTTCACCCGTGCTCGCGTCCAGGTCCCGGGCCATCGTCGGCAGCGCCACGTTGAGGATCGTCATGTCGAAGCCGAGCACGAGCATGCTCGCGACCAGGGCCCCCAGGGCCCACCAGCGGCGGGGGTCGCGCCCCACGGCGTCATTCTGAGTGAGAGTCACCATGAAATGAAAGTAACTCTCAAAAGATGGTCACTGTCAATGGGTTGCCCCTTGTGGTGCGTCCACGGGCGCCTGCGGGTACGTGCGCGTGCCTTGTTTGCGCCTCGCCCGTGCCTTGCCCGTGCCTTGCCGTGCCTCTGGTGCCTTTGGTGTTGCGGGCATGGCGAAGGGCCGCGACTCGGGAGTCGCGGCCCTGGATTGGCCGGAAGGGTGCCGGGGGGAGCCCGGCGGTGGGATCAGCCGTGCTGGTAGGCCACCAGCGAGATGCCCACGTAGTGCACGACGAACGCCGCGAGGGTGAGGGAGTGGAAGACCTCGTGGAACCCGAACCAGCGGGGGGAGGGGTTGGGGCGCTTGATCCCGTAGATCACTCCGCCCGCGCTGTAGAGCAGGCCCCCGACGATCACCAGGACGAGGACGGCGATCCCGCCCGTGCGCATGAAGTCCGGGAGGAAGAAGACGGCGGCCCAGCCCATCGCGATGTAGCACGGGGTGTAGAGCCAGCGGGGCGCGCCGACCCAGAACACCCGGAAGGCGATGCCGGCCGCCGCCGCGCCCCAGATGCTCCACAGGAGCCACTGCCCCTTGGCCTCGGGGAGCAGCAGCATCGTCAGCGGCGTGTAGGTGCCAGCGATGATCAGGAAGATGTTGGCGTGGTCGAGTCTGCGCAGCACGCCGTCCATGCGCGGGCTCCAGTCGCCGCGGTGGTAGAGCGCGCTGACCCCGAAGAGCAGGCAGGCGGTCAGGGCGAAGATCCCGCAGGCGATGCGGGCGCGGGTCGAGCTCGCGAGGGCGGTGAGCACCAGGCCGGAGATCAGGACGGCCGGGAACATGCCGAGATGCAGCCAGCCGCGGAGCTTGGGCTTGACCGGAGATGATTCCGGCTGCGACAGGGGTGGCGCTGCGGGGCCGCGGCCTGTGGCCGGCGAGTCCGTGGGCGCGTCGGGGACGGGCGCAGTCATAGCCGAATCGTACCTACGGAACCGTAAGTTACGTATCAGTACGGCGCGCCGGCCGGTCAAGAACCGCCATCTTCTCACGCTGCTGGCGTGCCGCGGCGTTCAGGCAAAAAATCCTTCAGCTGAACCCCGTGTGGACGCAAAGAAGCGTGGGTACACGTGGCGATGCTCACTCCGCTCAGGTGTGAGGCCCTCTGGACATATGGGCGGATGCGTCGGATGATCAAATGAGTGCGGTCGGCACCGGATGAGCGCCAGGGTCTCTCACCGTGAAGCATCCGGGTCGCAGCCCCCAAGGGGCACAACAAACAAAACCCCTCATCTAGGAGCAATCGTGGCGCGCGACATCGCGGCTCCCTCCACCGTTCCCACCCAGCACAAGGACCTGATCTCGTGGGTCAACGAGATCGCAGAACTGACGCAGCCGGACAGCGTGGTCTGGTGTGACGGATCCGAGGCCGAGTACGAGCGGCTGAGCGAGGAGCTCGTGCGCAAGGGCACCTTCAAGAAGCTCGACCCGATCAAGCGCCCCAACTCCTACTACGCAGCTTCCGACCCGACCGATGTCGCGCGGGTCGAGGACCGGACGTTCATCTGCTCCGAGGAGGAGAAGGACGCGGGCCCGACCAACCACTGGAAGGCGCCCGCGGAGATGCGGGAGATCTTCAGCGGCGAGCAGGGAGTCTTCCGCGGCTCGATGAAGGGCCGGACGATGTACGTCGTCCCGTTCTGCATGGGCCCCCTCGGCTCCGACCTCTCCGCGATCGGCGTCGAGATCACCGACTCCGCCTACGTCGCCGTCTCCATGCGCACCATGACCCGTATGGGACAGCCCGTCCTGGACGAGCTCGGCACCGACGGCTTCTTCGTGCGTGCCGTGCACACGCTCGGGGCGCCGCTCGCCGAGGGCGAGGCCGACGTTCCGTGGCCGTGCAACTCCACGAAGTACATCTCGCACTTCCCGGAGACCCGCGAGATCTGGTCGTACGGGTCGGGCTACGGCGGCAACGCGCTGCTCGGCAAGAAGTGCTACGCCCTGCGCATAGCCTCCGTCATGGCACGGGACGAGGGCTGGCTCGCCGAGCACATGCTCATCCTGAAGCTGACCCCGCCGCAGGGCGGGTCCAAGTACGTCGCCGCGGCCTTCCCGAGCGCGTGCGGCAAGACCAACCTCGCCATGCTGGAGCCCACCGTCTCCGGGTGGACGGTCGAGACCATCGGTGACGACATCGCCTGGATGCGGTTCGGCGAGGACGGCCGGCTGTACGCGATCAACCCCGAGGCCGGATTCTTCGGCGTCGCGCCCGGCACCGGTGAGCACACCAACGCCAACGCGATGAAGACGCTCTGGGGCAACTCGGTCTTCACCAACGTCGCGCTGACCGACGACAACGACATCTGGTGGGAGGGGATGACGGAGGAGACTCCCGCCCACCTCACCGACTGGAAGGGCAACGACTGGACGCCGGAGTCCGGCACCCCGGCCGCCCACCCCAACGCCCGCTTCACCGTCCCCGCCGACCAGTGCCCGATCATCGCGCCCGAGTGGGAGGACCCCAAGGGCGTGCCGATCTCGGCGATCCTCTTCGGCGGGCGCCGCGCCACGGCCGTACCGCTGGTGACGGAGTCCTTCGACTGGAACCACGGTGTCTTCCTCGGCGCGAACGTCGCCTCCGAGAAGACCGCCGCCGCCGAGGGCAAGGTCGGTGAGCTGCGCCGCGACCCGTTCGCGATGCTGCCGTTCTGCGGCTACAACATGGGCGACTACATGGGGCACTGGATCGACGTCGCCAAGGACAAGGACCAGGCGAAGCTCCCGAAGATCTACTACGTGAACTGGTTCCGCAAGGACGACGCGGGCAAGTTCGTGTGGCCGGGCTTCGGCGAGAACAGCCGTGTCCTGAAGTGGATCGTGGACCGCCTCGACGGCCGTGCCGAGGGCGTCGAGACGCCCATCGGCGTCCTGCCGGCCAAGGGTGCCCTGGACACCAAGGGACTCGACCTGTCCGAGTCGGAGCTGGACTTCCTGCTCACGGTCGACCGGGAGGTGTGGCGCGAGGAGGCCGCGCTCGTGCCCGAGCACCTCAACACCTTCGGCGAGCACACCCCGAAGGAGCTGTGGGACGAATACCGGGCGCTCGTGCGGCGTCTGGGCTAGGCCGTGTCCGTCTTTTCCCGCCGGGCGGACGGCGCCCGACGGGGGGAGGCGGACACGTCCCACCCGCTCCGCGGCCGGCCGGATGTGCCCTGACCTGCGACGTCGCCAGGGCCGGCCGCGGTGACAGCACCCCGCCGGGGCTCCGCACGATTGTGTGCGGGGCCCCGGCGGACGTCATCACCGCACCGCACCGGGCCGGGAGCGGCCGTCACTGCGAGCGGCCGCGGTCCTCCAGGTAGCGCGTGTGCGTCTCCTGGCGCCGCGACTCCGCTTCCCGCAGGGCGCCCGCCAGCCGGTCGGCCTCCTCGTGCAGCAGGGTGAGCTGCCGCTCCAGATGCCGTTCCGGCGGCTCCGCGCCGGGCGTCAGCCGGGTCCACCACCGGGTCCGCACGAAGGTGTCGACGGCCTCGGGAATGTCCTGCCGCACGGCACGGGACAGCGCGTGCACGCCCTCCGGGTCGCTCGCGAGGACCTCGGCGACCCAGCCGGGGTCCAGCAGCGCGGCCAGGAGTTCGCTCAGCTCGGTGAGCCGGCCCGCGGCCGCCGGAGGCAGCTCGACGCCGTCCAGATACGCGCGCAGGGTGGCGAAGTCGGCCCGCAGCTCCTCCAGTTGCGCGGAGGGGTCGGGGAAGTCCGGGAGCGCCGGACGCTCCGGCGGCGCGATCAGCGCGCCCGCGCCGTACAGACCCGCGACGACCACGGGCCAGTACACACCCGCCAGACCCGTGAAGGTCAGCGCCAGCCCGCCGAGCCCGCAGGCGCTCCCGGCCAGGTTCTTCCGGGACTCCAGATAGCCCACGAACCTATTGGTAGCCACGGATCTCCTCGAAGGCGCCGTCGAGCGAACCCTTGCGGGCGTCGAAGAGACGGCCGCCGGTCAGGTCGGCGATGTGCCCCAGCTCGTCGCGGTCGGAGTCGCCGAAGAGGATCGGGAACACGGGGATCTCCCGCTGCGCGCCGGGCAGTTCGCGGTAGAAGCCGTCGAAGTGCCCGGGTCCCGAGCCCGTCGTGTTCTCGCCGTCGGTCATCAGCACGATCGACGTGAACGAGTCGTCGTCGGCGCCCAGATGCTCGTAGGCCTTCTCCAGCGAGGTGTAGATCGCGGTGTCGCCGGAGGCGCTGAGCGCCCGGGTGTCCGCCCGGATGCCGTCCAGCCCGGCCTTCGGGTCGGCGGGCCGCACGAGGTGCGTGCGGACGCTCTTGACGTTCGATCCGAACGGCATCAGCGTCACCTCCTCGCGTTCACGGAAGTCACCCGTCAGGGAGGTGAGCGCCTTCTTCAGCCGGTCGAGCCTGCTGCCGCGCATCGAGCCCGAGGTGTCGAGGACGTACACGGTCCGGGAGGGCCGGCGGAGCTGGTTCTCGTACGAGTCGAGGAGCCGGTCGGCGACGGACCGGGTGCCGGGGAAGGCGAGTTCGCGCCGTCTGCTCGTGTCGAGACCGGCTGCCGGGGCGACGGAGGCGACCACCGGACGGCGCAGGGTGCGCTCGGTGATGAGCCGCTGGACGGCCGGGGTGCGCAGCGCCTCGGTGAGACGGCGGACGGTCTCCCGGGTGTTCTTGTCCGTGGCGGCGAGCGAGGAGAGCGGATAGTCGGCGCTCACGACGCCGTCGCGCGGCCGGATGACCGTCAGGTCCTTCATCCCCTTGAGGACGGACTCGTAGTTGAGCAGGGCGTCCACGGTGCCGCGGCGCCGGTACGCGCTCGCCAGCCAGCCGGAGGACCCCGAGGTCAGCTTCTGGCCCTTGAAGAACTCCTTGAGACGTGGGGTCGCCTTGGCCACGTCCGCCTCGGTGAGCGCCGACTGTGCTCCGGACAGACCCGAGGCGACCGAGATCAGGGTGGAGAAACCGGAGTTGGAGCGAGCGGGGTCGGTCATGCCGTACGTCAGCCGGCCCTGCGCCACCGCCTTCTCCACCTGCGGCCAGGTGACGTCGTCCGGCTTCCAGCCCAGGGCCGCCACGGTCGCCGGCTTCACCCCGATGGCCACCGGGCTCGACATGACCGGCGTCTCCGAGACGACCCTCTTCGCCGCCTCGGGGCGCAGCCGCAGATAGTCGTTGGACGACAGCCACAGCGCGTCGTAGGAGCCGTCGACCTTGCCGCGCGCGAGGAGGTCCACGGCGGCGAGCGTGCCCAGGTAGGTGGGGCGGACCGTGATGCCGGTGTCCTTGCGGACCTGCTCCAGCACCGGCCGCATGTCGCCGAGTTCGCTGGAGGCGAGGATGCGCAGGGTGCCGGGTTCGGGTGCGTTCTCCTCGGGCCGCTGCTCGTGTCGCGGGTGTGCCGTGCACGCCGCCAGCATCGCGAGCACGGCGAGAGCGGCCGTTCCCGCCCCGGTGCGTCTGACGCGCCTCACGCGGACCCTCCGTCCAGGGCGCCGCGCGACCGGCTGCGCTCCAGGTAGACGCTCGCCTGCTGGAGTTCCGAGGTGAGGGACTCCACGGTCACCGCCATCGCCTCGGTGGCCTGGACCTTGTAGGTGTCGATGGCGTCGAGGGTGCGGTAGATCTGCTGGAAGGCGGTACGGAGGGTCTCCGCGCCGACGGCCGGGTCGGCGGCGATGCGCTGGATCTCGCCGCTCTGCGTGGCCAGCATCTCGGCGTTGCCGCGGATCAGTTCCTCCGTGGTGCCGCGCAACGCGTTGACCTGGTCGACGACCTTGCGCTGGTTGTCGAGGGCGGAGGCGAGCATCACGGAGATGCGCAGCGCGGAGACCGTGGTGGTGGCGGCGCGGTCGACGCCCTTGATGAGTTCGTCGTTGTTGCGCCGGACCACGTCCATGGCCAGATAGCCCTGCGCGCACACCGCGAGCTGGGTCAGCAGGTCCTGGTGCTTCTGGCGCACCGGGAAGAGGACGTCGGAGCGGAGGGTGTCGGCCTGCGCGGGGTCGCCGCCGTCGACGCCCGAGATGTGCTCCTCGACGGCCGTGTCCAGGGCCTGGGTCAGCACCACGTACTCCTGGAGCTTGCCCATCGTCTCCCAGAGCCGGACCCGCTCGGTCTGCAACGCCGCGTTGTCACGGCGCAGTTCGTCCTGACCACCGCGCAGAGAGCCCACGATCTTGTTCAGGGTGGCCTGCGAGGAGGCGTACTTGGCGACGTGGTCGCGCAGCTTGTTGCCGCCCGGCAGCCGCGAGAGGAGCTTGCGCCCCTTGCTCGCGGGCAGGTCGCGCGGGTCCAGATCCTCGACCACGCGCCGGAGTTCGACGAGCGAGCCCGCGACGTGCGACTGCGCGTCCTCGCCCTTCGAGGGGAGGCTGCGCAGGGTGCGCTCCAGCATGCGGTTGGACTGCGCGGCGGCTCCCCGCATCTCGCTCGCGCCCAGGCCCGCGATCTCCCCGACCTTGCCCGCGAACTCGGGTGAACGGGCGTCCAGGGTCGCGAGTCCGCCGATGTACTCGGCCGCCCTGCGCGCCATCTCGTCCTGCACGGACGGGTCGACGGGAACGAGTCCGCCGGCCTTCTCGCGTCGCACGGGCGCGACGGCCTCGGGCGGCGTGAGGGTGAACGTGTCCTCGATGCTCATGATGTGCTTCCCCCCTGGCCCTTCGCCCGGCGGGCCATCTCGTGCAGCACCGCGGAGGCGGGCACGGGCGCCTGCCGGACGCCGGTCAGTTTCTGGTTGAGATAGGTGGCGTGGGCGGCGGTCGCCGCCGTGAACTCCGCGCTCGCGCCCTGCGGCCGGAACCCGTGCTTGACGGCCAGCCCGCGCAGAACCGGGTCGCCGCTGAGGAGTTCACCGAGCGCACGGCCGGCCTCCGTCAGCGGTACGACGGTGTGGTCGCTGTTCGCGGTGGTGTCCGGGTACAGGACGGTGAGATCACCGACGTCCTGGCCCTGGGCGAGCAGCGAGGCGACCTGTGACTCGTACACCAGCACGAGCGGGTTTCCGGCCCCGCTGATGAAGTCCCGGAACGCGGCGTCCGTGCTGGTCTGCTGGGCCCCCTGGACGCTGATGAGCTTGCGCATGAGGGGCGCGGTGCGGGTGACGGCGGCGGTGTCCGCGGCGACCCGGCCGCCGTCGGCGACGTACGAGGCGGCGGCGAGGTAGAGCGCGCCGGAGTTGGAGGTGACGGGGTCGGTGGTGGCGATGTACAGCGTGCCGGTCAGCTCCCCGTGCGCCCCGGCCCCCTTGAGCTGTTGCCAGGTCCGGTCGTGCTCGGCGGCCTTGAGGTACGCGGCCATCCTGAGCGTGCCGGAGCCCTTGCCGAGGGTCGCGAGCCCGTTCGCCGCGAGCACCTCGGCGGCGCTGCGGTGGGCGACGACCACGAGGGGCGAGTAGAAGGGGCGCGGCAGCGGCTGCCGCGCGTGGTACTTGGCGGCGAGCTCGTCGGCCGGGGCCTGGCTCGAGGGGAAGGCGAAGTCGTACCCCTTGAGGTCCAGGCCCTCCATGGCCCAGGACCCGGAGGTCTCCGTCTTCACGGTGTAGCCCTTGGCGGCGAGGGCCTTCACCACGTCGGGGTCGGCGAAGAACTCCGCCTTCTCCGAACCGATCACTCCATGCACGGTCTTCGTTGCCGTGCCCGTGTCCTGGCCTTCGCGGCCCGCTACGACGGCTGCTGCCACGCCGCCGATCAGCAGGACCGCCAGGACGATTCCCACGATGCGTCTCACACCGAGGAGAATGCTCCCGGAATCCAACGTTCCCGGAGGCACCGGGTGAACGGGGAGTGACCGACCTATCCCGGTATGCAACCGGAACGGGTGCTTCCCCCGGTGCGGCCCGTCATCGGAGAGCGAAGACGGAGCCGAGATCGTCCTCGCCACGCCCGCCGGAGACGGGTGGAGTGTGTGGCGCCCGGTCCGCGCGACGCTGAGGGTGCGCGCGGACCGGGGCCGTTCGGGGGAGCGCCGGGCTCAGTGGGAGGCGAGCGTGCGGGGGTCGGTGGCCAGGGCGTGGGCGTCCATGCGCTCGGCGGCCAGGATCGCGGCGGCCGTGTCCGCGCGGGAGGCGGCGACGACGAGGGCGCGTCCGGCGAGGGCGTGGGCGCGCTGGTGGAGGGCCGTGGCGCGCGGCTCGGGGGCGGCCGAGGACGTGCGCACCGGCGCCATGCCTCCCCGGAGCCGCGCGACCTGTTCGGCGAGCCGCCCGGCCGCGGCGTCCAGGTCGGGGGAGGGAGCGAGTGCGCGGATCTCGTCCGTCACCGCGAGGAGGGCCGCGAGATGCCCGGCGAGCTGGATGTCCAGCTCCTCCTCGCGCGACCGGTGGGGGAAGTCCGAGGGCGTGCCGGGCGCGGTGTGGACCGACTTGGTGCGGATCGGTTCGTACATGGGACGGCCTCCTGTGCGCTCGCAGGAAGCCATCCTAGCTTGGATTCGGTCTAAAGTTGAGCCGGGTCGCGCATCTGGACCCGGCGGGCACGCAGGGTGAGGGTCAGGGCTGGCCGTAGCCGTCCAGGAAGGTGCCGATCCGGGTCACCGCGTCGGTCAGATCGCCTACGGTCGGCAGGGTGACCACCCGGAAGTGGTCCGGCTCCGGCCAGTTGAAGCCCGTTCCCTGGACGACCATGATCTTCTCGCGGCGCAGCAGGTCGAGGACCATCTGCCGGTCGTCCTTGATCTTGAAGACCTTCGGGTCGAGCCGCGGGAAGAGATACAGCGCGCCCTTCGGCTTCACGCAGCTCACCCCCGGGATCTGGGTCAGCAGTTCGTACGCGACGTCCCGCTGCTCCTTCAGGCGCCCGCCCGGCAGGACGAGCTCGCCGATGGTCTGCCGGCCGCTCAGCGCGGCGACCACGCCGTGCTGGCCCGGCATGTTCGCGCACAGCCGCATGTTCGCGAGGATCGTCAGGCCCTCGATGTAGGAGTCGGCGTGGGCGCGGGGGCCCGAGATCGACATCCAGCCGACGCGGTAACCGGCGACCCGGTAGGCCTTCGACATGCCGTTGAAGGTGAGGGTGAGCAGGTCGGGGGCGACCGCGGAGGTGGGGGTGTGCGTCGCGTCGTCGTACAGGATCTTGTCGTAGATCTCGTCCGAGCAGACGAGCAGGTTGTGGCGGCGGGCGATGTCCGTGAGCCCGCGCAGCATCGCCTCGTCGTACACCGCGCCCGTCGGGTTGTTCGGGTTGATGATGACGATCGCCTTGGTGCGGTCGGTGACCTTCCGCTCCACGTCCGCGAGGTCGGGCATCCAGTCGGACTGCTCGTCGCAGCGGTAGTGGACGGCGGTGCCGCCGGACAGGGACACGGCCGCGGTCCACAGCGGGTAGTCCGGTGCCGGTACGAGCACCTCGTCGCCGTCGTCGAGCAGGCCCTGCATCGCCATCACGATCAGCTCGGACACGCCGTTGCCGATGAAGACGTGCTCGACGTCCGTCTCGATGCCGAGGGTCTGGTTGTGCATGACGACGGCGCGGCGGGCGGCCAGCAGGCCCTTCGCGTCGCCGTAGCCGTGCGCCGAGGAGACGTTGCGGAGGATGTCCTCCAGGATCTCCGGCGGGCACTCGAACCCGAAGGCGGCCGGATTGCCGGTGTTCAGCTTGAGGATCCGGTGCCCCGCGGCTTCCAGCCGCATCGCCTCCTCGAGCACCGGGCCCCGGATCTCGTAACAGACGTTGGCGAGCTTGGTCGACTGGATCACCTGCATGTCCGTGAGCTTACGGCCGCGTAACGCGTCGCGGGGCGTGTTTTCCACCACGTGAGACGTGGTGTTTTGGGTGACTTTCGTCCGCCGGCGCGTCGTGGACCCCGTGACCCCGGCGGTATCCGCCCGTGTCCTGGCGTGACGGCCGGACCGGCGCGCGAGCCGGGCGCGGGGCAGGGCTGATCCCGGCCACGGGCGAGGTTCCCCCGAACGGGTCGGTGACCGCGACCACACGGTTCCCGCGGCGGTCGCCCGAGGCCGGAAACGACTCCTTGTCCGTTGCGTCCCCTCGCTTCACAATGCGCATGACAAATCTGGCCGTGGCCGGAAGACCTCCGGCCGCCCAAGTCGCAAGAGGGGACCCCCACATGAGAAAGCCTCTCGTCGCCGCGCTGTTCGCCCTGGTGATCACCGGGGCGGGCGTGGCACCCGCGGTCGCGGCACCCGCCCATACAGCCACCCCCGCGCACACAGCCACCCCCGCGTACGCACCCGCGTCCGCACCGGTCACACGGGCGTCCGCCGCGCGGTCGTCGGTAGCGCAGGCGTCGGCCGTCCGGGCGCCTGCCGTCCAGGCCGTGACCTACGCCGGCACCGTCGCGCTCAGCAACTGCTCGGGCTCCGTCATCCGGATGCCCAACTCCGCCGACAGCGACCCCGCGCTCGTGCTCTCCAACGGGCACTGCCTGGAGACGGGCTTCCCGGAACCGGGCGAGGTCATCGTCGGCCAGACCTCCTCGCGCTCCTTCACCCTGCTCAACTCCGCGGGGACGGGCGTCGGGACACTGCGCGCGAGCAAGGTCGCGTACTCGACGATGACCGACACCGACATCACGATCTACCAGCTCACCCGCACCTACGCGCAGATCAGGAGCTCGTACGGGATCAGCGCGCTGACCCTCAGCGACACGCGTCCCACCGCGGGCACGGCCATCAAGGTCGTCTCCGGCTACTGGAAGCGGACCTACAGCTGCAACGTCGACGGGTTCGTGTACCGCCTGAAGGAGGGTGGCTGGACCTGGAAGGACTCGGTCCGCTACACCTCCGCCTGCAACACCATCGGCGGCACCTCGGGCTCGCCCGTGATCGACAACACCACCGGCAAGGTCGTCGCCGTCAACAACACCGGCAACGAGGACGGCGAGCGCTGCACGGTGAACAACCCGTGCGAGGTCGACGCGAGCGGCAACGTCACCATCCGTCAGGGCATCAACTACGCCGAGGAGACGTACCAGATCGTCCCGTGCTTCGGGACCGGCAACAAGCTCGACCTGAGCGCCACCGGGTGTGTCCTGCCCAAGCCGTGACGCCCGGCGGGGCGGGCGGTCAGGCCGTACGGCGGACCGCCCGCCCCGCCAGGACGTCCGTGCGCCGTCCGTCCTCGATCACGAAACGCCCGTCGACCAGCACGTACGGGATGCCCGTCGGGAGGGTGCGCGGTGCCTCGAAGGTGGACCCGGCCGCGACGGTGGCCGGGTCGAACAGGACGAGGTCGGCGCGGTAGCCCTCGCGGACCAGACCGCGGTCCGGCAGCCGCAGCCGGGCGGCCGGACGGCCGGTGAGGTGGGCGACGCACTCCTCCAGTGAGAGGACCCCCAACTCCCGCACGTACCGGCCGAGATACTGCGGGAACGTGCCGTAGGCGCGCGGGTGCGGCTTGTCGCCGCGCAGGATGCCGTCCGAGCCGCCGGTGTGCACGCGGTGCCGCATGATGGCGCGCACGTTCTCCTCGTGGCCGACGTGCTGGAGGATCGTGGCGCCGAGCCGGTCGTCGAGGAGGATACGGCGGGCGGTGGTCCACGGGTCCTCGCCGAGCCGGTCGGCGGACTGCCGGACCGTGCTGCCGACGTACTGCGCGAGCGCCGGATCGGTGACGCCGGAGATCTCGATGGTGTCCCACTCGATGGGGACGCCGTGACAGCCGTCCGCGCCGAGGACCTCCATGTGGTGCCGGATGCGCTCGGCGCTCTGGTCGTCCGCCAGCCGGGCCAGGACCGCCTCGGGACCGCCCTCGCCCGCCCAGCTCGGCAGCATCGCCACGAGCGTGGTGCAGCCGGGGGTGTAGGGATACGTGTCGAGGCTGATGTCCGCGCCCTCGGCGAGCGCGCGGTCCAGGAGCGCGAGCAGCTCGGGCGCCCGGCCCTCGTTCACCCCGAAGTTCATGGTGGCGTGCGCGAGATGGAGCGGGCAGCCCGCCTCGCGGGTGAGGGCCACCATCTCCTCGTACGCCTCCAGGGCGCCCGCCCCGTACGAGCGGTGGTGCGGGCAGTAGTAGCCGCCGTGCGCGGCCACCACCCGGCACAGTTCGGTGAGTTCGGTGTTCTCGGCATACATGCCCGGGGTGTAGGTGAGGCCGGAGGACATGCCGACGGCGCCCTCCCGCAGGCCGTCGGCGACCAGCCGCCGCATACGGTCCAGCTCCCGCTCGGTCGCCGGGCGGTCCTCCCAGCCGACGGCGAGCATGCGGACGGTGCCCTGCGGGACGAGGTACGCGGCGTTCACCGCGATGCCCTCGCCGTCGAAGCCGTGGTCGAGCCGGTCCAGGTACTCGCCGACCGAGCGCCAGCCGAAGTCGATGTCGTCGCCGTACCCGTTCCAGCCGGTGATCGCCCTGCGGACCTCGGCGAGCGTGCGGTCGTCCACCGGCGCGTACGACAGTCCGTCCTGCCCGATGACCTCCAGGGTCACCCCCTGGGCCGCCTTCGCGGTGTGCTCCGGGTCGCGCAGCAGGGCCAGGTCGCTGTGGGCGTGCATGTCGATGAAGCCGGGCGCCAGGGCCAGACCCTCGGCGTCCAGGACCCGGCGGGCGACGGGCCGCAGACAGCCGGCCGCCGCGCCCTCCTTGAGGACGGTGGTGATCCTGCCGCCCTCGATCCCCACGTCGGCGCGGTACGAGGGCCCCCCGGTGCCGTCGACGACCTCCGCGTCGCGGATGACGAGATCCATCATGGCGTGCGTCCTTTCCCGTGCCGGTTCTAGAAGAACGTCCGTACGTAGTCCACGACCGTGCCGTCCGCCTCCACCACGGGGATCAGCTGCCACTTGTCGAAGGAGGTGCACGGGTGCGACAGCCCCAGCCCCACCCAGTCCCCGACCTCCAGGTCCGCCTCCGGGGAGGTGGTCAGCCACCCGTGCTGGTCCGAGAGACCGGTGACGGCGACCCCGGTGGCCGGGCGCTCACGGCCGCCGCGCCGGACCGCCTGGGCCTCGGGCAGATCGAGGTCGTAGGCCGCGTCCCGCTTGCCCGCGTTGACGAAGGCCTGCTCGGGGGAGGGCCGCGAGACGACCTGGGACCAGAGCCGGAACGCCGGGTGCAGGGCGCCCTCCTCGGGGACCCGGGCGAACGGCGTCAGCCGGCGGTAGTGACCGTCGTCGTGCGAGACGTACGCACCCGAGCGCAGCAACTTCAGGACGGGACGGGAGAGTTCGGGGATCTCCGCGAAGACGTCGGCCACCGCGTCGAACCAGGCGCTGCCGCCCGCGCTGACGACGATCTCGTCCACCCCGGAGAACCGGCCCGCCTTGTCGAGGTCCACCGCGAGCGCGGTCAGCCGGCGCAGCCACGCGTGCACGCGGTCGGGATCGGCCTGTGGCACCTCGCCCTCGTACCCCGCCACGCCGACCAGCCGCAGCGCCGTCGTCGCGGCCACCGCGTCCGCGACCGCCGCGCACTCCGCCTCCGTCCGCACGCCGGTACGGGCCCCCTCGCCGGCGGCGAGCTCGACGACCACGTCCACCGGGCGGGTGGAGCCGTGCAGCGCGGCGGCCATCAGCTCGACACCGCGCACCGAGTCGACGTAGCAGACGAAGCGGAAGTCCGGGTCGGCGGCGAGCTCGGCCGCGATCCGGCGCAGGGCCGCCGCGTCGACGAGCTCGTTGGCGAGGAAGACCCGCTGGACGCCGAACTCCCGGGCCACCCACACCTGGTGGGGCACGGCGAGGGTGATGCCCCAGGCGCCGTGCTCGATCTGCCGGTGGAAGAGCTGCGGGGCCATCGAGGTCTTGCCGTGCGGGGCGAAGGCGAGACCGTGGCGGGCGGCGTACGACTCCATCAGGGCGAGGTTGTGGGTGAGGCGTTCGGCGGAGAGGGCGAGCACGGGGGTGGTGAAGCCGTCGTCGAAGAGATTGCGGCGCTGGGCGGTCAGCTCGCCGACGGTCAGACCCCGGGCGTCCGGGGGCAGCCCCTTGAAGCGGTGGTCCACGCGGTCCGCCGCGAGGGCGGCGAGGCGTGCTGCGGCGGTGTCGGCGCCCATGGGGCCTCCCTGAGGAAGTGCGTTGCATGTATTGCAACGGTCATTGCGTATGTCGTTCACTGCTGTCTAACATCCCAGCCAACGCAGGGTCAACGGTGCCGTCGGACGCCGTCGTCCGCGAGAGCCGCGCGAGCAAGGAGCCCCCGTCACCGTGACCCCCACCGGACCCGAAGCTGCCGTGTCCCGTCCCGTCGACGGCATCCGCCCCGTCGACGTGGTCGCGCTCGGCGAGTCCATGGTCACGTTCCTGCCCTCCCGGCCGGGGCGGCTCGCCGACGTACCCTCCTTCGACCGGGGGATCGGCGGCGCCGAGTCCAACGTGGCCTGCGTCCTCGCGGCCGCGGGGCACCGCGTGAAGTGGATCGGCCGGGTCGGGGACGACGGATTCGGCGACCATCTGGTCGAGGCGATCACCGGGTACGGCGTCGACACCTCCGCGGTGCGCCGCGACCCGCACCGCCCCACCGGAATCTACTTCCGCACCGCGGGCGACCGGGCCACGGACGACCACGAAGTCCTCTACTACCGTGCCGGTTCCGCCGCCTCCGCGATGTCCCCGGACAACACGCCCCGCGCGGAACTGGACTCCGGACGCGTCCTGCACCTCTCCGGCATCACCGCCGCGCTCTCCGCCGACTGCCTGGCCCTGCTCCGCGAACTGACCGCCTCCCGCCCCTCCCGCCCTCTCGTCTCGTTCGACGTCAACCACCGGGCCCACCTCTGGCACCACCCGGAGACGGGCCGGACCGTCCTGCTGGAACTGGCCCGCCGCAGCGACCTCGTCTTCGTGGGCGAGGACGAGGCGGAGGAGGCCTGGGGCGTCACCGGCGGCCCCGACGCGATCCGCGCCGCCCTGCCCGAACCACGGGTACTGGTGGTGAAGCAGGGAGCGGGGGGCGCGACGCTGTTCGAGCGCGGCAGCGGCGGCGAGCCCGGCGGTGTCCGCGGTGCGGAGCCCGGCGGTGTCCGTGACGGCGGACCCCGCGCGGACACCGTCACCCGCGTTCCCGCCCTGCGGGTCGACGTCGTCGCGCCCGTCGGCGCCGGGGACGCCTTCGCCGCCGGGTTCCTGTCCGCCACCCTGCGCGGGCTGCCCGCCCGGGAACGGCTGCGGCACGGCCACCTCACGGCCGCCGCCGCCCTCACCGTCCCCGGCGACCTCGCCACGCCGCCGTCCCGCGACCACGCCGACCGGCTGGCCGCTCTGGACGACGAGGCGTGGGGGACACTTCGACTCGGCCCCGGCTGGACCGAAGCCGTCACGCGGGCCGACGAGGAGGTACGTACCCCATGAGCCAGACCGTCGACCGGGCGCTGAGCATCCTGCCGCTGCTCGCCGAGGGACCCGCCGACCTCGGCCAGGTCGCCGACCGCCTCGGCGTCCACAAGTCCACGGCGCTCCGGCTCCTGCGCACCCTGCACGAGCACGGCCTCGTCCACCGCCAGTCCGACCAGCGCTACCGCCTCGGCGCCCGCCTCTTCGCCCTCGCCCAGGAAGCCGTGGAGAACCTCGACATCCGGGAGATCGCCCACCCCCACCTCGTACGCCTCAACGAGCAGTGCGGGCACACCGTCCACCTCGCGGTGTACGAGGACAACGAGGTCCTCTACATCGACAAGGTGGAGAGCCGCTACCCCGTGCGCATGTACTCCCGGATCGGCAAGCCCGTCGCCATCACCGTCGCCGCGGTCGCCAAACTCCTCCTCGCCGACCTGCCCGACGCCGAGCGCCGCGTCCTCACGGAGAAGCTCGACTACCCCCTGTACACGGCCCGTTCGACCCCCAACGCCCCGGCCTTCCGCAAAGAGCTGGCGACGGTGCGCGAACAGGGCTGGGCCACCGACCTCGGTGGCCACGAGGAGTCCATCAACTGCGTCGCCGCGCCCATCCGGGGCGCCGACGGGCGGGTCGCCGCCGCGATGTCGGTCTCCGCGCCCAACGTCGTCGTCACCGCCGAGGAACTCCTCACCCTGCTCCCGCTGGTGCGCCGTACGGCGGACGCCATCAGCCGCGACTACTCCGGAAGACCCCCCAAGGACCCCAGCTAAGGACCCCCATGACCGAGAAGACCGCCCTCACCCCCAAGACCCACACCACCCCGCCCGCCAAGTTCTCGCACGGAGTCAGGAAGGGGAACTTCCTCCAGGTCGCCGGGCAGGTCGGCTTCCTGCCCGCCGTCGAGGGCGAGCCGCCGACGCCCGCCGGCCCTGCCCTGCGTGAGCAGACCCTCCAGACCCTCGCCAACGTCCGGGCCATCCTCGAAGAGGGCGGCGCCACCTGGGACGACGCGATGATGATCCGCGTCTACCTCACCGACGTCGACCACTTCGCCGAGATGAACCAGATCTACAACACGTACTTCGAGGAGCAGGGCCTCACCGCGCCCCCCGCCGCCCGCACGACCGTCTACGTCGGTCTGCCCGCGGGCCTCCTCGTCGAGATCGACGCGCTGGCCGTCCTGAGCTGACGCCGGGCTCCGCCCGCTCCCGGCTTTCCCCCCGCACCCCGTACGTCCTCACGGTGCGGCACCCGTTCCCGGGGCGCCGCACCGCGATTCCCCCTGCCCCGAAAGACTCATGGAATTACGAGGTCCCCCGTGATGTCCCTGCTCGCAGCCGCCGCTCCGGAGACCCCACCCCACACCGGTGGACTCATCGCCCTCATCCACGGCACCGCCGGCCTCCTCACGGTCGCCGCGCTCGGCATCCTGCTGCTCCTCTTCCTGATCATCAAGGTCAGACTGCAGCCGTTCGTCGCGCTGCTCGCGGTCTCCATAGCCGTCGGCCTCGCGGCCGGTCTCTCGGTCACCGAACTGTTCGGCACCGTCCAGCGCTCCGACGCCGTCTCGCTCATCGAGTCCGGCATGGGCGGCACCCTCGGCCACATCGCGATCATCATCGGGCTCGGCACCATGCTCGGCGCCGTGCTCGAAGTCTCCGGCGGCGCCGAGGTGTTGGCCTCCCGGCTGCTCCAGCTCTTCGGCGAGAAGCGCGCCCCGCTCGCCATGGGCCTCACCGGCCTCATCTTCGGCATCCCGGTCTTCTTCGACGTCGGCATCTTCGTCCTCGCGCCGATCGTGTACGCGGCCGCCAAGCGCGGCGGCAAGTCGATCCTCCTGTACTGCCTGCCGCTGCTCGCCGGCCTGTCGATGACCCACGCGTTCCTGCCGCCGCACCCGGGTCCGGTGGCCGCCGCCGGTCTGCTCCACGTCGACCTCGGCTGGGTCATCCTGATGGGCGTCGTCTGCGGAATCCCCGCCGTGCTCGCCGCCTGGGTCTGGGCCGCCTGGATCGGCAAGCGGATCTTCGTCCCCGTGCCGCAGGACATGGTCGAGGCGGCCGACGAGGCGAAGGCCGCGCTGGCCGAGGAGCAGCGGAGCGCCGGTGTCACGCCGCGGGAGGCGCCGGTGCCGCTCGGCACGGTGCTGGCCATCATCGGTACGCCGCTGGTGCTGATCCTGCTCGCGACCTTCTCCTCGATCGCCTTCGACCCCTCCACCGGCCGCTCGGTCATCGAGTTCTTCGGCCACCCCTTCGTCGCCCTGACGATCGCGCTGCTGCTGGCGTACTACCTGCTCGGCATCCGTCGCGGCTGGTCCCGCAAGTCGCTGGAGACGGTGTCCACCGCCTCCCTCAAGCCGGTCGGCAACATCCTGCTCGTGGTCGGCGCGGGCGGTGTCTTCGGCGCGGTCCTCAAGGGCAGCGGGGTCGCCCAGGCGCTCTCCGACACCTTCAACGACGTCGGCCTGCCGGTGGTCGTCCTCGCCTACCTGATCTCCCTGGTCCTGCGCGTCGCCCAGGGCTCGGCCACGGTCGCCATCGTCACCACGGCGGGCATCGTGGCTCCGCTGCTGACGGAGGGCGACCACTCCCAGGCGTTCGTCGCGCTGGTCATCATGGCCATCTCGGCGGGCTCCATCTTCGCCTCGCACGTCAACGACGGCGGCTTCTGGATGGTCGCCAAGTACTTCGGCATCAGCGAGCGGGACACGCTGAAGACCTGGACCGTCCTGGAGTCGGTGCTGTCCGTCGCCGGGTTCGCCGTGGCCGCCGTGGTGAGTGTGTTCGTATAACAGCCGCGTAGCTAAGTAGGGGCTGGCTGTGCCCGGCACAGGATCTTCGACCATACTGCCCGCTGTGGAGCAGCGCATAGGTTCGAAGAGCCAGCCCCTGGACGCCGCCGCGGTGAACCCGGCGTACATCCCCGGGCTCACGTCACCCGCCACGGCGGAGCCGAAGGACGCGGTCGTCGAGGAGGCCGTGTCCGAGGAGGCGGCTGTCGAGGACGTCGCCCCCGAAGAGGAGGTCTCCGCCGAGACCTCCACCAAGTCCGAGGAGGAAACCGACTCCGAGACCGACTCCGAGACAGAGTCCGACTCCGGGACAGAGTCCGAGACCGAGTCCGACCCCGAACCCGTTCCCGACGGACCGGTGTTCGAGGCCTCCGACCGGCGTGCCTCGATCAAGGCCGACCACGGCGGCGTACGCCTTCGTCTGGACGACCAGGAGGCGGAGTTCCGCTGGGACGAGATCGGGGCCGTGGAGACGGAGTCGCCCCGCTTCGGGAAGCGGTTCACCATCACGGTGCACACACCGGACCGCCGTTGGTACCCGATCGAGATCGAGGCGACGGCCCGGGCACGCTTCAAGGAGTGGGAGGAGCGGCTCGACGCCGTGCTGGACGCCTACTTCGAGGAGGGTGCGCCGGAGGAGGACACCCGGGACGGGGACGTCTCCGCCGAGGACACCTCCGCCGAGGGCGTCAAGGCCGAGAAGACCCCGGCCGAGAAGGCCCTGGAAGAGGACACCCCGGCCGAGGACACCCCGTAGGCGCGGGGGAACCGCGCGACCGGCCGTACGCGGCCGCGCGGTTCCCCTCTGTCAGGACCGCCCCGGTCAGGCGCAGTACTGCGCTTCCTTGCCGATGGACCGGTACATGCAGTCCGCGTTCTCCAGCAGTTGGAGCACCGCGTCCCGGTTGCGCGAGGTCTCCCGCTCGATCACCTCGTCGGGCGGGTAGAACCCGCCGCCCGAACTGGACGTCGGGTACATCTCGAAGGTGAAGTCGAAGATCTTCTGGGAGCCCCAGAGGTAGTCGTCGATCGAGCCGTCGGTGATGTACAGGTCGCTGGACTGCTCCGGTGTGTACCCGTTGCTGGCGGCCATCTTGCGCCCGACGGCCTTGAACGCGGCGGCGTCGTCCGCGGTCATGCCGGTCGCGGTGTCGGCGGTGGTGTATCCGAAGGGCCACAGCACGAGTTCGCTGTACGTGTGGAAGTCGATCCCGGCCCTGATCTGCTGCTTGCCGCCGACGACCCGGCCGCGTACGAAGTCGGCGACCACCTTCACCTCGGGCGCCGACTCGGCGGACGCGCCGCGGTAGGTCTCGGAGGACGTGGACCCGGACGAGCCGCCGCAGCAGCCCCACCGGTAGTTCCAGTTGCGGTTGAGGTCGGTGCCGACGTACGAACTCCCGCTGTTGGGCTGACGGTTCTTGCGCCAGGAGCGGTACGACCCGGTCGCGATGTCGTACTCGCCGCCGTCCGGGTTGAGGTCCGGGACGATCCAGATCTCGCGGTTGTTCACCATGTTCGTGACCCGGGAGTCACCGCCGTAGCCGGCCCCCAGTTCGCGCAGCAGGTACAGCGCCATCTCGACGGTCAGGTGCTCACGGGCGTGCTGGTGGAAGGTGAGCAGGACCTCGGGTTCGTTCTCGTCGGCCGCCACGTTGTCGCTGACCTTGACGGCGATGATGTCGCGGCCCTGGTAGGACTTGCCGATCACCCGTTTGCTCATGATGCCGGGGTAGGCCGCGATCCGCTGGTCGATCTCCGCGTTCGCCTCGGCGTAGTTGTGGTACTTCGAGTCGGCCGAGGGGAAGTCGAGGAGGCGGAGATCACCGGGGCCGTTCGAACGGTCCGGTGCCGAGCCCAGCGGCGAGACCTCGTAGCCGAGCCGGCGCAGCTCCCTGGCCTGGTCGGCGCGGCCCGAGACGACGACGGTCTCCTCGTCGGCCTCGTCCACGGTGACGCCGGTGCGCTGGATGGCCGTACGGGTCACCGGGGTCGTGCTCTGGTGGATCTCGTACTGACGGATGTCGTCGGCCGAGGGCGCGGGGGCCTTCGCCCCGGTCGCCGTGGCGGTGGTGGCCGAACCGGTGACGGGTGCGGCGAGGGCGAGCGCCAGCAGCGTGGCGAGGGCGGCGGCCCGTCTGCCGCGTGTGCGAAGTCGCATGAAGTCTCCTTGTTTCTCCAGGAATCCGGGTGACCGGATGTGGGGGACGGAGCTGGGGGGTGGGATCAGTGCGACGTGCGGGGTGCGGATGTGGCGCCCATGGTGAAGCTATGGCATGAGCAGGTCAAGACTGGACAAAGGGCGGGCGAGCGGAATCGGCCGGAATCCGGCCGGGAAAGCCCGAAGGGGCGACCTCGTCGGAGGTCGCCCCTTCGGCCGGCCCGGTGGGGCCGCCCCACCGGCTCCGCCGGTTCGGCGGGTTCAGCCGAGCCCGTGCACGTGTGCTCCCACCGAGTTGGACCACGCGTTGCCCGCGGAGGCGTCCCAGTTCGTCGACCAGGTCATCGCGCCGCGCAGGTCCGGATAGGTCTTGGAGGGCTTGAAGGAACCGCAGTTGGTGCCCTTCGCCAGGCAGTCCAGGGCGTTGTTGACGATGGCCGGGGAGACGTAACCGCTGCCCGCGCCGCTCGTCGAGGCCGGCAGGCCCAGACCGACCTGGGACGGGGCGAGGCCGCCCTGCAGCTGGATGCAGGCGAGGGCGGTCAGGAAGTCGACGGAGCCCTGGGAGTAGACCTTGCCGTCACAGCCCAGCATCGAACCGCTGTTGTAGTACTGCATGTTGACGACGGTGAGGATGTCCTTGATGTTCAGGGCGGTCTGGAAGTAGGAGTTCGAGGTGGACTGCATGTCGATCGTCTGCGGGGCCATCGTGATGATCAGGGACGAGCCCGCCTTCGACGCCAGGGAGCGCAGCGCCTGTGTCATGTAGGTCGCGTTGAGGCCGTTCTCCAGGTCGATGTCGACGCCGTCGAAGCCGTACGTCTGCATGAGGGAGTAGACGGAGTTGGCGAAGTTCGCCGCGGACGTCGAGTCGGTGATCGACACCGTGCCGTTCTGGCCGCCGATGGAGATGACGACCTTCTTGCCCGCGGCCTGCTTGGCCTTGATGTCCGCCTTGAACTGGTCGACCGAGTACCCGCCGAGGCCGGCGGAGTCCAGGTTGAAGGTCACCGCGCCCGGTGTGCCGGTCGCGTCCGCGAAGGCCACCGCGATGATGTCGTACTGGGACTGGACGGCGGAGATCTTCTGGACCGTCGCGCCGTTGTTGAAGTTCTGCCAGTAGCCCGTGACGGCGTGCTTCGGCAGGGTGCCCCCGCCGCCGGAGGTCGCGCCCGTGGTGCCCGTGACCGTCGCCGACTTCACCGACTCCCCGGCCGAGTTGGTCGCCGTGACCTGGAAGGGGTACGAGGTGGACGCCGCAAGCCCGGTCACCGTCGCCGAGGTCCCGGTCACCGCCGTCACCTTCGTGCCGGACCGGTAGACGTTGTAACCCGTCGCGCCCGACACCGTGTTCCAGGTCAGGGAGACGGACGAGGAGGTGGTGGAGGAGACGGCCAGGCCGGCCGGCGCCGCGGGAATCGTGGGGGCCGGGTCGCCGCCTCCGCCGCCGTCCGGGCCGAAGACCGAGAGGTCGTCGGCGTAGTACGCGGCCTGCGCGTACCACCCGTGGGTGTAGACCGTCACCGAGGTCGTCGACGCGCCGGTGGTGAAGGTGGTGGACAGCTGCTTCCAGGAGGCGGAGTCCGGGGTCCAGGTCGACACGTCCGTGGTGCCCGTGCCGGTCACACCGAGATAGGAGTACCCGCCCTGCACCCACGCGCTCAGCGTGTACGTCGAGTTGGGCTTGACCGCGACGGGCTGGGTGCACTGGGCGTTGTCCTGCCCGGCCGGTGTCGCCTTGAGCGCCGCCGAGCCGCCGTGCACCGGTGAGGAGACCGTCGTCCCGCTGCCCGCGGAACAGGTCCAGTTGCTCAGGCCCGACTCGTACCCGCCGTTCCTGGCGTTGTTGACGTCGGCGGCCTGGGCCTGGCCCGCCAGGCCGGTGAGGGAGAGGACGGAGGCGGTGACTGCGGTGGCGAGGCCGACCGCCCATCTCCGTGCGGGCATGCGTGTGACGCGGTCCACTGGGTCCTCCGGGGAGGTGGGGGAGGGATACGGAACGGCGGCCACCGCTGGATTACAAGTTGGTCCAGACCAATCCTGTTGTCAAGACCCCGGGGAGCGGTCGAAAATCCCAACACCCCTGCCGCGCGGGCGACTTGTCGCGTATTCGCCTTACTCTGCGTTGATCATGCCCGCACCTTCCGTGAGATGATCTGGTGGATTCGGTGTTGAGCGGGGCATGCCGTGGATATGGTGCTGATGCACGATGCGAGGGGACGTCACAGTGGCGATCTGCGACCAACTGTGGCGGTCCATGACGAAACAGGGGCGATCCGTGGCGGTGGTTGACCACCTCGCCGCGGCGAACGGGGTGTGTGCAGCGTGCCGACCGCGATAGCCGTCACCAGTTCCGACCTGGTGCTGCCGCCGCACGACCGGCAGACCCCGCCCGCGGTCGTCCAGCCCCTCGACACCCTCGAAGACTCCCTCACGGGAATGCACGCGCTCATCGAGCAGCACGGATACGTCATCGCGCTCTACCCGGCCTCCGTCGACGCGGCCGTGACCCGGCGCCTGCACACCGTCCGCTCCGTCCTGGAGAGTGACCGGATCGCGCTGCTCGGCATCGATCTGCCGCCGCTCGGACTCGCCCTTCTTGCACAGCAGTTGCGCCAGCTCTCCGGCTGTGACTTCAGTCCCGGCGTGCTCGCCTCCTCCGCCCGGCTGCTCGCCCACTACATCTACGCCGGCGCCCTGCTCGGCTCGGTCGCCAAGCTCGACCGGGTGCCGGTGACCCTGAAGTCGCACGCCAAGTCATGGGTGCCCGGGGCTCAGTTCGCCGTGCTGGCCACTCCGCGGCCCCAGCTCGCGCGGATCGGCCAGGACGACATCGCCGGCCCCGAGTTCGGCACCCGGCTGCTCGTGGCCGCCGGACAGCCGCCCTCGGACTGGGTCACGGCGACTCTCGCGCCCGCCTGGCGCGTACAGGGCGTCGCGACCGTGCCGCTGCCGGAGGAGTCGGCGCGCTGGTGGGGCACCACCAAGCTCGCCGAGTTCGCCGCCGGTCTGCACGACGTCTCCGTGCTCTACCAACTCGTGTCGTCCGTCCGGCGGGAGGAGTGCCACTGGTGCGGACTCGAACTCATCGGTGACCGCTGCGGGTTCTGTGCCGCGCCCCTGACACCGCCCTCGGAGCTTCCGGCCGCCGCGGTGCGGGCATCCTCTCCAGTGCGTGCCCTGCCCCGGGGCATGACATAAGCCACATAGGTCACATCGGACGCGTCGACCGCGCGGATCCACGCTCACGGCTCCGCAGCACCACCGTTTCGCAGCACCACCGTTTCGCAGCACCACCGTTCCGCAGCACCACCGTTCCGCAGCACCACGGCGCCACGGCTCCACAGCGACATCCCGACAGCACCTGAACAGCACCAGGCACGACCGCTCGACCCCGCCGTCCCCGCCCCACGATCGAGGTTGTCCGCGTCATGAACTCACGCCAGCGCCGCGGCGTCATCCTGCTGGTCCTCTCGGTCCTGTGCGCCCTGGGCGCCTTCGCCGGAGTGCTCTCGGTGATCCGCGACGTGAACTCCAAGGTCGGCCCGGAGGTCTCGGCGTACCGCCTGAAGGACGACATCGCGCCCTACAGGGAACTGACGGCCGACCAGTTCCAGAAGATCTCGATGCCCGAGCGCTGGCTGTCCTCCACGGCCGTCACGGACCTCTCGCGGATCCGCGGGAAGATCGCCGTCACCAAGCTGGAGAAGGGCTCCCTGCTCCAGAGCGACATGATCGTGGACCGGCCCGCGCTGGAAGCCGGCCAGCAGGAGATCGCCATCATGATCGACGCCGCGACCGGCGTGGCCGGAAAGATCGACCCGGGAGCGCGGGTCAACATCTACGCCACCTTCAAGGCCGAGAACGACAAGCAGAAGGACCAGTCCAAGGTCATCGTGGCGAACGCGCGCGTCATCGACGTCGGCAGACTCACCGCCCTCGACCCGGGCCAGTCCAGCGCCGAACGCAGCCGCACCGCCACCCAGGCCGTCCCCATCACGTTCGCGCTCGACACCGCCGACGCCCAACGCGTCGCGTACGCCGAGTCCTTCGCGACCCACGTCCGGCTCGCCCTGGTCGCGGGCGGCTCCGACACCACCGTCGCCCCCGGCGAGCGTACGTACACCCTCGACCAGGACAAGTAGGAGGCCGCGCATGAGGTCCACGCCCCCGGGGCCGTGCCGATGACCATCCGTATCCTCCCGGCCGTCGGCGACATCGACTCCGCCCGAGCACTCACCACCCTGCTCAGCCAGCTCGCCGACGCCGAACCCGCCCCGCCCGTCGCCGACTCCACCGCCCTCCTCGACACCCTCGCCCGGCTCGCCGCCCAGGCGCTCGACGAGCTGCCCGAGGTCGTCCTCGTCCACGAACGCATCGGTCCCGTACCGGCGTTGGACCTCATCCGTGATCTGGTGCTGCGCTTCCCCGCGGTCGGCGTCGTCCTCATCACCGCCGACCCCGGCACCGGCGTCCTCACCGCCGCCATGGACTCCGGCGCCCGCGGCATCATCGGTCTGCCGCTCGGCTACGACGCGCTCGCCGAACGCGTCCAGGCCGCGGCCGGATGGTCGCTCGGCATGCGGCGCCACCTCGGCAGCGGCACGCCCGAGCTGTACACGGGCCCCGGCGGCACCGTCGTCACGGTCACCGGGGCGAAGGGCGGCGTCGGCACGACCCTGACGGCGGTCCAGATCGCCCTGGCGTCGAAGGCGTCGGGGCGGGACGTGGCCCTGGTGGACCTCGACCTCCAGTCCGGCGACGTCGCCTCGTACCTGGACGTGCAGTTCCGCCGGTCGGTCGCCGACCTCGCCGGGATCAGCGACATCAACCCGCGCGTCCTCCAGGACGCCGTCTACCTCCACGACAGCGGCGTCGGCCTGCTGCTCGCCCCCGCCGAGGGCGAGCGCGGCGAGGAGGTCACGGACCGGGTGACCCGCCAGGTGTTGTCGGTGCTGCGCTCCCGCCACGACGTCGTGATCGTCGACTGCGGCTCCCAGATGAACTCCGCGACCGCGGCGGCCGTGGAGATGGCCGACCAGGCGCTGCTCCTCGTCACCCCGGACGTCGTCGCCGTCCGCGCGGCCAAACGCATGGTCCGTATGTGGGACCGCCTCCAGATCCGCAAGGCGGAGGAGACGACCACGGTCGTCAACCGGTTCGCCCGCGGTACGGAGATCCAGCCCTCCCTGGTCCAGCGCGTCACCGGCACCAAGGTCGCGAGCGCGGCGGTCCCCGCCGCCTTCAAGGAGCTCCAGTCGGTCGTGGACGCGGGCCGCCTCCAGGACCTGGACGCCCGCTCCACCGTCAAACAGGCGCTGTGGGCACTGGCGGCGGAACTGGGACTCGTGGTCGCCCAGGAGGGCGGGGGCGGCGGCCGGCGCCGCAAGGCCTCCCCGGACCGGGGGGCGTCGGCGCTGCGCAGGCGGGGCGGCGACCGGGGCGCGGTGACCCTGGAATTCGCCGGGATGTTCCCGATCCTGCTGGTCCTGATGACGATCCTGTGGCAGTGCGTGCTGTACGGCTACTCGTACTCGCTGGCCGGGAACGCGGCGGACGAGGCGGCGCGCGCGGCCACGGCGGCGTACGCGGTCGACGGTGACGTCGGCGGCGCGTGCCGGACGGCCGGGAGCAGGCATCTGCCGGGCTCCTGGCAGGGCGCGGACATCGGCTGCGCTCCGGCGGGCTCGGTGATGAGGGCCACCGTCGACGTCGACGTCCCGCTCTTCTTCCCGGGCTTCGACGCGGGGTGGCACGTGACAGGGACGGCGGGCGCGGCGCTGGAGGGGGACGTCGGATGACGGTTCCTCCGGCGGGGGCGGGGGCGGGGGCGGGGGCGGGGGCGCGGTCCGGGGTGCGGTCGCGATGGCGGACGCGGTGGCCGGGACCGGACCCGCGGGTGCGAACGGATCGCCGGCTACGGCCGGGGGCGCGCCCGGACGACAGGCGCCGGCCGGGGCGTCTCCGCGACGACCGGGGCGTCTCCATGCTGGAGTTCGCCGGGTTCCTGCCCATCCTGCTGGTCATCGGAATGGCCACCATCCAGCTGGGCCTCATCGGATACGGGATCAACCAGGCCGGTTCCGGCGCGCGAGCCGCCGCCCGGGTCGCCTCACAGGGCGGCGACGGCGGGGCGGCGGGACAGGCCGCGGTGAGCGGATGGCTGGACCCGGCCGTCACTCCCGCGTCGGGCCCCGACCTCACCACCGCCACGGTCACCGTCACCGTCCCCGGGGTCATCCCCCTCTTCGGCCCCTACACCGTCACCCGCCACGCCACCATGCCCACCGACGACTGAACCCAACGACCGAACCCACGACCGCCCGGGAGGAGCCGAACCCATGAGCCTGCGATCCCGACTGGCCGCCCCCGACGAGGGAGGCCCCGCCCGCGAGGACGGACACCTCGTCGCCGTCTACCGCGCCAAGCTCCTCGAGGAGATCGACCTCGCCGAGATGTCGAGCCTGGCGGCAGCCGAACGACGGGTGCGCCTGGAACGCGTACTCGGCCACATCATCAGCCGCGAAGGCCCCGTCCTCTCCTCCGCCGAACGCTCCCAGCTGATCCGCCGGGTCGTCGACGAGGCCCTCGGACTCGGCGTCCTCGAACCCCTGCTCGCCGACGCGTCGATCACCGAGATCATGGTCAACGGCCCGGACTCGATCTTCGTGGAGCGGGCGGGCCGGGTCGAACAGCTGCCGCTGCGCTTCGCCTCCACCGAACAGCTCATGCAGACCATCGAACGCATCGTCTCCACGGTCAACCGCCGCGTCGACGAGTCCAACCCGATGGTCGACGCCCGCCTCCCCACCGGCGAGCGCGTCAACGTCATCATCCCGCCGCTCGCCCTCACCGGGCCCACCCTCACCATCCGCCGCTTCCCCCGCGCGTACACCCTGCCCGAACTCATCGGCCTCGGCTCGCTCGACGAGCAGATGCTGATGCTCCTCGCGGCGTTCGTACGCGCCCGCTTCAACCTGATCGTCAGCGGCGGCACGGGCAGCGGGAAGACCACCCTCCTCAACGCGCTCTCCGGACTCATCCCGTCCCACGAGCGCATCATCACCATCGAGGACTCCGCCGAGCTCCAGCTCCAGCAGGAACACGTCATCCGCCTGGAGTCCCGGCCCCCGAACGTCGAGGGCAAGGGCCAGATCACCATCCGCGACCTGGTCCGCAACTCCCTGCGCATGCGCCCCGACCGCATCATCGTCGGTGAGGTCCGCGGCGGAGAGACCCTCGACATGCTGCAGGCCATGTCGACCGGCCACGACGGCTCGCTCGCGACGGTCCACGCGAACTCCGCGGAGGACGCCCTCATGAGGCTCCAGACCCTCGGCTCGATGTCCGAGGTCCTGATCCCCTTCGAGGCGCTGAAGGACCAGATCAACTCGGCCGTCGACGTGGTCGTCCAGCTGTCCCGGCACGCCGACGGCTCCCGCAGGATCACCGAGATCGCCCTGCTGGTCTCGCACGGCCGCGAACAGTTCCGGGTCGTCCCCGTCACCCGTTTCGTCCCACGTCCCGTCGGCCCCGACCGTGTGGTCCACGGCCGCTTCGAGCACCTCCCGCTGCCCCGCCCGGTCGCCGAGAAGCTGTACGTCGCCAACGAGCCGCTGCCGCCCGCCTTCGGCGTCGTGGAGGTCCTGGACGCACTCGACCCCAGGCAGGCCATCGGATGACCCCCACGACCGAGAGGAGCGAGCCGTGAACCACCCCGCCGTCCTGGCCCTCGGCGCCACCGTCCTGTGCGGCACCCTCGCCGTCGCGGGCGTGCACACGTACGCCTCCGGGCGCGCCCAGCGCCAGGCCCTCGTGGACCGCCTCGCCGGCGGCGGCCCGCTGCGCACGGCCGCCGGCCGCGTACGCCGCTTCGCCGCCGTCGACCGCAGGCTGCGCCGCACCCGTCTCGGCCGCACCATCCACCTGCGTCTGTCGGCGACGGGCCTCGACGTGACGGCGGGCGAGTTCGCCACCTACGTCACCGTCGTCGTCGTCGCGCTGTGGCTGATCGCGGCCTCCACGCTGGCCCCCTTCTTCGGCCCGATCGCCGCTCTGGTAGGGGTGTGGAGCGCGGTCATATTCCTCAACTGGCAGCGACAGAAACGCATCGAGGCCTTCATCGGGCAACTCCCCGACGTGGCACGACTGCTGGCCAACGCGACCGCCGCCGGCCTTGCCATGCGGACCGCGCTGGCGATGGCCGCGGAGGAGCTGGAGAACCCGGCGGGCGAAGAACTCGCCCACGTGGCGGACCAGTTGCTGATGGGCCGCACCATCGACGACGCCCTCGGCGAGCTCTCCGAGCGGCTCCCCTCCCGCGAACTGATCGTCCTGGTCACCACCCTGGTCCTCGCCAACAAGGCGGGCGGCTCGGTCGTCAGCTCCCTGCGCAACCTCACCCAGACCCTCGAGGACCGCAAGGAGACCCGCCGGGAGGTCCGCACCATGCTCTCCGAGGTCAACGCGACGGCCTTCACGGTCCCGCTGCTCGGCCTCGGCTCCCTGCTCCTCATCAACTCCTCGAACGCGGGCGCGCTCGCCCGCGTCACCGGCTCCGGCCTCGGCCAGGCCCTCGTCCTGATCTCGCTGGGCCTGTACACCGTCGGCTTCTTCGTCATCCGCCGCCTCGGCAAGATCGAAGTCTGAGGAAGGAGGGATCACGTTGCTCCCCCTGCTGCTCGCCCTCGTGACGGCCGCCGCCGTCGCGGGCGCCCTGCTGGGCATCCGCATGATCCGGGCCGACGCCAAACTGCCCAGCGACCTCGCGCTCGCGCTGGAGGTCGGCGGAACCCGCGTCTCCAAGGCGGAGTCCGCCGTCGACCGACTCGGCATGCGCTTCGCCCCCACGGTGCTGCGCCTGATGGGCCCCCGCCGCGTCGACGCCAAACGCCGGCGCATAGACATGGCCGGCAACCCCGGCGGTCTGACGATCAACCGCTACGCGGCGCGCCGCGCGGTGTACGGCGTCTTCGGCGTCCTCCTGGGCCTGATCTTCCTCACCAACGGCCGGCTCCTGTTCGCCGTCCTCTCGCTGACCTTCGGCCTGGTCGCCGCCGACGCGCTCATCTGGCAGGCCGTCCGCGAACGCAAGGAGGCCATCGACCGCATCCTCCCCGACTTCCTCGACGTCCTCGCGGTCGTGGTCTCGGCGGGGCTCGGCTTCCGCCAGGCCCTGGACCGCGTCGCGGAGAAGTACGAGGGTCCGTGGGCGGACGAACTGCGCATCACCCTGCGTCAGATGGACATGGGCGTCAGCCGCCGTCAGGCCTTCGACGAGCTGCGCAGGCGCAACTCCTCCGAACAGGTCGCGCAGTTCGTGTCGGCGCTGCAGCAGGGCGAGGAGCTCGGCTCCCCGATCGCCGAGACCCTGATCCAGCTGGCCACGGACATGCGCCGCACGGACGCCCAGAACGCCCGCCGCCGCGCGGCCAAGACCATCCCCAAGGCGACGATGGTCACCCTCGTCTTCATGCTCCCGGCGACGATGATCCTGATCGCCACGGGAATGTTCCTGGGGTCGGGCACGAACTTCGGCTCGATCCTGGGCCGTTGATGAACACCCGCCGTACGCCCCCGCCCTGGCTGTCGCCTCCCGCGCCGCGACTGTCCCGGCCGGGTGCGCGGCGAGGCCTCCCCGGGGCCCTCACCGGCCGCTCGTGGGCCCCGCCGGGACGGCTGTGGGCCCGGCTGGTCCGGCCGTGGGAACCGGAGCACTCCACGAACCCCGCCGGGCACCCGGAGGCACCGGGAGCGGGCGCGTCGGCGCGAACCGGGACGTCCGTGGTGTCCACGGAGCGGGCGGGGGGAGCCGGGGAGACGACGGCGTCGGGCTGGCCCGGTGGCGCGGGCCCCGGCTATCTCGCCGACGACGCGCCCGCCCCCGGCAACGTCCGTCTCCAGCTCAACGCCCTCCAGGCCCTCTGCCGCCAGGCCTTCGCCGTCCGCCTCGCCGCGATCGCGATCGGCGCCCCCTTCGCGATGGCCAACGCGACCGACGGCCTGTCCCGCTACACGGTCCTGGCCGCCGCCGTCCTCGGCGTCATGGGCTCGTACGCCATGCTCAGGGACTGGGAACGCTTCGGCCCCCGCCTCCTCGCACACCCCACCCTGATGGCCGTGGACCTGACCTTCGGCGCGGTGCTGCTCCTGACGGCGTCCCCCGCCTCCCCCCTCGCGTACGCGATGGTCTGCACCCCGCTGCTGGCGGGCCTGCTGTACGGCTGGCGCGGCTCGGGCGTCTTCACGGGCCTGCAGCTGATCGTCCTGGTGACGGTGTACCGGGCCTGGCAGCACCATCCGGGAGCCGGTGCCAACACCTTGCTGATCGCGGGGTTCTGCGTCGGGGCGGGCATCATCGGTGTCACCCTGCGCAACCTGATGTTCCGCTTCGGCACGGCGAGCCAGGCCCTGTCCGAGGCGAACTCCCGCCTCGCCGTCGCCGAGGCCGTCGAGTCGGAACGGGCGCGGCTGGCACGCGAGATGCACGACTCGGTGGCGAAGACGCTGCACGGGCTGGCCCTGGCGGCGGAGGCGCTGGCCGCTTCGGCCTCGGCGGACGGTGCGGACCCGGCCACGCTGAAGCGCCAGGCGACGACGGTCGCGGGGGCGGCCCGCCGGGCGGCGGCGGAGTCGCGTGACCTTCTGTCGGATCTGCGCCGCCATACAAATCTCACCACCCCGGAAACGGATGTCCTGTCCGAACTCGCCCGACTGGTCGCGGCGTTCGAGACCCGCACACACCTCCCCGCAGAGCTCCGGCACCGGGGCGAGCACCCGGTCCTGCCCCGCGCGACCGCCCGTCACGTCCTGGCCATCGTGTCCGAGGCGCTGGAGAACGCGCACCGGCACGCGCACGCGAAGGCGGTGACGGTGGAAGTGGAAGTAGAACTGGACATCCCTGAAGCCGAGTTCGTGGTACGAGTGCGGGACGACGGAGTGGGCCCTCCTCCGGGCGCCACCCTCGACGACCTGACCAGAACCGGCCACTTCGGCCTGCTCGGCATGGCGGAACGCGCCGCGTCCCTGGGCGGCCGCATCGACCTGAACCGCTCCGAGCCAGGAGGGGCGGAGGTCCGTCTGACCCTTCCCTTCGCCCCCACTCCTCCCCACACCCCCCAAGAGGAGGCCGCACATGCCTGACCAGGCACTTATCGGCCCACCCCTCCGTGTACTCGTGGCCGACGACAACCCCGTCGTCCGGGCCGGACTGGCCGCGCTGCTCGGCGGCCAGCCGGACATCGAGGTCGTCGCCCAGGCCACGAACGGCGAGGACGCCGTGACCGCGGCGACCGCTCATCCGCCGGACATCGTCCTGCTCGACGTCCGCATGCCCGGCACGGACGGGCTCACCGCACTGCCCGACCTGGCCCGGCTCGCCCCCGTGATGATGCTGACGTACAGCCGCGAACCCGAGGTCGTGGCCGAGGCGTCACGCCGGGGCGCGGTCGGCTATCTCGTCCACGGCGAGTTCACGACGGCCGAACTGCTCACCGCCGTACGGGATGTGGGGCGCCGCCCACGCGCCCTCCCGGATTCGCTCGGTGTTTCGTACGAACCGAACGAAATCTCTTCGCATCTGCAATCGTTTGTGGGACAGTCGTCAAAGGCTCGCCCCGGCCAGGGAGCAAGGCTCCGCCTTCGCATGCCCAACCGGCGCGACTTCAACCTGAGTTCGAGGGAGGTGGAGGTGATGGACCTCATCGCCGCCGGCATGAACAACCGTCAGATCGCCGCCGCCTGCTTCATCAGTGAGAAGACCGTCAAGAACCACATCAACCGCATCTTCGCGAAGCTGCACAGTTCCTCGCGCAGCGAGGCGATCGCGCACTGGCTGGGTACGGCGCGTGAGGGGTGGAACCGATGACTCCGGAGCGCGGAAGTTGGGCCCCTGGGCCCACTCGGAGTAGGCGGGTTCTCACGTACGGTGCCCGAGTTGGCTTTGGTGTCGCGCGAGAGGGCAGTGACGATGGGCAAGTTCGACAGCTGGAAGCGGACTGTCGTCTCTCGGATGCGGGGCGAGCGGCGGGACGCGGGGGCCGGGTTCGTGGAGTACGCGGGCCTGATGATCATTATTGCGGGGATCTTCACGCTGATCGACCAGATCGGTCTGGACGGGATGATCTCGGGCGCGATCCGGACGGCAGTCACCCAGGTGACCGGTGGCGGCTGAGCCGGCCCCTCCGCGGTGACCGAGGGCAGACACTCCCCATCTACATCTGGCTGACGGGGATTCTGCTCTTCGCCGCGTTGGCCTTCTTCGTATTTGCCCAAGCAGCGTCCGTCCGCAATGGAGCTCAAACCGCGGCGGACGCTGCGGCGTTGGCGGCGGCTCAGGACGCCCGTGACGAGCTGAAGGACAAACTCGGGACAGTCATCGGCCAGCAGGACGACTGGCTCGACTGGCTAGACGGCGTGCGTTCCCCGGACGGTACGGGTGCCACCGCCGCGGCCCAACAGTTGGCCGCAGAGAACCGCTCGACCGTCCAAGGTGGTGCCCAACCCACCGACGTGGACGGCTATCTCGGATACCGGGTCGACATCGAGACCACCTACACGGTCGGCGCGTCGATCATCCCCGGCACGGAGAACCGGCGGGCCAAGGCGCACGCCGTCGCCGTCATCCAGCCGCGCTGCGATTTCGATCCGGCCGCGGATCCAAAGAAGCCCGTCGAGCTGAACTGTGACGGCGACATCTTGAACATCGACCCCGGAGATTTCGATCCGGTCGACCTTCCGGACGCGTCCGTGCTGTTCTCTGTGTATCTGGCCGAGTGAGAGGAAGCCGTACCGATGGACTTTCGGCACACCATGAAGGGCCGCAGGGCGCTGAGCGCGGTGGCGATCACGACTGGGCTGCTCATCACGGTGGCCGGTTGCGGTGGGGGAGGCGACGGTAAGTCCGACAAGGGCTCCTCGTCCGCGCCGGCCTCCGCGACGAGCGGCAGCAGCGGCGGCGGTACGCCGTCGGTGAAGGCACCGGAGAGCGCCCCGGCCCTCGCCGAGGTGAAGGGCGGTGACATCACGCTCACCATCACGAAGGCGGTCCGCGACCAGGGTGACTTCGTAACCGTCAGCGGCAAGGTGGCCAATGGGGGCGGCCAGTTCTGGATTGCCTCGAACTGGCGCGGTGACGAGCGGGAGTTGAGCGGCAACGGCGCATCGTTGGCCGGGGCGGCCCTGGTCGACAGCAAGGGCAAGAAGAAGTACCTGGTTCTCCGGGACACCCAGGGGCGATGCCTCTGCACGAAGTTCGACGGAGGCGGTGTCGAGGCCGGTCAATCGGCCGACTGGTTCGCCCAGTTCCCCGCCCCACCCGCGGGCAGCGACAACGTCGATTTCCAGGTCGGCTCCATGCCCCCCGCCTCCATCCAGATCTCCGAGGGCGAGTAGCCATGGCCCTCCCACCCCGCTCCGCCGCGACGACGCTCACGGCCCTCGCCGTACTGGTCGCCCTCGGTCTCCCCGGCCCGGCGTACGCCGACGGCACCGACCCCAGCGTGCCCCCGGGCAGCGTCACCACCTCGCCGCCTCCTTCGGTGGACGCCACCAGCCCCGGCCTCAAACTCGCCGACGGCGCCACCCTCGCCCCCGCCAAGGTGCTGGACATCAAGTCGGTGGTGGAGGACCTCGGAGGAGAGGAGCGGCGTGAGGACACCAACTCGGACGTGACGTTCGCGCTGCAGGCCGAAGTCCTCTTCCCCAAGGACAGTTCGAAACTGAACCCGGACGCCCGCGCCCGCATCGACGCGATCGCGGACGAGATCAAGGCCCAGAAGGCGACGACGGTCAGGGTTTTCGGCTTCACCGACAACCTCGGCTCGTACGCCCACGGCCTGACCCTCTCCAAGCACCGCGCGGAGATCGTCCACGACGAGCTGGCGGCGGCGCTCGGTTCGACGGACGTCACCTTCGAGGTGCGTGGCTACAGCGAGGACTATCCGATCGCGGACAACACCTCGGAGCAGGGCCGCCGGAAGAACCGCCGCGTCGAGGTGACCTTCCCGCGCGGCGCGTCGAGCGGTACCTCGTCGGGGACGCAGGGCTGAGAGCGTGCTGCCATGAGAAAGATCGTGCTGATGATGTCGGTGTCCCTCGACGGGTACGTCGAGGGACCGCACCGCGAGATCGACTGGCACCGGGTCGACGAGGAACTGCACCGGCACTTCAACGAGGAGATCAGCCGCTTCGGCGCCCTGCTGGACGGCCGGGTGACGCACGAGCTGATGGCCGCGTACTGGCCGACCGCCGACCAGAACCCCGCGAGCACCCCCACCGAGGCCGAGTTCGCCGGGATCTGGAGGGACATCCCGAAGATCGTGTACTCACGGACGCTGGAGCGGGCCGACTGGAACACCACCGTGGTACGGGACGTCGTACCGGAGGAGGTGCGGGCGCTCAAGGAGCGGCCGGGCGGGGACCTGGGCCTGGGCGGCGCCGACCTCGCCGCCGCGTTCCTGCGGCACGACCTGATCGACGAGTTCCGGATCTATGTCCATCCGGTGCTGATCGGCGCCGGCAAACCGCTGTTCCCGCAGACGGACGCCCTGACCGCGCTCCGGCTCACCGAGACCCGCACCTTCGGCAACGGCGTCGTACTCCTGCGGTACGAGCGCGTGCCGGAGGGGCAAGTGTGAAGCATTGATGTGAGGTGTCATTCGAGTGATCGACGCTCACGGCACCATTGCTACGGTAAGGACCCGGTAAGGGGGACGGCCGCTCATGGGCCGCGACCGGCTGCCGCAGCGCGGGGATCACGGGGATCACGGGGACAGCAGGGAACGCGGGAGGACGCGGGTCGCATGGCCTGGGACGAGTGGGAGAAGCTGAAGGCCGACGCGGCCCGGCGGAGCACGACGCACATGCGGCTGAACCAACTGCCCGCGGACCCGGGCGGCGGTGGCGGCGCCGATCTTGTGGTCAACCAGGACGACCTGGGCGCCGTGGGCCACGAGGCGTTCATCCTCTACGGAGAACTCCACAAGAAGACGGACATCGCGGGCGCCGGCGCGGACAAGGGAGGCGCGGGCTCGACGATGCAGTCCGCCGCCGCCCTGAAGTCCCACGGCTTCGAGATGGGCGGAGCCCTGGAGCGGACGGTCGAGGTGTGGACCTCCCAGGCCAAGTCGGTGCTCCAGGCGTGCGCGCACATCTCCAACCACCTCGACTTCAGCAAGAAGCTGCACGCGGAACAGGACGCCGAGATCGCGGCCGTGCTCCAGGGCCGGGACGGCTCGGCCGAGTCCGTGTCCGAACTCGACAAGTACTTCAAGTAGGGGTGCTGGATGCCACTCACGTTCACGGACCTCGTCGAGGTCGACCTGAGCAGGCTCGCCACCGCCGTCACCGACTGGAAGAGCACCGTCGACGGGCTCAGGACCCAGGCCGAGAACGCCCGCAAGGGCATGCGGGCCAAGTCCGACACCGCCCGCTGGGCCGGGGTGAACGCCACGGTGACACGGGAGTTCGTGACCAGGACGACCAAGGAGATAGCCGACCTCCACACCGAGGCGAACAGCATCTACCAGGTCCTCGACGACGCCCACACGGAACTCGCCGCCCTCCAGAAGCAGATCAGGACCGCGGTCCGTACGGACGCCCCCGCCCTCGGCATCCGCGTCGAGGACATCGGTGACGGCAAGGTCCGCTGCTTCTTCCCGCACGTCCGGGGCGACACGGACGAGCGAACACAGGAACAGCTCGACGCCAGGCAGGAGTTGGAGGGCCGCGTCAACGGACTGCTCGCCCACGCCTCGGAGATCGACGCGTCGGTGGCCCGCGCCCTGCGCAAGAGCCACGGCGGGGACCTGCACAACGCCGGCCACAGTGCCTACGAGTCCCTGAACGACGCCCAGGTCGAACGCGCGCTGGAACTCGCCCACAAGGGCGACGGGATGACCGACCAGGAACTGGCCGAACTCAACCGGTTGATCCACTACAACGGGCGCGAGAAGGACGGCGAGTTCGCCACCGAGTTCTACGAGGGTCTCGGCGGCCCGGAGAAGACGCTGGAGTTCTACGCCGAGATGTCCATCGACGGGACCGGCGGGGACGCGACCAAGGTCCGGCTGGACGCCGTACGCGATCTCCAGCAGAACATGGGCTTCGCGCTGGCCAACGCGACGGACCCGGACACCGCGCACCACCTGCCGGGCAGCTGGGGCGCCGACTTCCGCCGCCTCGGCACCCAGGAGATCGGCTGGGAGCAGGGCCAGTGGAACAAGCCGTACGGGTACCAGGTACTCGGCGGACTGCTCCGCTACGGGAACTACGACGCCCGTTTCATCAACCCGATCGCCGAGCACATCACCCAGCTCCACAAGGAAGACCCGTACCGCTTCCTGAACAACAAGCCCATGGGCAGCGAGGACATCTACGGCTTCAACCCCTCCGGCAGGCTCGGCACCGGCAACGACCCGCTCAACAGCGTCCTGGAGGCGCTCGGCCACAGCCCGGAGGCCTCGGAGAAGTTCTTCACCGATCCGCCCACCGCGTACAACGAGGACGGCACGGTCAAGAAGGACGGCAAGGTCGGTTTCGGCACGTACCTCGACCTGTTCACCGACAAGGACTTCGAGTGGACCGTCGACACGAACGACACCAACATCCTCGCCGACGAGGACAAGACGAAGAAGGCGCTGGGCTACGGCCCTGAGGCCCTCGGCCACGCCCTTGAATCGGCGACGACGGGCCGCCCGTACGACAGCGACGACACCGCGGACGCGATCCGGCACACTCCCGAACGGGCCCAACTTGTCAACGAGATCGTGACCAAGTTCGGCGAGGAGCCCGGACTGATCCGGCACAACGAGAACGGGGACATCGACGAGGAGAGCGGCCCGCTGTACGCCATGCGCGGGAGCCTCGGAGACATCAGCGCCGAGTACATGGGGGACTTCCAGAGGGCCCTGGCCGGAGGCGGGGACCAGTTCACCACCTTCGGGGAATCCGCTGCGCTGGATCCGGACAGCGCGCACCGGTTTCTCGCGGAAGTCGGCCAGGACCCGGATGCCTACGCGTCGATCACGAGCGCTCAGCAGGCCTACACGGCGGATGTCGTGAACGACGTGGTCAACGGTGACAGCGACTCCTCCGTCTCGGACGCCGAGCGGCTGCGCAACGCCACGCGCGCGGGGGGAATCGTCGCGGGCATCATGAGCGAATCGCGGGCCGACGCCGTACTCGACTACCACACGGCGTCGGACAAGGAGTTCAACGAAGCCGCCGCCGACAAGCAGAAGTGGGCGGACCGTCTCCTCGGCATGGGCATCGACAAGGCCGCCGAACGCGTGCCGATTCTCGGCGCTCCTCTTGAATGGGCTTCCGAGGACATTCAGGAATCCATCATGAAGAGCATCGAGAAGGACTCCTCGGACCAGGCCGAAGGGGATGCGACGCGTACCTATCACGAAGGTCGCTCGGCGGTGATGGACTCGGCGAGGACCGCTGTCGGCGCGGCCACGCGCGACAGCGGTTTCACCGCCGACACCATCAACGACCTCAAGAACTCGGCGGCGAACGGCGCGGACGACGGACACACCGCCGGCGCCACGATGGAAAGCGCGGGAGACGCATCGTGATCAGACACAAGGCCGTCGGCGTGTTCGGTGCGCTCGCCCTGCTGACGCTCGCCGGGTGCTCCAGCGGCGACGACAAGGCCTACACGGTTCCCGACCAACTCTGCGGTGTACCGGCGAAACCGGAACTCACCAAGGAGTTGCTGCCGGGTGGGGACAAGCTGGGGATCATCAAGTCCCAGACGGCCGAAGCGGTGCCGGACTACTACTGCAAGGCGCTCATCGACGGTGACGTCGAGCTCGCGATCGAGGGTATCTGGCAACCCGCCGGAACCACCGCCGAACAAGCCGCGGCGAAGGGTCACTCCTTCGATTTGCGTCCGGCCGACGGGGGACGCTTCGCGCTCCGGGACGACAAGGCGTTCACGGTGGTCGACTGCAAGAACACCGAGTACAAGGCGGAGCGTTTCTCGATCGAAGCGCGTTTGATCCACTCGGACGGAGACATGAGCAAGAAACTCCAACGCTTCCTCGCCCCGTTCTCCGACGCCTACCGCAAGACTCTCCCCTGCGAGTCCTGAGAACAGTTGCCCGGAACGCCTCCGTGATGCCGCTCGTCCCGCCGATGACGTGGTGCTGGAAGAGCGCTGGCCGCCTCCTTCCTCGAGCCGGGGCACCGTGACGAGACGGCCATGAAGGAGCTGATCCTGGAGTACACGTCCGCCTTCAAGAAGCAGCGGCCCTGCAAGGAGACCCATGACCACTCTCGGCGCCGTCCTCCGTCCCCAGTTGCCCCCGGAACGTCTCCGTGACGTCGCCCGGCTCGCGGACGACGTGGGGCTGGAGGAACTGTGGCTGTGGGAGGACTGTTTCCGGGAGGGCGGGATCTCGGCGGCGGCCGCCGCGCTCGCCTGGACCGAGCGCCTGCGCGTCGGGGTCGGCCTGCTGCCGGTACCCCTGCGCAACGTGGCGCTCGTCGCCATGGAGGCCGCCACCCTGCACCGGATGTTCCCGGGCCGGGCCGTGCTCGGCGTCGGGCACGGCGTACAGGAGTGGATGGGGCAGGTCGGAGCACGGCCCGAGTCGCCACTGACCCTGCTGCGCGAGCACCTCGACGCGCTGCGCGCGCTGCTCCGGGGCGAGCGTCTCAGCACCCGCGGACGGTACGTCACCCTGGACGACGTCGCCCTCGACTGGCCCCCGGCCGTCCCCGTGCCCGTACTCGCCGGCGCCACCGGACCGCGTACGCTCCGGCTCGCCGGGGAGGCCGCCGACGGCACCGTCCTCACCTCGTCGACCACGCCGGACGGCGTACGGCGCGCACGCCGGCTCATCGACGAGGGGCGCGCGTCCGCCGGCCGCAGCGACCCGCACCGGGTCGTCGTGTATCTCCTCACCGCCACCGGACCCGGCGCCGAAGCCCGGCTCAGGGCCGAGTTCGAGGCGGAGGGCCTCGGCTCGGTCCCGGACCTCGGTGCCGCGGGAGACGCGGGCGCCGTCGCCGCGGCCGTACGGCGGCTCGCGGACGCCGGGGCCGACGCGGTGATCCTCCAGCCCACGGGTGACGAACCTGATCCCGAGGGGTTCGTTCGGTTCGCGGCCGGGGAAGTGCGCGCGCTCGTTCCCTAGACCGAGCGCGCGACCGCCGGGCACGTGACCGCCGGGTCGGGGGTCCGCCCGGCGGGAGCCCGTTGTCAGTGCCAGGTGCCAGACTCGCGGGCATGACAGAGGACAGCGTGCGGTTGCGGGACGTCGTGGAGGCCGACCTGGAGGCCTTCCTCGCGTACGAGCACGAGCCCGAGGCCCTGCGGCGTTCGAGGTTCACGCCACGGCCGCGGGACGCCTTCATGCGCCACTGGAGGGAGCGGATCCTCGGGGACGCGACCTGCCTGGTCCAGGCGGTCGTCGTGGACGACGAGGTGGCGGGCAGCGTCGTCGCCTGGTGGGAGGGCGACCGGAGATTCATCGGCTACTGGCTGGGCCGCCCTTACTGGGCCCGTGGCATCGGCGGCAGAGCCCTCGGCCTCTTCCTCGGCATCGAACAGAACCGGCCCCTGTACGCCGACCCCTTCACCGAGAACACCGCCTCGGTCCGCCTGCTGGAGAAGCACGGCTTCCGGCACACCGGGACGGTGCGGCACGGGGAGGACGAACACGCCCTGCTCGTCCTCGCCGAGAAGACATGACCGGCCACCGGACGGCGGAAAAATCGCCTCGCTTCGCCGGGCAGCCGTTGGGAGGATCTCCGGCATGACCGTTCCGCGTACCTTCGAAGCCCTCGTCGCCGAGGCGGCGGCCGCGTCCGTCGACGGCTGGGACTTCTCCTGGTTCGAGGGCCGCGCCACCGAGCAGCGGCCCTCCTGGGGGTACGCGCGGGCGATGGGGGAGCGGCTGGCGCGGGCCGCCGCCGCCCTGGACATCCAGACCGGCGGCGGCGAAGTCCTCGCCTCCGCGCCGGAACTGCCCCCGGTCATGGCCGCCACCGAGGGCTGGCCCCCGAACGTGGCCAAGGCCACCGCCCTGCTCCAGCCGCGCGGTGCCGTGGTCGTGGCCGCCCCCGAGGACGCGCCGCTGCCCTTCGCCGGCGGAGCCTTCGACCTGGTCACCAGCCGGCATCCCGTCAGCACCCACTGGGCCGAGATCGCCCGTGTCCTGCGCCCCGGCGGCACGTACTTCTCCCAGCAGGTCGGTCCCGCGAGCGTCTTCGAACTGGTCGAGCACTTCCTCGGGCCGCAGCCGGAGGAGGTCAGGAACGCCCGGCACCCCGACCGGGCCCGCGCCGCCGCGGAGTCCGCCGGGCTCGACATCGTCGGCCTGCGTGCGGAGCGGCTGCGCGTCGAGTTCCTCGACATCGGAGCCGTCGTCCACTTCCTGCGCAAGGTGATCTGGATGGTCCCCGGCTTCACCGTCGACCGGTACCGGCCCCAACTCCGCTCCCTGCACGAACGGATCGGGACGGAGGGACCGTTCGTCGCCCACAGCACCCGCTTCCTGATCGAGGCGCGGAAGCCGCGGCCGTAGGAATCGGGGCCGCCGCCGTCGACGCGGCCGTCCGGAGGGGGCTCGGCACGACCCTCCGCACCGCCCCGATCCGAGGGCGAACGTGATGATCGACACATGCCGGAACGGATTGACCGAAAACACCCTGATGCGGGCTGTCATGTGCGAGGTGTTCCTCCGGATTCCGGACCGGCACGCGGGGTTTCCGCATCGTTATCGAGGGCGCCTCGCCCTGGTTGATCGCCTCACGTAAGTTCAGACCAAGGTAATTCGCGTGAGCAAAGCTGCGCGTGTCTGGCACCGCGCAGTGGAGGGGGCTGCGCGGTGCCGTGTCCACCCTCCGGCGCGTTGTCACCGGCCGTGCAGGGTTACCTGTGCCCCGCGCCGTACACCCCACCGCTCCATCGCCCCGGCCTCCGCCTCCAGGACGTACCGGGAGCGCGGACGGGGGAGCCCCAGCCGGCCCGGCCGCATCGTCCGCACCGCCAGGACCCGAAGTCTCCGGTCCAGGTACGCGACATCGATCGTGAACCGCATGCCCAGGGTGTGCACCGCGCTCGCCGGACCGAGCAGCAGCGCCCCCTCGACCCCGTCCCGTCCGAGCAGACCGCGACGCCGGGCCCGCGCCGATTCGGCGAGTTCCAGCGGTACGGGTTCGGACGTCCGTTCCGTGGTGAACATGACCATGGCCGTGAAGTTAGCGCCGCCGTCAAGCGGGCGACGCGGACGCGCGTCACTCTCCCGGAGTACGCGCGGGCGGGACGGTGTGGGGGTCGCCCGAGGGCGCGGACCCCATGGATCCCTCTGATTCCCTGTGGATTCCTCCGAATACGGCGTGATTCCCTTTGAATCTGTTGTGATTCGGCCAAGATCACGCCCTGAATGGGGGATTCCGCGCTCACTGTGGCGTCGCCGGACGGTTGCGGAGAGTAGTTGTGGCACGCCGATGCACGCAGCATCACTTACGAAGGGTTATGGTGGAAACCCCCCCTCGGGCCGGTCCGTCTCCCCCCCACGGACCGGCCCGTTTTTTTGTGCCCCGGCCCGGAGGGCGGCCGGGCCGGTGTCTGCGCCCCCATGCGCCCCCTGACCTCGGAGACACGAGGGCGGTGACTCACTGCCGTCCGGCCCAGATGTTCGTCCCGGGCGTCGACACCGCGAAGGTGTCGATCTCCTTCAGCTCCTCGTCCGTGAGCTTCGGACCGGTCAGCGCCGCCACGTTCTCCTCGAGCTGCGCCACGCTCGACGCGCCGATGAGGGCGGAGGTCATCCGCTCGTCGCGCAGCACCCAGGTGAGCGCGAGCTGGGCGAGGGACTGGCCGCGGCGGGCCGCGATGGCGTTCAGCCCCTTCAGCCGGCGCAGCACCTCGTCGCTCAGCAGCTGCGGGTCCAGCGACTTGCCCTGCGTGGCCCGTGAGCCCTCGGGGATGCCCTGGAGGTACTTGCCCGTCAGCAGGCCCTGTGCGAGCGGCACGAAGGAGATGCAGCCCATGCCGGCCGCCTCCAGCGTGTCGAGCAGGCCGTCGTCCTCGGTCCAGCGGTTGATCATCGAGTACGAGGGCTGGTGGATGAGCGGCCGTACACCCATTGAGGTGAGGATCCGGGCCGCCTCCGCGGTCTGCTCGCTGCTGTAGGAGGAGACACCGACGTACAGCGCCTTGCCCTGCTGGACGGCGGACGCGAGCGCGCCCATCGTCTCCTCCAGCGGGGTGTCCGGATCGAAGCGGTGCGAGTAGAAGATGTCGACGTGGTCGACGCCCATCCGCTGGAGCGAGGCGTCCAGGGAGGACAGCAGGTACTTGCGGGAGCCCCACTCGCCGTACGGGCCGGGGTGCATCAGGTACCCCGCCTTGGTGGAGAGCACCAGCTCGTCCCGGTACGGCGCGAAGTCCTGCTTCATGAGCTTGCCGAAGTTGAGCTCCGCCGAGCCGGGCGGCGGCCCGTAGTTGTTCGCCAGGTCGAAGTGCGTCACGCCGAGGTCGAAGGCGCGGCGCAGGATCGCGCGCTGCGAGTCGAGCGAGCGGTCGTCGCCGAAGTTGTGCCAGAGGCCGAGCGAGACGGCCGGCAGCTTGAGGCCGCTGCGTCCGGCGCGCCGGTATTCCATCGAGTCGTACCGCTCCGTCGAGGCGCGGTAAAGAGGCAGGTCGTTCATGGGTACGAACCTATGCCAGGGCGCCGGAACCCGTCGGGGGAGGCCCGCGGGCGGCCCGGGGGTGGGCTCCGGCAGGACATGGCCGGGGGTAGGCTTCGCCCCCGGGGGCCGCCATCGGGACAGGGGTTGCGCCGAGCGAGGCCGCTCGGGTGCGCCGGTCCGATCCGCACGGAGGGGCTGACAACACGTGAACCTGCGGGACAACCTGCGCCGTCTGCTGCTCAGGTTCTATACACGCAGGGTGGAGGGCCACCTCGACCACGACCAGGTGCCCAAGCACATCGGGGTCATCATGGACGGCAACCGGCGCTGGGCGAAGGCGGCCGGCAACACCGCCGCCCAGGGCCACCGGGCCGGAGCCGACAAGATCGAGGAGTTCCTCGGCTGGTGCTCCGAGACGGACGTCGAGGTCGTCACGCTCTGGCTGCTGTCGACCGACAACTTCGACCGCCCCGCGGACGAGCTCGTCCCGCTGCTGGGCATCATCGAGGGCGTCGTGCGCACCCTGGCCGCCGACGGCCGCTGGCGTGTGCACCACGTGGGCACGCCCGACCTGCTGCCCTCCCCGATGCAGACGGCTCTCAAGGAGGCCGAGGAGGCCACCGCGCACGTCGACGGGATACTGGTCAACGTCGCCATCGGCTACGGCGGCCGCCAGGAGATCGCCGACGCGGTCCGCTCGATGCTCCTCGACGCCGCGGACAAGGGCGCCTCACTCGCCGACGTGGCCGACTCCGTCGACATCGACCTCATCGGCAAGCACCTGTACACGAGTGCCCAGCCCGATCCGGACCTGGTGATCCGTACCAGCGGCGAACAGCGGCTGTCCGGATTCATGCTCTGGCAGACCGCCCATTCGGAGTACTACTTCTGCGAAGTCTTCTGGCCCGCCTTCCGCAAGGTCGATTTCCTGCGCGCCCTGCGTGACTACGCGGCGCGACACCGCCGCTACGGCGGCTGATCCACGGGGTCACCCGGGATGCCGCGAGGGACATACGTCATCCGGAGTTAACGAACGCGTGGTCACATGCTCTTGCATGGCCATGCGCGTTCGAGGGCATAAGCCATGCAGGTCGACGCCCGAACCACGGGTGTCGTATCTCAGCGGACGGCACGGGGCCGTCCGCCCGGGAGGCCCTTTGCACCAGCCCGACCGTGCGGTCACAGCACGGACGAAGCGGAGGGCCGGTCCCCGGCCCGCGCAGCGTGGCCGTCGACCGGTCCAGATCTCCTTCGTCGCTCCCCGACCTCATCCGAGGGGGTACGTCCTTCCGTGGTGACCAGCACAAAGCGCCGTATGCCAGACCGGCGCACCTATGTTCTCGACACCAGCGTCCTGCTGGCCGATCCCAATGCCCTGAGCCGCTTCGACGAGCACGAGGTAGTGCTGCCGATCGTCGTGGTCACGGAGCTGGAGGCCAAGAGGCACCATCCCGAGCTCGGCTACTTCGCCCGGCAGGCCCTCCGCCTGCTCGACGAGTTCCGGGTGCGGTTCGGCCGCCTCGACGCCCCCATTCCGATCGGGGAACTGGGCGGGACCGTACGTGTCGAGCTCAACCACTCGGACCCCAGCGTCCTGCCCAGCGGGTATCGCCTGGGGGACAACGACTCCCGCATCCTCGCGGTCGCCCGCAACCTGCAGGCCGAGGGGTACGACGTCACTGTCGTATCGAAGGATCTGCCGCTCAGGATCAAGGCTTCGTCCGTCGGTCTCCTCGCCGAGGAGTACCGCGCGGAACTAGCCATCACGGGCTCCTCCGGCTGGACCGGAATGTCCGAACTGACCCTGTCGGGCGAACAGGTGGACCTCCTCTTCGAGGAGGGACACGTCTACGTCCCCGAGGCGTCCGACCTTCCGGTGCACACCGGCCTGACGATCCAGTCGGAGCGTGGCAAGGCCCTCGGCCGCGTCACGTCCGAGGGCAACGTCCGTCTGGTGCGCGGCGATCGGGAGGCCTTCGGCATCAAGGGCCGCAGCGCCGAGCAGCGCATCGCGCTCGATCTGCTGCTCGATCCGGACATCGGGATCCTGTCGATGGGAGGCCGGGCCGGCACCGGCAAGTCCGCGCTCGCGCTCTGCGCGGGCCTGGAGGCCGTCCTGGAGCGGCGCCAGCACCAGAAGGTGATGGTCTTCCGGCCGCTGTACGCGGTGGGCGGGCAGGAGCTGGGCTATCTGCCCGGTTCCGAGTCCGAGAAGATGAGCCCCTGGGCGCAGGCGGTGTTCGACACACTGTCGGCGGTCACCTCGCGGGAGGTCATCGAGGAGGTCACCGCGCGCGGCATGCTGGAGGTCCTGCCGCTCACGCACATCCGCGGCCGCTCGCTGCACGACGCCTTCGTGATCGTGGACGAGGCTCAGTCGCTGGAACGGAACGTGCTGCTGACCGTTCTGTCCCGGATCGGCGCCAATTCACGGGTGGTTCTCACCCATGACGTGGCACAACGGGACAACCTGCGTGTCGGCCGGTACGACGGAGTGGTCGCCGTCGTCGAGAAGTTGAAGGGTCATCCGCTCTTCGCGCACGTGACGCTGAACCGTTCCGAGCGGTCCCAGATCGCGGCGCTCGTGACCGAAATGCTGGAGGACGGACAGATCTGACCGCACCTGGCACTGTCTGATCTCTCTTGACCGAACTTGGTCAAAGGATGGCGAATACACGGTAGTTGGCGCCGTCCGGCAGAAGGCGAAGAGCCTAGCCGGGCGGCGTCTTCGTGCGCGCTTGTTTCCGGAAAACCGTTGAGGCAAACGGGGTGTGAGCTTTCACACGCAACTGAGAATTGCCTCGACGCGTCCGGTTGCGGCAGAGTCTCAGTCCTGTCAGGCCCCGCATACGACACACCTGTACCCCCAGCGGTACGGAACAACAGGAACCTCAGAACTCCATAGAGCCGTCGTATGCCGCCCGCGCACTACGAGGCGCTCCCCGAGCGGGAGTCGCCCAGCGGGCCCGTGCCTCCCGTGACCATGCAGTGCGGAGGCCAGCGCCAAGGGCAAGATTGCGTCCGCGAGGGTCACCTAAGCGGGCGATGCTGGAAGGAAACCGTGTGAGCCGGATTTCGGTCCGGGGATTCGCAGTGGCTTCGGCCACCGCGGTCACCGCCGTCGGTGCCGTTACCGGTGTTGCCTCGGGCAGCACTGGACAGCCGTCGAACGACGCCGAGGCAACGGCGAGCGACTCGACCCTCCTCGCGGACATACCTACGGGTCAGCAGGCCCAGGTGCAGACCGCGTCCCTGACGCAGCAGGCCGACGCACAGGCCATCGCCGCGGACGCGAGCGCCAAGAAGGACGCGGAGGAGGCCGCCCGTTTGCAGGCGGCCAAGGACGCGGTCGCCAAGCAGAAGGCTGCCGAAAAGGCCGAGAAGGCAGCCAAGGAGCGCAAGGCCGCCTCGGAGGCGGCCAGCCGCTCCGCGACGCGTGACGCCTCCACCTTCTCGGTTCAGGCCTCGTACACCACCGCGCAGATCCAGGCGATGGCGTCGTCGATGGTCCCGAGCGGGCAGTTCCAGTGCTTCAGCAACATCGTGGACCACGAGTCCAGCTGGAACTACCGGGCGGTCAACGCCTCTTCCGGTGCCTACGGTCTCTTCCAGGCCCTGCCCGGCTCCAAGATGTCGTCCGTCGGTTCCGACTGGCAGACGAACCCGGCCACCCAGATCAAGTGGGGCCTCAACTACATGGACAGCCGCTACGGCAGCCCGTGCGAGGCCTGGTCGTTCTGGCAGGCCAACCACTGGTACTGAGCCTCACGCCGTCCCCCGGCCGCTCAACCTTCCGAAGCCCCTCCCCGTCCTAGGGTGAGGGGCTTCGGCCATGTACGGTCGGAGCCGACGACTCCAGGGGGGAGTGGTGGGGCGGAGCGGGGGAAGAGGACCGATCATGTCGCGAGTGCCAGGGTGGCTCGGCCGGCTCGGCGCCGGACTGACCGAGCTCGGGGAACGGTTGGACGAACGCCGCGCCGAGGTGGAGAAAGAGTCCTCGGGCGCGCTCGACACCGACGGCTTCTTCGGCACCCGGGCCGCACGGGACACGGAGGACTCCGCCGGCGCGGCCGGGCGGCCGGACGGCCACGCCTACGGGGACGACCCGGACCGCGCGCGGACGCCCGCACCGGACTCCGCCGGCCTGCCGGCTCCCGGGTCCGGGCACGCGGTGCCCGTACCCACCTCCACTCCCGTCACCCAGGTGTACGAGGGAGTGACGCGTCCCGATCCCTCGATGGCCGTGCCATGGGGCGTACGGGTCGCGGCCGAGGCCGGCTGGCGGCTGCTCGTCCTCGCGGGCACCCTGTGGGTGCTGATGCGTGTCATCAGCGCCGTACAACTGGTCGTCCTCGCCTTCGTCGCCGCGCTGCTCATCACCGCGCTGCTCCAGCCGACGGTGGCGCGCCTGAAGGGGATCGGGTTCCCGAGAGGGCTCGCCACCGCCCTGACCGCGATCCTCGGCTTCGTCATCATGGGGCTGGTCGGCTGGTTCGTGGTCTGGCAGGTCCAGGAGAACATCGACAACCTCTCGGACCAGATCCAGGACGGCATCGACGAGTTGCGCAAGTGGCTCCTCAACAGCCCGTTCCATGTGACGGACAAGCAGATCAACGAGATCGCCAAGAACCTGCGGGACGCGATCGGCGCGAACACCGACCAGATCACGTCGGCGGGGCTCGAAGGGGTCACGGTCATCGTGGAGGCGCTGACCGGCATCCTCCTCACGATGTTCTCGACGCTGTTCCTGCTGTACGACGGCAAGCGGATCTGGGAGTGGACGCTGAAGCTGGTGCCGGCGGCGGCGCGGCCCGGGGTGGCGGGAGCGGGGCCACGTGCGTGGCGGACCCTGACGGCGTATGTGCGCGGCACGGTGATAGTCGCTCTGATCGACGCCATCTTCATCGGCCTCGGAATCTACTTCCTCGATGTGCCGATGGCCGTTCCGCTGGCCGTCTTCATCTTCCTCTTCGCGTTCATCCCGCTGGTCGGCGCGGTGGTGTCCGGGGCGCTGGCGGTCGTGGTCGCGGTCGTGACGCAGGGGGTGTTCACCGCGCTGATGACACTGCTCGTGGTGCTCGCCGTGCAGCAGATCGAGGGCCACATCCTGCAGCCGTTCATTCTCGGGCGGGCGGTGCGGGTGCATCCGCTGGCGGTGGTGCTGTCCGTCGCCGCGGGTGGGCTGGTCGCGGGGATCGGCGGGGCCGTGGTGGCGGTGCCGCTGGTGGCGGTCACCAACACGGTGGTCGGGTATCTGCGGTCGTATGCGCGGGAGCCGGGGCAGAGGCACGCGCCGGAGCCGCGTGGTGCCACGGCATCGGAACTCCCCTCGTCCCGCCCACCTCTCTGACCCCGATTCCTTCGTCCCCGCCGCCCCTGCCCGGCCCATCCCCGGGGGCGGCAGCCCCCACGGACAGGATGGGCCGGGTCGCTCGCGACGGGGCGAGGAACGCATGCGGGAGGCCCCGTTCGCCGATGTGGTGAACGGGGCCTCCCGGGGGTACTACTGCGCGAGGACCGCCTCGGCGTCCAGCGTCGTCCCGACCGCCTGAATCACCGCAGCGATCTTGAACGCCTCCTGAATCGTCTCCCGGCCGACGCCCGCCTTGCGGAGCACCTGCTCGTGCGAGTCGAGACACTGCCCGCACCCGTTGACCGCGGAGACGGCCAGCGACCACAGTTCGAAGTCGACTTTCTCCACACCGGGGTTGCCGATGACGTTCATCCGCAGCCCGGCCCGCAGGGTCCCGTACTCGGGGTCCGACAGCAGATGCCGCGTGCGGTAGAAGACGTTGTTCATCGCCATGACCGCGGCGGCCGACTTGGCGGCCGTGTACGCCTCCGGCGACAGGTTCGCCTTCGCCTCCGGCTCCAGCTCACGGAGCACCCGCGGCGAACGGGACGCGATCGCGCACGCCAGCACCGTCCCCCACAGCTGCTGCTGCGGAAGCTCGGAGTTGCCGATGACCGAACCCAGGTTGAGGCGCAGGTCCTTCGCGTAGTCCGGTACGGCGGACTTCAGCTCATCGAGGGACATGGAGGGTCACTCACCCGCCAGGAGCGCCACCGGGTCGAGGGTGTTCTCGCCCTGGGTCCAGTTGCACGGGCACAGCTCGTCCGTCTGGAGGGCGTCCAGGACCCGCAGGACCTCCTTGGGGTTACGGCCGACGGAGCCGGCGGTCACCATGGAGAACTGGATCTCGTTGTTCTGGTCGACGATGAACACGGCACGCTTGGCGAAGCCGTCCTCACCCTCGATGCCGAGGTCCCGCATGAGCTCGTGCTTCGAGTCGGCCATCATCGGGAAGGGCAGGTCACGCAGGTCGTCGTGGTCCTTGCGCCAGGCGTGGTGCACGAACTCGGAGTCGCCGGAGAAGCCGAGCACCTGGGCGTCACGGTCGGCGAACTCGCCGTTCAGCTTGCCGAAGGCGGCGATCTCGGTCGGGCACACGAAGGTGAAGTCCTTGGGCCACGCGAAGATGACCTTCCACTGACCCTCGTAGGTCTTGTGGTCGATCTGCCGGAACTCCTCACCCTTCTCCAGCGAGACGCAGGCGGTCAGATCGAACGGGGGGAACTTGTCACCAACAGTGAGCACGCGCTCTCCTTGCAGCGAGGGAACGCCCCTTTTGAGGACTTTTCCCTTGGGTCGGACGATGCCGATCGTGGCACAAGCTGCATTGATTAGTGAAATTGATACACTCGGTCGTGTTGATCGGATGCGACTATCAGTGACGATGAGTGAGAGGCGGCCGCCATGGTGAGCCCTGTCGGTGGCAGAGCGAGCAACAAAGCCACCGGAGTTCCCGGGACTCCCAAGGGGAACGGGCGCCGTCAGCCCACCCTCGCCCAACTGCGCGCCTTCGCCGCCGTGGCCGAGCACCTGCACTTCCGGGACGCCGCCGCCGCGATCGGCATGAGCCAGCCCGCGCTCTCGGGCTCGGTCTCCGCCCTGGAGGAGACGCTCGGGGTGACCCTGCTGGAGCGTACGACCCGCAAGGTGCTGCTCTCTCCCGCGGGCGAGCGTCTCGCCGTACGCGCCAAGTCCGTCCTGGAGGAGGTCGGCGCGCTCATGGAAGAGGCCGAAGCCGTCCGGGCCCCCTTCACCGGGGCCCTGCGGCTGGGCGTCATCCCGACCGTCGCGCCCTACCTCCTGCCCACGGTTCTCAGGCTGGTCCACGACCGATACCCGGACCTCGACCTCCAGGTCCACGAGGAGCAGACGGCCAGTCTGCTGGACGGGCTGGCGGTCGGGCGGCTCGATCTGCTGCTTCTCGCCGTGCCGCTCGGCATGCCCGGAGTCGTCGAACTCCCGCTCTTCGACGAGGACTTCGTGCTCGTGACGCCGCTGGGCCACGAGCTGGGCGGACGGCAGGGGATCGCGCGCGACGCCCTGCGCGAGCTCAACCTGCTGCTGCTCGACGAGGGGCACTGCCTGCGGGACCAGGCCCTCGACATCTGCCGGGAGGCGGGGCGCGCGGACGCCCCCGTCACCACCACCGCCGCGGGGCTGTCCACCCTGGTCCAGCTCGTCGCCGGCGGGCTCGGCGTGACCCTGCTGCCGCGCACGGCCGTCAGGGTCGAGACCACCCGCAGCGACCAGCTCCTCACCGGGTACTTCGCGGACCCGGCGCCGACCCGGCGGATCGCGCTGGTGATGCGCGCGGGGGCGGCGCGGGGGGCGGAGTACGAGGAACTGGCGGCGGCCCTGCGCGAGGCGCTGCGACCGCTGCCGGTGAGGGTGTGGGGCCAGGGCGCCTGAACCGACGGAACGGTCCCCGCCCGGACAGGGCGGGGACCGTTCCGTACGGCTATTCCGTCCGGAGGCCGTCCGGTCTCATGAGACGCAGCAGCGGCGGCAGGCTGAGCGCGGTCACCAGCAGGACGACTCCCGCGCCGATGCCGGTCATCGACAGCAGACTCGACCAGTCCACGCGCACCGAGACGCTCGTCATCTTCTGCAGGACCGCGCCCAGGGTCAGGCCGACCACCGACGCGAGCACGAGACCCAGCGCGATCGGGATCGCGGTCTGCCACAGCACCGACAGGCTCAGTGTGCGGCGCCGGGTGCCGAAGGCGACCAGCACGGAGAGCAGTTTCTTGCGCTCGCGCAGCTGTTCCAGCTGGGAGATCAGCAGGCTCGCGCCGATCAGGAACAGGACGCAGGTGGCGCCGACGGACAGGCCGGTGCGGATGGACGTGTAGCGGTTGTCCTCCTCCGTCGACGCCCAGGTCCAGGCGTGGGCCAGCGGGCTGAGCTTCGCCGTGGTGTTGCGAACGAGGTCGTAGACGCCCGGGGCCGACTGGTCGATCTGCAGGTAGACGTCACCCTCGACCGCCTCCGCGCCCCGAGCGGGCAGCGCGCTCGGAGTGAACAGGATGCCGCCGGACAGGCCGTTCGTCGCGTCCGCGCGGACCCCGGCTTCCTTGATGGCCCGGGGCACGGTCCAGGCGACCTGCCTGCTTATCGTGCCCGCGTCGTAGGCGGGGTCGATGTAGAGGGTTCGGCCGGGTCTGCCGAGCTCCAGCGCTTCCGTGTCGGCGTCGGGGCCCTTGATCAGGAAGACGTCGCCGTCACGGCATGTCGGCAGCGTGGCCACCTCGCGCAGCGACGCGCAGTTGCCGACGGTCATGGAGGTGGACGCTTCCGGATTCCGCTTCTTGTCACCCAGCGAACCGGAACCGATCGCGGCGACCTGTCGTACGCCCTCGGTCCGGGCGAACTGTTCGCGGGCCTGGTCGAGCGGGACGTCGTACGGCAGGCGGACCTGCATCTGAGCCCGTTGGACGTCGTGCGACGAGGTCTTGGTGTAGTCGCCCTCGACCCCGGCGAACAGCATTTGCAGGGCGATGGCGCCGGCGACGGCGACCGCGATGCCGTTGACCATGCGGGCCGCCGTTCCGGTGCTCAACTGGAGCCTGCGGATCGCGAGTTGCCAGGACACCGAGCCGGAGCCGAGCCGGGAGACCACCGCTTCGACGATCCAGGGCAGCAACGCCGTGACGCCGATCAGGAGCAGCAGGACGCCGCCGATCACCAGGTACTGGTTGAAGTTCCCGCTGGTGTCGCCCTTGCCGATCATCGGGTAGAGCATCGCGAGTCCGCCGATGGGCAACAGCAGCCGCCACCACAGCCGACGCCGTGCGGGTTTGGCCGCACGCACCACGCCGAGCGGCTCGATGACGACCCCGCGCAGCGCGAGCAGGGTGACGAGGACCGCGGCCGCGGGCACCGCGACGGCGACCAGGACGGCCAGTGCGGGCGTGGGGTTCAGATAGCTCGGGAACACGCTCTTGCCGAAGATCTCCACGGATCCCGCCAGTTGGCGGGCCAGCAGGAAGAACACCGCGCCGAAGGCGAGCCCGAGGACGGCGCCCGCGAGGGCCTCGCCCGCGGCGATCCGCCGGGTCATCCGGCTGTCGGAGCCGACCAGGCGCAGTGCCGCGAGCCGCCGGTCGCGCCGCTCGCCGCCGAAGCGTACGGCCGCGGCGATGAAGACACCGACCGGCAGCAGCAGCACCACGAAGACGACGATGATCAGCAGGACGAGTACCGGGTCAAGGCGGTCGGGCGGTCCGAGGGGCTGCCCGAAGTGCTCGATACGGGTCACCCGGGAGCCGTCGATCCTCGGGGCGAGGTCGTCGGCGCCCGCGTAGAAGGAGAGTTCGTTCGCGCCGACGAGACCGGACTCCCCGATGGTTCCGACGGTGCGGTACGGCAGCCGCTCGCGCAGCAGTTTCCCGTCGCCGGACTTCAGCAGGTCCGCCAGCGCGGGGGACACCACCATCTCTCCCGGTGCCGGGTTCTTCCTCACTCCCGGCGGCAGCGGCGCCCGGGACCCCTCGGGTTGCACCTCGCGGCCACGGATGTCCTTGTCGCGGTAGGTGTCGTCGACGGCCGCGACGACCAGCGTCCGGTCGGACGCCTTGGGGATGCCCACACCGGTGAACGTGATGTCCGTACGGGCCTTCTCGCGGTCGCTGCGTGCCTGGAGCGCACTCGGTATCGCCGTGGTGAGCAGGAGCAGTGCCACGCCGAGCCCGACCCCGACGGCCGTGAGGACCGCGCGCATCCAGCCCTCACGCCCGCCGGTGAAGGCGAACCTGGCCCCCATGGCGAGGTCTCTGGACCACTGGCGCACGTTCATATGACGCGCTCCATGTCACGGGACTTGCCGTCGCGTACGACGATCTCGCGGTCCGAGTAGGCGGCCACCCGCGCCTCGTGCGTGACCAGGACGACGGCGGCGTTGGTGGAGCGGGCGGCCTCGGTGAGCAGTTCCATCACGCGCTCGCCGTTGAGCGAGTCGAGCGCGCCGGTCGGCTCGTCCGCGAACAGCACGCGCGGACTGGTGACCAGGGAACGGGCCACGGCCACGCGCTGGCCCTGGCCGCCGGAGACCTCGCCGGGCCGCTTGGACCTGAGGTCGTCGACCTCCAGGCGTTCCATCCAGGTCAGGGCGGTGCGTTCGGCTTCCTTGCGGCCGGTGCCGTTCAGGCGCAGCGGCAGGGCGACGTTCTCGACGCAGGTCAGTTCGGGTACGAGCTGGCCGAACTGGAAGACGAAGCCGAACTCGCTGCGGCGCAGGGCGCTGCGCTGCGCGTCGTTCATGGTGGCCATCTCGCTTCCGGCGTACATGATCGAGCCGGAGTCGGGCGGCACGATGCCGGCGAGGCAGTGCAGCAGGGTGGACTTGCCGGAGCCGGAGGGGCCCATCACGGCGACCACCTCACCCGGGTGGATCGAGAACTCGGCGCCGTCCAGGGCGGTGGTGGGGCCGTAGCTCTTACGGAGGTCCGACGCGGTCAGCAGGGAGCCGGGGGGAGGGGTCATCGGGTCGTCACCGCCTCTCGGAGTTTGTCGAGGCGGGCGGCGGTGAGTTCCAGCCACCGCAGATCGGCCTCGAGGTGGAAGAGTGCGTGGTCGCAGATCAGCTGGTCGGCGAGGTCGCCCCGGCGCTTGCGGTCGGTCAGGATGCGCATCATGCGCAGGTGTTCCGAGCGCTGCGAGTCGAGGATGTCGGCCGCGTCGCGGCCGGTGAGGAGGGCCAGGACGATCTTGGTGTAGAGGGTCGACTGGAGGTACGGCTCGGGCTTCTCGGGCGTCGCGAGCCACTGCTGTACGTCGGTGATACCGGCGTCGGTGATCGCGTACCGCTTACGTTCGGGTCCGCCGCCCGTCTCTATCCCGTCGACCTCCACGAGGCCGTTCTTCAGCAGTCGCGACATCGTCGAGTAGACCTGGCCGTAGTGCAGCGGCCGGTCGTGACCGAACTTCTCGTCGAAGGCCCGCTTGAGGTCGTAGCCGTGGCGGGGTCCGGACTCCAGGAGTCCCAGGAGGGTGTGACCGATGGACATGCGGAGCACTCTACACACGGGGTATACACCGTGCGTATACATGCTGCGCATAGATCGTGGCGGGGAGCGATGGTGCCCAGGTCAGGGGTCATTGTCACGGTTCTGTCACCGGGTTCCCTCGCCCTGGCGCCTCCGCCCCCAGACCCCTGTTCGGCCTGGACGGTCCAGGGGGCGGAGAGCGGAGAGCGGAGAGCGGGGGAGCAGCTACGGGTCAGGCTGGTCGGGGGCGGGCGGCCGCCCCCGACGCGGGATCGGCCCCGCCCCGCCGGGCAGACGCCCCGCCTCGGACAGCGCCCTGCGCAGCAGGAACTCGATCTGCGCGTTGGCGGAACGCAGTTCGTCACCCGCCCAGCGGGCCAGCGCTTCGTACACGAGCGGATCCAGCCGCAGCAGCACCTGCTTGCGCTGCTGCTGCGGCCGCCGGGGCCCGGCCCCACCGGATGGCTCCGTCACTGGTACAGGGACCCCGCGTTCAGGACCGGCTGCGGCGCCCGGTCACCGCACAGCACCACCATCAGGTTCGACACCATCGCCGCCTTCCGCTCCGGGTCCAGCTCGACGAGGTCCCGCTCGGTGATCCGGGTGATCGCCGCCTCGACCATCCCGACCGCCCCTTCGACGATCTGCCGCCGTGCCGCCACGACCGCCCCCGCCTGCTGGCGCTGGAGCATCGCGGAGGCGATCTCGGGAGCGTACGCGAGGTGCGTGAACCGCGACTCGATGATGGAGACGCCGGCGGCGTCCACCCGCGCGCGCAGTTCGACGGCGAGCTTCTCGGTGATCTCCTCGGCGTTGCCGCGCAGCGAGAGTCCCTCCTCGTCGTGGGCGTCGTAGGGGTACTCGATCGCGATGTGCCGGACGGCCGCCTCGGTCTGGGTGGCGACGAACTCCAGGAAGTCGTCGACCTCGAAGCTGGCGCGCGCGGTGTCCTCGACCCGCCAGACCACGACCGCCGCGAGCTCGATCGGATTGCCGTAGGCGTCGTTGACCTTGAGGACCGCGGTCTCGTGGTTGCGTACCCGGGTCGAGATCTTCGCGCGGGAGGTGAAGGGGTTCACCCAGCGCAGGCCGTCCTGACGGATCGTGCCCCGGTACCGCCCGAAGAGCTGGACGACCCGGGCCTCGCCCGGTGCCACCGTGTTCAGCCCGCACATCGCGAGGAACGAGGCGATGCCGACCAGGATGCCGGCGACGATCAGCGCGGCCTCGCTCCCGGCCGCGGTGACCGTCGTGGCACTCACGATCAGCGCGGCCCCGAGCAGCAGTCCGACCAGTCCGAGCAGCAGCGCGAGCCCGCCGCCGATGCTGTGCGCGGCGAACTCCCGCACCCGTGGGGCGGGTATCGCCGGCACGTCGGCGACGGGCGTGGGGCCGGCGGTGGAGCCGTGGCCGGAATCGTGCGCGGAGTCGTGCGCGGACATGGTGAGCCCCCGTCTTGTATGGCATAGCTTATTTTTAGCTGGGTGATATCACTTTACCCCGCAGGACAACCTTCCACTCCTTTCGTACGTCGGTTCTGGTGGGGCTGATGCGCATTGCGTGCTGATTGTCACGTCCGTCGAGGTGCCGATCGGCGCGACTTTGTCCCAGCGCGTGGTGTTAGTTTGCTGAGCTGACCTCAGCGGCGAACCTGTGTGCGGCACTGATGCGAACGCGGCACCGGACGCGTGAGTGAACCCGGCAGGACACGCGTACAAGAGAGCGCGACCCGAGACCGAAGCGGAGCGGACGGAGCCATGGGACGAGCGGACGAGAGACGAGCGCGGCAGCGCGGTGGCCGTCGCGCCGCGACCGGGGGCTCCTCCGGGACCAAGCCCCGCCGCAGCGGCATACGCAGGTTCCTGAACTGGAAGACGATCCTCGGCACGTTCCTGGGCTTCTGCCTGCTCGGCATGGGCGCCTTCCTCGTGCTCTACATGGTCGTGTCCATACCCCAGGGCAACGCGGCGGCGCAGCAGCAGAGCAACATCTACAAGTACAGCGACGGTTCGACCCTGGCCCGTACCGGCAAGGTCAACCGCGAGATCGTGGGCCTGGACAAGGTGCCCAAGCCCGTCCAGCTGACCTTCGTCGCCGCCGAGAACAAGTCCTTCTACAAGGACTCCGGCGTCGACCTGCGGGGCACGGCCCGCGGTCTGCTGAACACCCTGTCGGGCAAGGGCAAGCAGGGTGGCTCGACGATCACCCAGCAGTACGTCAAGAACTACTACCTGACCCAGGACCAGACCGTCACGCGCAAGCTGAAGGAACTGGTCATCTCGCTGAAGGTGGACCGGCAGCAGAGCAAGGACGACGTCCTCGCGGGTTACATCAACACCAGTTACTACGGCCGTAACTCGTACGGCATCCAGGCCGCGGCGCAGGCGTACTACGGCAAGGACGCGAGCGGCCTCACGGTCGAGCAGGGCGCCTATCTCGCCTCGCTGCTCCAGGCCCCGAGCCAGTACGACTGGGGCGTCGCCACCGACACGGGCAAGCGACTGGTCACGGCCCGCTGGAACTACACCCTCGACAACATGGTCGAGGAGGGGTGGCTGGACGCGGCCAAGCGGCAGGCCATGAAGTTCCCGCTGCCGCAGGACCCCAAGGGCGTCCCCGGCATGCAGGGCCAGACCGGCTACCTCGTGGACGCGGCGAACAGCGCGCTGGCCAACCGGCTCGTCGCGCAGGGCTCCGCCGCGAACTACGAGGACGCCAAGGCGATCGTCGACGCCGGTGGCTGGACGATCAAGCTCAACATCGACAAGAAGAAGCAGACTCAGCTGGAAGTCGCCGTCAAGACGAAGCTGAGCGGCAAGCTGGACGGGAAGAAGCGGCGGGTCGACGGTGACGTCGAGGCCGGCGCCGCGTCCGTCGACCCCAAGACGGGCAAGGTCGTCGCGATGTACGGCGGCGTGGACTACTTCAAGCACTACGTCAACAACGCGACCCGCCAGGACTACCAGCCCGCGTCCACCTTCAAGCCGCTCATCTTCGCGGCGGCCCTGGAGCAGCAGGCCAAGACGCAGGACGGCCAGGACATCACGGCGAACACGAGGTACGACGGCACGAGCGGTCGCGCCGTCAAGGGCAGCGCCATCGGATTCGCGCCGCCCAACGAGGACGACCAGAACTACGGGCCCGTCACCGTCCAGACGGCGATGAACAAGTCCATCAACTCCGTCTTCGCGCAGATGGGCGTCGACGTCGGCATGGACAAGGTCCTCAAGGTCGCGGGCGATCTCGGGATGCACACGGAGAAGCTGCAGCCGGTGCCCGCGCAGACGCTCGGCTCCATGGGCGCGAGTCCGCTGGAGATGGCGGGGGCCTACGCGACCCTCGACAACCACGGACGCAAGGTCACCCCGGCCGTCGTGGCCTCCGCCGAGCACAAGGACCGTCCGGTCACGTTCCCGAAGCCGGTCGGCGACCAGGTCATCAGCTCCGAGGCGGCCGACACGGTCACCTCGGTACTCACCGGCGTGGTCAACGACGGAACGGCCCAGGTGTCGGTGGCGCAGGCGTCCGACCGCAACGGTCAGCAGGTCGCGGGCAAGACGGGTACGTCCGACAACAACAAGTCGGCCTGGTTCACCGGCTACACGCCCAACCTGGTCACCTCGGTCGGCCTCTTCGGAGAGGCGCCCAAGGACCGCAAGGACTCGAGCGGCAAGACGGTCAAGCAGGGCGCCCAGGTGTCGCTGAGGGGCGCCGCGGGCGGCGGCCGTGTCAACGGCGGTGGCTTCCCCGCCCAGATCTGGGCCGCGTACACCTTCAACGCGATGGGCGGGGTCACCGCCTTCGACCTGAACACCACCCAGGGCGCGGCGATGGAGCCGACCCCGAGCGACACGCCGAGCCAGACGCCCAGCGAGACGCCCTCGGAGACTCCGACCACCCAGAAGCCGACGACCCGGCCACCGACGACCACCAGCCCGCCACCCGAGACGCCCGAGTCCCCGACCGCCCCGACGACGACACCGCCGCTCACCCCGAGCCAGACCCCGACCGGCAGTGACACGACGGGCCCGTTCGAGCCGGACGGCCAGCAGCAGCAGCAGTAGGGCGGGAGCGGGACGTGCGGGAGGGGCACCCGGTGAAGACACCGGGTGCCCCTCTCGTGTCGGTACGGGGCGGGACGGGGCACGCGGCCGAGGCGCGGATGCCGGTCAGCCGCCGTTGACCTCCTTGGCGATGCGGTCGCCGATCTCCTTGTCGACGTTGCGCCAGTACTGCAGCGCGCGGTCCAGGACCGGGCGGGACACGCCGGCCTTCAGGTGGCCGCTGACGTTCGACACGAGACGGTCGCGGGCCGCGGCGTCGAGGACCTGGCGGACCATCGTGCCCGCCTGGCCCCAGTCGTCGTCCTCGCGGTGCAGCTTGTACGCCTCGCGCACCAGCTCACCGGCGGTCTGCCAGCTCGCCGGGTCACCGAAGCGGGACAGGTCGGCCGCGGGCCCGCCGTAGGAGTTGGGGGCGTACGGCCGGGCCGCGTTCGACGGCTCGTAGCGCATCGGCCCGTCCTTGGCGTACGAGTTCACCGGGGAGTGCGGCCGGTTCGGCGGCAGCTGCGTGTAGTTCGGGCCGATCCGGTACCGGTGGGTGTCCGGGTACGAGAACAGCCGGCCCAGCAGCATCTTGTCCGGCGAGGGACCGATGCCCGGCACCAGGTTGGACGGCTCGAAGGCGGCCTGCTCGATGTGGATGAAGAAGTCCTCCGGGTTCCTGTCCAGGGTCATCCGGCCGACGTCGATCAGCGGGTAGTCCGCGTGCGGCCAGACCTTGGTCAGGTCGAAGGGGTTGAAGCGGTAGTCCGCGGCGTCCTCGAACGGCATGATCTGGACCTTCAGGCTCCAGGTCGGCGCGTTCCCGCCCTTGATCGACTCGAACAGGTCCCGGCGGTGCTTGTCCGCGTCCGACCCGGCCAGCGCGTCGGCCTCGGACTGGGTGAGGTACTCGATGCCCTGGTCGGTCTTGAAGTGGTACTTGACCCAGAACCGCTCACCGGCACCGTTGATCCACATGTAGGTGTGCGAGCTGTACCCGTTCATGTGGCGGTAGGTCTTCGGGATGCCCCGGTCGCCCATCAGCCACGTCACCTGGTGCGCGGACTCGGGGGAGAGGGTCCAGAAGTCCCACTGCATGTCGTTGTCGCGCAGTCCGGTCACGGGGCTGCGCTTCTGCGAGCGGATGAAGTCCTGGAACTTGATCGTGTCACGGACGAAGAAGACCGGCGTGTTGTTGCCCACCATGTCGTAGTTGCCGTGCTCGGTGTAGAACTTCAGCGCGAAACCGCGGGGGTCGCGCCAGGTGTCGGGCGAACCCTGCTCGCCGGCGACGGTGGAGAACCGGGCCAGCATCTCGGTACGTTTGCCCGGCTGGAACAGGTCGGCCTTGGTGAACTGGCTGACATCATTGGTGACTTCGAAGAATCCGTAGGCGCCACTGCCCTTGGCGTGCACCACACGCTCGGGGACCCGCTCCCGGTTGAACTGGGCCATCTTCTCGATGAGGTAGTGGTCCTGGAGCAGAATCGGGCCGTCGGGGCCGACGGTCAGCGAGTGTTCGTCGCTCTCCACCGGAATTCCGACGTTGTCCGTGGTGTACGGAACCTTCTGGGGTGTCTGCGTCACGAGCGTCCTCCCGTCGAAGAAGAGGGTGTTCAGATCGCTTCGTCCACCCCAGCAGTCAACTCCGCCGACGGGATGTCGGCAACATCTGGACAGGGTCCAGCTCTGGTCCGGTTCCGGAACCTGTACGGCGACGGGGCCGCCCCGGGGGTGGGACCCGGCGAGTACCCCGTCAGTCCCGGTTCAACTCGAACCAGACCACCTTTCCGGTGCTCAGCCGGGTCGCACCCCACCGTTTGGCCAGTTTGTTGACCAGATAGAGGCCGCGACCGCCCTCGTCCGTGGCGCGCGCCTGCCGCAGCCGCGGGAGCTGGGGCACGTCGTCGCCGACCTCGCAGCGCAGCACGTCCGTCCGCAGCAGCCGCAGCGTCACGGGGCGTGACGCGTAGCGCACGGCGTTGGTCACGACCTCGCTGACCAGCAGCTCGACGGAGTCGCTCATGTCCTCCATGCCCCAGCGCGACAGCGCGCGGCGGGCCAGGCGCCGGGCCCGTCCGGGAGCCGCGTCCTCCGGCTCCAGGTACCAGTACGCCACGTCGCTCGGCGCGATCCCGTCGAAGCGGGCCGCGAGCAGCGCGATGTCGTCGTCCCGGTCACCCGGACCGAGCATGTCGAGCACCTCGTCGCACAGGGCTTCGAGGGGCGGCGGATGGTCGGGTCCGGTCAGTTGCGCGGTGGCGGCGAGCTTCTCGCGCAACTGTTCTATGCCGGTCCAGACGTCCCTGAGCCGGGACTCGACGAGGCCGTCCGTGTAGAGCAGCAGAGTGGCCCCGGCGGGCGCGTCCAGCTCGACCGCCTCGAAGTCCACCCCTCCTACCCCGATGGGGGCACCCGGCGGGACCCGCAGCACCTCGGCCCGGCCGCCCAGGTGCAGCAGGACCGGTGGCGGATGGCCCGCGTTGGCGATGGTGATCCGGTGCGCGACCGGGTCGTAGACGGCGTACAGGCAGGTCGCCATGCGGTCGGTGCCCAGCCGCTGCGCCTGTTCGTCCAGGTGGTGCAGCACCTCCTGCGGCGGCAGGTCGAGTCCGGCGAGCGTCTGCGCGGTCGTCCGCAACTGGCCCATGATCGCGGCCGAGGTCATCGAGTGGCCCATGACGTCCCCGACGACCAGGGCGACCCGGCTGCCCGGCAGCGGGATCGCGTCGTACCAGTCGCCGCCGACACGCGCGGTCTCCGCGGCCGGCAGATAGCGGGACGCGAGCCGTACGCCCGTGGGCCGCGGCAGGGTCTCGGGCAACATGGTGCGCTGCAGCTCGTCGGCGATGTAGGCCTCGCGGCCGTACAGCACCGCCTTGTCGATGCCGAGCGCGCTGTGCGTGGCGAGCTGGGCCGCGACGAGCAGGTCGTCGGGCTCGAAGGCCATCCGCTCGGGACGGCGCACGAAGAGCGCGGCCCCGATCACCCGGCGCCGCCCCCGCAGCGGAGCCAGGATCGCGCGCTGGCCGCTGGGCACCGCCAGCTCGTCGCCCAGCAGCTCGGGCAGCGCGGCCCGGGCGGCGGGCGCGTCCGCGAAGACGGGCCGTACCCCGCGCAGCACCTCCGCGAGGGCGCCACCGGGACGCACCTCGCACAGCTCGGCCGTCATCGCCGACAGCTCGCTGGGCTCGGGCCGCAGCGCGGGCAGGAAACCGTTCTCGGTGTCGCGCTCCTCCGGGATCCGGTCGGTGCGCCGCAGCCGCAGCACGAGGGGCCCGGTGGGCCGCTCGTCGCCGACCGGCAGGGGATCGCGCAGATAGACGAGGATCGCGTCCGAGAAGGTCGGCACGGTGGCCCGGCACAGACCCATCACGATCTCGTCGAGGTCGATGCCGCGCGCGATGCGCCGGGTCGCCGCGCCCACGAAACGCAGCCGGTCCCCGTCGCGCCGCATCGGCATCGGGCCCGCGTGCGGCAGCCCCTGCCCGGTACGCCGTTCCTTGCCGCCGCTCCCGGGCGCCCGGTCCTTGTCGACCGGCTGGGCCGGAATGCCCTCGGGCGCGGGGCGCGGGCGGTGCGGATCGGGCTCCGAGGCCGACGGCTGCGAGTGCTCGGGGCCCGGGGAGGCGGGCGGTGTCGGCGCGCCGGTGCCGGAGGGCGAGGGCGCGTCGGTGCTCGCGGAAGCCTGGGTGCCCGGCGTCCCGTGCTGGCCGTGGGGCGCACCCGGACCGGCCGAGGCGTCACCCGTGCGGGCGGGCTGCGCGGGGAGGGCGCCCGGAGCGCGCAGCGCCTCCGGGGTGTGCAGGAGCGCCCCGCGGGGATCCGCGGGGGTGGAAGGCCGGCCGGCGCCGCTCTGGCGGCGCTCGTGCGAGGTGGGGTGCTCCGTCACGCGTGTCGAATCCATCCGTCCGGGGCTGCGCGCCGTGCGTGCAGTTCGTCCCGCAGCCCCGATACCCGGAATGTGTGTCCCAGGAACGGAATCTGCGCGTCGTGCGAGCCGCGCCCGGCATGTGCCGACGGGAACGCCGTCGCCCCAGCGGGTCCGCGCGACCCTTCGGGCCGTCCGCCGACCGTACCGCCGTGGCCTTCGTACCCCTCGCTCACGTCCTGCCGCCCCTCGGTGACGTATGGTCAAGCCCAGCGCATGCCGCGGTAGTTGCTGCTGTGCGCCCTTGCGGAGGACGATCCTACGGTTGTACCACGGGGGCGCATCAAGGGTCTCATGAGGACACGTGCGCGGGCGTACGGTCCCAGTCATCGGGCAGAGCGGGAACCGGCCACGACGGATCCGGGCGCCAGTGCTGCCAGCCGTCCGCGAACGGCACGCCCCAGGCGCTGATCACCTCCACCGCGCGCAGTCCCGCCTCCCTCACCTGCGTGGCCAGTCGGGTGTCCATCAGCCCGGCCCGCTGCGCCTGTGCGAACTCGTCCTCGTCGAGCCAGGACCAACTGTGGTCCGGGTGTACGGAGATGTCCAGGAAGTGGTCCTCGGAGTCGACGCCGCCCTCCCAACGGGCCAGCGGGGCCTCCAGGTTCACGTACCAGTTCTTGAAACGCCACCCCGGTTCCCAGAACAGCCACACCGACCAGGGCTCGCCGGGCCGCGCCAGCTTCAGCACCCCGGTGCCGAACCAGCGGTCCCGGCACACCGAACGGGCCTTGGTGTAGCGCGACTCCAGCGGTTCTCCGTGCACCGGGGTGCCGTCGGCGAGCACGGGCTTGACGCACTCCGTGCCGGGCGCCATCCACACCGCGAGCAGTTCCGCGTCGTCCCGTACGACGGTCACGGGGCGGCAGATGTGGACGCGCTCGCCGGCGTTCTCCCGGTACCGCCACAGGATGTGACTGCCGGGGGCCCAGTACGCCGTCGACCCACCCGTTGTCACTCGTCTCACCGCTCCGCCCTCTGCCATGAACAGATATTAGGTGCCCCAGGCATACGACGCTGCGGTGCGCGTCATGGTTCGCGCCATGGCGGGCATGACGTAACGGAGGTGTCATCCGGTGTTCGCCGGTGCGGAGGCGGCGTTACGGATGCGTCATCCGCAGGACATCCAGCGCCTCGTCCAGCTGTTCCAGAGTGAGGTCGCCCCGCTCCACGTACCCGGAGTCGAGGACGACCTGGCGGATGGTCCTGCGCTCCGCCAGTGCCTTCTTGGCCACCTTGGCGGCCTCCTCGTACCCGATGTACTTGTTGAGCGGTGTCACGACGGAAGGCGACGACTCGGCGTACTCACGGGCCCGTTCGCGGTGCGCGACGATCCCGTCGACGGTGCGGTCGGCGAGCAGCCGGGAGACGCTCGTGAGCAGCCGGACGGACTCCAGGACGTTCTTCGCGATGACCGGGAGCATCACGTTGAGCTCGAAGTTGCCGGCGGCCCCGGCGACCGCGACCGTCGCGTCGTTGCCCATCACCTGGGCCGCGACCATCAGCACGGCCTCGGGAATGACGGGATTGACCTTGCCCGGCATGATCGAGGAACCCGGCTGCAGGTCGGGGAGGCTGATCTCGGCCAGGCCGGTCCGCGGTCCGGACGCCATCCAGCGCAGGTCGTTGGCGATCTTCGTCAGCCCGACCGCGATGGTCCGCAGCTGTCCGCTCGTCTCGACGATCCCGTCCCGAGCGCCCTGTGCCTCGAAGTGGTCGCGGGCCTCGGTGAGCGGCAGACCGGTGTCCCGTGCCACCTCCGCGATCACGGCGGCGGAGAACCCGGGAGGCGTGTTGATCCCCGTGCCCACAGCCGTCCCGCCCAGCGGCAGTTCGGCCAGCCGGGGCAGCGAGGCGTTCAGCCGTTCGATCCCGTAGCGCACCTGGGCCGCGTAGCCACCGAACTCCTGTCCGAGTGTGACGGGGGTGGCGTCCATGAGGTGGGTGCGCCCCGACTTCACGACGTCGGCGAACTCCGTCGCCTTGCGCTCCAGGGCGGTGGCGAGGTGGTCGAGCGCCGGGACGAGGTCCCGGGTCACCGCGGCGGTGGCGGCGATGTGGATCGAGGACGGGAAGACGTCGTTCGACGACTGCGAGGCGTTGACATGGTCGTTGGGGTGGACGTCGCGGCCGAGCCGCTCGGTGGCGAGCGTGGCGATGACCTCGTTGGTGTTCATGTTCGAGGACGTGCCGGAGCCCGTCTGGAAGACGTCCACCGGGAAGTGCGCGTCCCAGCGCCCCTCGGCGACCTCGGCCGCGGCTTCCTGGACCGCCTCGGCCACGTCCTTGTCGAGCACCCCGAGCCGGGCGTTGACCTTGGCGGCCGCCCCCTTGATCCGTGCGAGCGCCTCGATGTGCGCGCGTTCGAGCCGCTGCCCCGAGACGGGGAAGTTCTCCACGGCCCGCTGGGTCTGGGCCCGCCACTTCGCGTCCGCGGGCACCCTGACCTCACCCATCGAGTCGTGCTCGGTCCGGTACGGGGCTGCTGCCTGTTCATCGGCCATTGCCGGTCACCTCCAGTGGGGACAGCGTCGCGGACCGGTCACGTGTTCCCGGACGTCCGGTGGCGTGTTCCCCGCGTTGCCTGTGTGCTCCGGGTTCCCGTTCCCGGCGGGAGTCACCGTCGCGCGGGGCCGAGGGGAGCGGTGCACGCGGACCGCCCGGCCACCTCGGCACAGGCCTCCGCGCCGCGCGGGCTCGCCGCGGCCAGCATCGGACTGCTGTAGCCGTCCGCCGGGTCGCCCGGGTAGGCGGCGGACAGTTCGTCCCGCCCCGCCCGGACCGAGATCTCCCGCGCACCGCCGGTGCGGGTGCGGACCTCGGCCCAGACCGTCGCGCACGACGCGGAGAAACGCAGCAGGACGACCTCCCCCGCGCGCGCGACCCTGCTCTCCGTACGCGCGTCATGGCCGCAGGTCTCGGAGGTCGGGATCTGTCCCTGGCAGCCGTGACCGCGGCAGGAGGCGGCCGCGGCGGGCGCCGGGACGAGGTCGGTGTCGAGGACCTCGGCGGCGCCCGCGGTGACCGCCATCGTGACGGCCGCCACCGCCGCGAGGGCGATGACGGCCCGGTTCGGCGGCCGGACGCGCCGGCCCCGAACCGGCGCGTCCGGGGCCGGGCCCTGTGCGGACGGAACCCGTGGGGGCGGGGCCTGCGCGGGCAGGCCGACCGCCCCGCACCGACTCCTGGACACGGTGTCCCACAGGGAGAGAAGGGGACCGGGATCGGTCTGCGCGAGCCGGCCGAGGGACTCGACCGCCGAGCGCGGCGGGAACTGGTCGCCGTTCAGATACCGGTGCCAGGTCGACTTGCTGAACGGGGTGACGGCGGCCAGCGCGGCCAGGCTCAGCCCCGTCCGCTGCCTGAGGCCGCGCAGCCGCTCCAGCAGGAGATGTTCCTCGTCGGGTCGTTCGGCGACGTCCGGCGCGTCGGGCAGCGGCTGTCTCTTGACCGTCACGTGGCTCTCCATCTCGCTCCCTCGTCGTGCCGGGGTGGCCGCCTGATCCGTTCCCTCTCCGTGCGCCCGCGCACACCAGGGTCGCCCGAATGCGAACCGGATGATGAGGGGAAGTTGACCCGCGGTTCCGGCACCGGTGGGGTGGTCGGGTGGTCGGCTGATCGACTCGTAGGACCTCCTGACGGGGTGGACCCCCACCCCGTCAGGAGGGGCCGGAACTCAGGAGCCGGGTGCCGGCGCGCCCGTCAGCACCAGCGGACGGCGCCGCCGGTGCGGACGTAGTGCGCGGACACGTACCCGCGGTGGTGGGCCAGGCGGTACCAGCGGTGGTTGCCCCGGACGGCGGACCCCCGCTTCTCGCAGGAGATGACCACAGGCCGTCCGTCCGGACGCGAGCCGACGATCCGGTAGGCCGTGCCCGGCCCGGAGCGGACGAGCAGCCGCATGTGGTGGGTCGTCACACGGCCCCATACGTGCCGGGCGTGGTGGCGGGTGACGACGCGGTACCGGGCGTGGGTGGTGACGTGGTGCCGGGCGCGGGCCGGCACATGGCGCCGGACGCTGCCCTGCGCGGGTACCGGGTTCCGGCTCGAGGTGGCGGCCGGGGCGGGCGCGGAGCCCTGGCCGGGGGTGTGAGCGGCCGGGCCGGCGGAAGCGACGGCCGTCACCGGGAAGACGGCGACAGCCGCGATCGCGGCCACGAGACCGTTGCGCAACATGCGACTCATCATGCTATTTCCCTCCGAGATGACCCGTGGATCACAGGCTGTGATCCGGTCATTGCGGAGTGTTCACGGCAAAGCTCGCAAAGATGCCGTCCCGCTGTTCCTGGGACGAAATGGGACATCGAGCAGGCGTGCGGACGAGGCGGCGGGGCCGTCCCGGGACGACCGCTCGTCCCGCCCCGCGTCACAGGGCGAGGCCGGGCGGGACGAGAAGGGGCCAGGGGGGCGGGCGGCAGGGGGGCAGGGCGCGGCTCCCGCGGGGACGGAGGGGCGGAGCCCGCCGGGAGGGTACGGGCAGGGGCGGCCGGGGATCTCCTCCCCGGCCACCCCGAAGGCGCTTCGGCCGCCCCGGAGGCGCTACGCCATCCCGGGACCCCGCACCGGGATGTGGGTGAACGTCGGCTCGGGGGCCGGATTCTGGAAGAAGTCGTTGCCCTTGTCGTCGACGACGACGAACGCCGGGAAGTCCTCGACCTCGATCTTCCAGACCGCCTCCATGCCGAGCTCCTCGTACTCGACGACCTCGACCTTCTTGATGCAGTCCTGGGCGAGACGGGCGGCGGGGCCGCCGATCGAGCCGAGGTAGAAGCCGCCGTGCGCGTCGCACGCCTGGGTGACCTGCGCGGACCGGTTGCCCTTCGCGAGCATCACCTTGGAACCGCCCGCCGCCTGGAACTGCTCCACGTAGGAGTCCATGCGGCCGGCCGTCGTCGGGCCGAAGGAGCCGGACGCGTAGCCCGCGGGCGTCTTGGCGGGACCGGCGTAGTACACCGGGTGGTCCTTCAGGTACTGCGGCATCTCCTCGCCCGCGTCGAGCCGCTCCTTGATCTTGGCGTGCGCGATGTCACGGGCCACGACCAGCGGGCCGGAGAGCGAGAGACGGGTCTTCACCGGGTACTTGGTCAGCTCGGCGAGGATGTCTTCCATCGGCTGGTTGAGATCGATCCGTACGACATCGGCCGACTCGTCGAGGTGCTCGTCGGTCGTCTCGGGCAGGAAGCGCGCCGGGTCCGTCTCCAGCTGCTCGAGGAAGACGCCCTCGGCGGTGATCTTCGCGACGGCCTGGCGGTCGGCGGAGCACGACACCGCGATCGCCACGGGGCAGGACGCGCCGTGCCGGGGGAGGCGGACCACCCGCACGTCGTGGCAGAAGTACTTGCCGCCGAACTGCGCTCCGATGCCGATCCTCTGCGTCAGCTCGAAGACCTTCTGCTCCAGGTCCTTGTCCCGGAAGCCGTGGCCCAGCTCGGAGCCCTCGGCCGGGATCTCGTCCAGGTAGTGCGCGGAGGCGTACTTCGCGGTCTTGAGGGCGTACTCGGCGCTCGTCCCGCCGACGACGATCGCCAGGTGGTACGGCGGGCAGGCGGCCGTGCCGAGCGAACGGATCTTCTCCTCCAGGAACTTCATCATGGAGGACTCGTTGAGGACGGCCTTCGTCTCCTGGTACAGGAAGCTCTTGTTCGCGGAGCCGCCGCCCTTGGCCATGAAGAGGAACTTGTAGGCGCCGCCGTCGGTCGCGTACAGCTCGATCTGCGCCGGCAGGTTCGAGCCCGTGTTCTTCTCCTCCCACATGGTGAGCGGAGCCATCTGCGAGTAGCGCAGGTTCAGGTTCTTGTAGGCGTCGTAGATACCGCGGCTCAGGGCGGACTCGTCACCGCCGTCGGTGAGGACGTTCTGCCCGCGCTTGCCCATGACGATCGCCGTGCCGGTGTCCTGGCACATGGGCAGGACGCCCGCGGCCGCGATGTTCGCGTTCTTCAGGAGGTCCAGGGCGACGAACTTGTCGTTGGCCGACGCCTCGGGGTCGTCGATGATCCGGCGCAGCTGGGACAGGTGGGCGGGCCGCAGGTAGTGCTGGATGTCGTGGATGGCCTCCGTGGCGAGCTTGCGCAGCGCCTCCGGCTCGACCTTGAGGAACGTCCGCCCGTCGGCCTCGAAGGTGGAGACACCCTCGGAGGTCACCAGCCGGTACGGGGTGGTGTCCTCTCCCTGGGGGAGCAGATCGGTGTACGCGAACTCAGGCATCTTCGCCCATTCCTCACTTGATTTCTTGGGGCTCGGTTCACCTCCGGGCGCCGAGACCCTTGCCGGGAGCCCGACCAACCACGCTCACTCGGCGGAGGCCGGCCTCCGTCGGCGGGCGTCCACCAGCCTAGAACCTGGCGCGGACAGTGAGCTTGTGAGGTAGGGCTCAGTTCGCCGTCCACATCTTTATCCACACCCCTAGTCGCGATCTATCGCGTTTGGGTACGCTGCTCCCGTGGACCTTCAGAAGCGCACCGAAACCCGTGCCGCCGACGCCGAACTGCGTGCGTCGGACGCCGACCGCGACCGGATCGCCGACATCCTGCGCGAGGCCCTCGCCGAGGGGCGTCTCACGGCCGACGAGCACGCCGAGCGGGTGGAAGGGGTGCTGGCCACCAAGACGGTCGGTGAGCTCGACCAGTTCGTCCGGGACCTGCCGGCCGCCCACGCGGGCCGCGTGGCGACCGCGTACGCGACCGCGCCCAACCGCCCCCGGCTGGGCGCCATCCCGGCGGAGGCCGACGAGAACGTGGTGGCGGTGTTCAGCACCGCGATGCGCAAGGGCCGCTGGCGCGCGGGCCGTCGTATTCACGCGTACGCCGTCTTCGGCAGCGTCGAGATAGACCTCAGCGAGGCGATCTTCGAGTACCAGCAGGTCGCGATCAAGGCGATCTCGGTCTTCGGCAACGTGGAGATCCGCGTCCCGGAGAACGTGTCGCTGCGCAGCAGCGGAGGCGGGGTCCTCGGCAACTTCGAGGCGGACACGCTGGATTCGGGCGACCCCGACGCGCCCGTGATCTACGTCGAGGGCCTGGCGATCCTGGGCAACGTCGAGGCGCGGCCCAAGCGCGGCAAGCTGGTGGCGGACATCCTCGACCGCGCGATGGACCGGGTGGACCGGAGTCTGCGCAAGCACCTGGACCGTTGACGCCCGTGCGTCCGACGGCGTCGGGGGGCGCGCCGGGCCGTGCCGCGTGCGCTCCGTCGTGAACGACGGGCTCCGCTCTTGGAACTCAGTGCATAGGCGCGCGCACAGCGGGTAGGCCTTGCTGCATCGTCTCTCGGAGGGCGCTGCGGGATTTCCCGCGGTGCCCGGCACGCTCGCGAAGCCGTCGTCAGGAGTAGACCGTGCTGCAACCGCCGCATCAGTCCCTGCAGGTAGCTGCCGTTCCGGCCCAGCGGGCGCCAGTGCGGGACAGGGATCAGGAAGCCCCATGGCACACGGAGGCGGTGTGCCGGCGGGACGAGGCCGGCCTGTTCTTCGCGCCGTCCAAGGAGCCCACGGCATCCCGGCTGTCCCGCGAGGAGGCGGCCAAGCGCGTCTGCGCCCGCTGTCCCGTGATGGTCGAGTGCCGTGAGCACGCGCTGCTGCAACCCGAGCCGTACGGAGTGTGGGGCGGCCTCACCGCCGCCGAGCGCCGGGTGGTGCTGGCCCGGCGCCGCCGGCGTGACCTGGAGCTCAAGAAGACCGCGCGCGGCCCGATAGCGGCGGCCGGCTAGCCGGAACGCACGGAAAGGGGCGCCCCCTCCGCACAGGGGGCGCCCCTTCTCCGTAGGTACGGCTCCGGTCTCCGCAGGTACCGCTCCGGACGTTCTCCGCGGGCACCTCTCCGGACGTGCCCGTGCTCCGTGGCTCACGGGCACGGACGACCGGGCGGTCCCGCGGTCCGCGGAGCTACTTCGCGCGGTCGAAGTCGATCGCGCTGTACGCCCGCAGCTTGCTCAGCCGGTGCTCGGACCTGATCTGCCGGACGGTGCCGGACTTGGAGCGCATGACGATCGATTCGGTCGTCGCCACCTCGGCGCGGTAGCGCACCCCGCGCAGCAGTTCGCCGTCGGTGATGCCGGTCGCGACGAAGAACACGTTCTCGCCGGAGACCAGGTCGTCGGTGAACAGCACACGGTCGAGGTCGTGGCCCGCGTCGAGCGCGCGCTGCCGCTCCTCGTCGTCCTTGGGCCACAGTTTGCCCTGGATGGTGCCGCCCAGGCACTTCACGGCGCAGGCCGAGATGATGCCCTCGGGCGTACCGCCGATGCCGAGCAGCAGGTCGATGCCCGTTCCCTCGCGCAGTGCGAGGATCGAGCCCGCGACGTCACCGTCGGAGATCAGTTTGATCCGGGCGCCGGTCTCGCGGATCTCCTTGATGATCCCTTCGTGGCGCGGCCGGTCGAGGATGACGACCGTGACGTCCTCGGGGGTGGACTTCTTGGCCTTGGCGACCCGGCGGATGTTCACCGACACGGGCGCGTTGATGTCGACGAAGTCGGCGGCCTCCGGGCCGGTGACCAGCTTGTCCATGTAGAAGACCGCGGACGGGTCGAACATGGTGCCGCGGTCGGCGGCGGCCAGTACGGCGATCGCGTTGGTCATGCCCTTGGCGGTCAGCGTGGTTCCGTCGATCGGGTCGACGGCGATGTCGCACTCGGGGCCGGTGCCGTCGCCGACACGCTCCCCGTTGAAGAGCATCGGGGCCTCGTCCTTCTCGCCTTCACCGATGACGACGACGCCGTTCATCGAGACGGTGGAGACGAGGGTGCGCATGGCACGTACGGCGGCGCCGTCGGCGCCGATCTTGTCGCCGCGGCCGACCCAGCGGCCCGCGGCCATCGCGGCGGCCTCGGTGACCCGGACGAGTTCCAGGGCGAGATTTCGGTCGGGGGCCTCGGAGGGCACCTCGAGTTCTGACGGCAGATGATGCTCGGTCATCGGAGCGCACCTTTCTGATACGACGACGGCCGGATGAGGGTGTGCCCCGACTCTATCGCCAGGCCGACAAAATGAGCAGGGGGCCCCACGGATGAGCAGGCCAGGGCACCTGCGACGATAGGGGGGTGGCAGGTACGAAAGGCAAGCAGACGGTCCGGGACATGCTTCTCTCCCTGGGCCTGATCGGGATCATGGCGGGCGTCATCTACATCTTCATCCCGCACGGCGACTCCGGGCCTCCCCTCAAGCGCGTCGACTACCGTGTCGAGCTGCTCACGGCGCGTCGCGCGGCGTCGTATCCGGTGGCGGCCCCCGAGGGGCTGCCCGGGACGTGGAAGGCGACGTCGGTGCGCTACGACGGCGCCGAGTTCGACGCCTGGCACCTGGGTTTCCACGACCCCGAAGGTCAGTACGCGGCGATCGAGCAGTCCACTCAGCGCGCGCCCGTGTTCATCGACTCGGCCAGTCAGGGCGCCGCGGCCACGAAGGGCACCGAGCGGATCGGCGACCGGACGTGGCAGCGGTACGAGGGCGACAGGTACGACGCCCTCGTGCTGCGGGGCAAGGGGTCGACGACGGTGGTGACCGGGACGGCGTCGTTCGCGCAGCTCGCGAAGCTGGCCGGGGCGCTGAAGATGTCCTAGGGACGGGTATCCGTCCGCGGACGCACGAGAAGGGCCTCCGGCGTCATTGCCGGGTACTGACCTTCGGGGTCGTGGAAACCCAGGTGCCAGGCGTCGAACTCGGCGCCGTCGTAGC
>NZ_JBEXHZ010000017.1:0-136241 GCF_040608315.1 Streptomyces sp. NPDC005195
GCGGCGTCGGCGCGTGGTCAAGAGTGCGGTGGCGGGAGCGGGTTCACCTGGGCGGCCCGCCGGATCCGGCGGGCCGCGGCGTGTCACTGTCCCACCGAGCCGAGGCGTGCCGACTCGTCGTCCGAGAGGCGCAGTGTGGCCGCCGCCATGTTCTGCGCGAGGTGGTCCGGATCGCCGGTGCCCGGGATCGCCAGCACGTGCGGCCCCTGCCGCAGGGTCCAGGCCAGCCGGACCTGCGCGACGGACACCTGGTGCGCGCGGGCGACGGCGTACACCGTCTCGCTGTCACGGGCGGCCGGACCCGCCTCGCGTCCGGAACCGGCGATCGCGAAGAACGGGACGAAGGCGACGCCGAGTTCACCGCAGAGCCGCAGGAGGGACCTGTCCTCGCTCGGCGAACCGATCCCGTAGGGGTTCTGCACGCACACGACCGGAGCGATGGCCCGGGCCTCGGCCAGCTGCCCGGACGTCACGTGGGAGACACCGAGGTGGCGGATCAGCCCGGCCTCGCGCAGCCCGGCCAGCGCGCCGAAGTGGTCGCCGATCGAGCCGGTGCGCCGGCTCGGCGGTACCCGCAGGTTCACCACGTCCAGGTGGTCGCGGCCGAGTTGGCGCAGGTTCTCCTCGACCTGGCCGCGCAACTGCGCCGGGGTGGCCCACCACCAGGCACCCGAGGGATCGCGGCCCGGCCAGACCTTGGTGGCGATGACCAGGTCCTCCGGGTACGGCGCCAGCGCCCGGTTGATCAGCTCGTTGGCGGAGCGCGTCGCCGAGAAGTAGAACGCGGCGGTGTCGATGTGGTTCACACCGAGTTCGACGGGCCGCCGGAGCACGCCGATCGACCGCTCGCGGTCGCGCGGCACGCCGCCGCCGAAGGGCGCGGTACCGGTCAGGCGCATCGCTCCGAACCCGACACGGTTGACGGTGAGGTCACCGAGTCGCCACGTACGCGTGGATACAGGGGCGTTCGTCCGTGCGCTCATGAGGTGGATCTCCTTCTGCGGGGGCTGGGCATTCGGAACGGCCGAGGGCGGCAACGGCCGTTCGGGCCGGTCGGCGGGGCTACCGCCTTCGCAGCGGGTCCGCCCGCGACGGCACTTGCTGCCGGGACAGGCCGGATCCGGGCATGAAAAAAGCCTTCCGGCGGATCGCGGTCCGCGCCGAGAAGGCTCAGGTGACGGCCGGGATTCTAGCGGTGCGTCCGAAGCTTCCACCAGCGGGGGCATCGGAGCGGGGCCGCTGTCCACGAGGTCACGGCCGACCCGGGTGCTGTGCGAAGCCTTGCCGCCCCAACTTCCATACTGTAGACAATATTTCGTCGACAGAGTTCGGCAGTTCCTCGGTACCCTCGACCGAACGGAGCGAGCCACAGTGAAAGTCGCCGTTCTCGGCGCCGGTGCGATCGGCGCCTACGTCGGCGCCGCGCTGCACCGCGCAGGCGCCGATGTGCATCTCATCGCCCGTGGACCGCATCTGGCGGCCATGAGGCGGCACGGAGTCCAGGTACACAGCCCGCGCGGCGACTTCACCGCGCGCGTACACGCCACCGACGACCCCGCCGAAGTCGGGCCCGCCGACTACGTCTTCCTCGGTCTGAAGGCCAACTCGTACGCGGCGTGCGGGCCGCTGATCGAGCCCCTGCTGCACCGGGACACGGCGGTGATCGCCGCCCAGAACGGCATCCCCTGGTGGTACTTCCACCGGCACGGCGGCCCGCACGACGGCCACCGTGTGGAGAGCGTCGACCCCGGCGGCGCGGTCAGTGCGGTGCTCGCGCCCGAACGGGCCGTCGGATGCGTGGTGTACGCGGCGACGGAACTGGAGGGACCGGGAGTCGTCCGCCACCTGGAGGGCACCCGCTTCTCCATCGGCGAGCCCGACCGCTCGCTCTCCGCCCGCTGCCGGACGTTCAGCGAGGCCATGCGGGCGGGCGGCCTCAGGTGTCCCGTCGAGCCGGACCTGCGCAACGACATCTGGCTGAAGCTGCTGGGCAACATCTCCTTCAACCCCATCAGCGCGCTGTCCCGCGCGACCATGCGGCAGATGTGCCTGCACGGCGGAACCCGCAGGGTCATCGAGATCATGATGGCCGAGACGCTCGCCGTCGCCGAGGCACTCGGCTGCGAGGTCGGCGTCTCCATCGAACGCCGGCTGGCCGGCGCCGAACGCGTCGGCGACCACCGCACCTCCACCCTGCAGGACCTGGAACGCGGCAAGCCGCTCGAACTCGACGTGCTGCTCGCGGCCGTCGTGGAACTGGCGGAGATCACCGGGGTCCCGGTCCCCACCCTCCGTACCGTGCACGCCCTTTCGGATCTGCTCGCATCGAGGACCGCCGCATGAGGAAACGCGACCCGAGGATCTACACGCGGCTCACGCACCCGCTGGTGCGGGACAGCCGCGGCGAACCCTTCCGGCAGGCCGGCTGGGACGAGGCCCTGAACCGCGCGGCCGCGGGGCTGCGTGCCGCGCGCGGGGCGTTCGGCCTGTTCTCCTGCGCCCGCGCGACCAACGAGATGAACTACGTGGCCCAGAAGTTCGCGCGGGTCGTCATGGGCACCAACAACGTCGACTCCTGCAACCGCACCTGTCACGCCCCGAGCGTCGCCGGTCTCTCGGCGGCCTTCGGCTCGGGCGGCGGGACCTCCTCGTACGCGGAGGTCGAGGAGACCGACCTCGTGGTGATGTGGGGCTCCAACGCCCGCTTCGCACACCCCATCTTCTTCCAGCACGTACTGAGGGGGATCAGGAACGGCGCCCGGATGTACGCGGTCGACCCCCGTCGCACGTCGACGGCCGAGTGGGCGGAGGGGTGGCTCGGTCTGAACGTCGGCACCGACATCCCGATGGCGCACGCGATCGGCCGCGAGATCATCCACACGGGCCTCGTCAACCACGCCTTCGTCCGGCGGGCGACCAGCGGCTTCGAGGAGTACACGAGGCTCGTCGAACCCTGGACCTTGTCCCTCGCGGAGAAGGTGACGGGCGTACCGGCCTCCGCGATAAGGGAGTTGGCCCACGCGTACGCCCGCGCCGAGCGCGCCCAGCTGTGCTGGACGCTCGGCATCACCGAGCACCACAACGGCACCGACAACGTCCGCGCGCTGATCAACCTGTCCCTGCTGACCGGCCACGTGGGCCGCCACGGCTCCGGACTGCAACCGCTGCGCGGGCAGAACAACGTGCAGGGCGGCGGCGACATGGGCGCCATCCCCAACCGGTTCCCCGGCTTCCAGGACATCCTCGACCCGGACGCGCGGCTGAAGTTCGAGACCGCGTGGGACACCGTCATCGAGCCGCACTACGGACTGAACCTCACGGAGATGTTCGAGGCGATGGAGGAGGGCACGCTCAAGGCGGTCTACTGCATCGGGGAGAACCCGGCGCAGTCGGAGGCCGACAGCGAGCAGGCCGTCCGGCGGCTTCGCGCCCTCGACTTCCTCGTCGTCCAGGACATCTTCCTCACCAGGACGGCGGAACTCGCCGACGTGGTGCTGCCCGCGACCGCCGGGTGGGCGGAGACGGAGGGCACCACCACCAACAGCGAACGGCGCGTCCAGCGGGTGCGCGCGGCGGTGACCCCGCCCGGCGAGGCCCGGGAGGACATCGACATCCTCCTCGGCCTCGCCGCGCGCCTCGGACACGAGTGGAAGTACACCGACTCCGAGGCCGTCTGGAACGAACTGCGCTCGCTCTCCCCGGACCACTACGGGATGACGTACGCGCGTCTGGAGAAGGAGCAGGGCATCCAGTGGCCCTGCCCGGACCCCACCCGTCTCGAACCGACCTATCTGCACGGCCGGTTGTGGGCCGACGACCCCGCCGAGCGCGGCCGGCGCGCACCCTTCGGAATCGTCCGGCACGACCCGCCGGTGGACCTGACGGACGAGACGTACCCGATCCGCCTCACCACCGGGCGGCGCCTCGACTCCTACAACACCGGTGTGCAGAGCGGCGGATTCGCCTCCCCGCTGCGACGCGGCGAGTACGTCGAACTGTGCCCGGAGGACGCCGAGCGCCACGGGGTCGTGGTGGGCGAGGAGGTCCGGGTCTCCTCGCGCCGGGGCTCCGTGCTCGCGCCCGTGTGGATCGACACCGCGCTGCGCCCCGGGCTGGCGTTCATGACGATGCACTTCCCCGACGACGTGGACACCAACCGGCTGACGATCGAGGCGAACTGCCCGATCGCGGGGACGGCGGAGTTCAAGGCGTCGGCGATCCGGATCGACAAGCTGCCGGCCGCCCACGTGAGGAGCTGAGGCGGGACATGGATCTGCACTTCGGTGACAGCAAGCCGACGGACGAGGAGCGGGCGGCCGTCGACGCCCTGCTCGGTCCTCCGGAGTCCTCGTGGGAGGGCGCCGACCGGTCCGACGCCGACCTCAGGTGGGCGCGCGGCGGCCGCGAGGCCCGCGCCCGCCGGGACCTGCTGCTGCCGGGGCTGCACGCCGTCAACGACCGGGTCGGCTGGATCAGCGAGGGCGCGCTCGGCCATCTGTGCCGCCGGCTGACCGTACCGCCGGCGGAGGCCTACGGTGTCGCGACCTTCTACGCGATGTTCTCGCTGAAGCCGCGCCCGGCGACCGTGCTCCACGTCTGCACGGACCTGGCCTGCATGGCGGCGGGGGCCCCGGAGCTGTGCGAGGGGATCGAGTCCCGGCTCGGCCCCGGCAGCGGGGTGACCGTGGAGCGCGGACCGTGCCTCGGCCTGTGCGAGCGGGCTCCGGCCGCGCTCGCGGTCAGGGCGGGAGATCCGGTGCGTACGGCCGTGGCGGCGCCCGCCACCGTCGAGCGGGCCGTGCTGGCGGCGGCCGCGCCGGGATCGGCGCCCGAGGAGCCGCCCGCGGAGCTGGCCGTCCCGCAGGCCGGTGACCCGGCCCTGATCCTGCTGGGCCGCGTCGGCGTGGTCGATCCCGCGGACCTGGACGACTACCGGGCACACGGCGGGTACGCCGCGTTGCGGCGGGCCTTCGCGCTCGGCCCCGCCGGGGTCATCCGCGAGGTCACCGACGCGGGCCTGACCGGGCGGGGCGGAGCCGCCTTCCCCACCGGCCGCAAATGGCGGGCCACGGCGTCCGCGCCCGGCACACCCCACTATCTCGTGTGCAACGCCGACGAGTCCGAGCCGGGCACCTTCAAGGACCGGGTGGTCATGGAGGGCGACCCGTACGCGCTCGTCGAGGCGATGACCATCGCCGCGTACGCGGTCGGCGCGCACCAGGGCTACCTGTATCTGCGGGGCGAGTATCCGCGCGCCCTGCGCCGCATGGAGCACGCCATCGGCCAGGCACGTGCGCGGGGGCTGCTCGGCGACGACGTCCTCGGGCAGGGGTACGCCTTCGACATCGAGATCCGGCGTGGCGCGGGCGCGTACATCTGCGGCGAGGAGACCGCCCTCTTCAACTCGATCGAGGGGTTCCGGGGCGAGCCGCGTTCCAAACCGCCCTTCCCCGTGGAGAAGGGCCTGTTCGGCAGACCCACCGCCGAGAACAACGTCGAGACGCTCGTGAACGTCCTTCCGGTCCTGACCATGGGCGCCGAGGCGTACGCGGCGATCGGCACCCCGGGTTCCACAGGCCCGAAGCTGTTCTGCGTGTCCGGCGGCGTGGAGCGGCCCGGCGTCTACGAGCTGCCCTTCGGGGCGACCCTGGGCGAACTGCTGGAGCAGGCGGGCGTACGGGAGGGTCTGCGGGCGGTGCTGCTCGGCGGCGCGGCGGGGGGCTTCGTACGGCCCGACGAACTGGACGTCCCGCTCACCTTCGAGGGCACCCGGGAGGCGGGCACGACCCTCGGCTCGGGCGTGGTCATGGCCTTCGACGACTCGGTCCCCCTCCCGCGCCTGCTGCTGCGCATCGCCGCGTTCTTCCGTGACGAGTCGTGCGGGCAGTGTGTGCCGTGCCGGGTCGGGACCGTGCGCCAGGAGGAGGCGCTGCACCGGATCGCCGAGCGGACCGGCGCGGCCGCGGAAGGCGACATCGCCCTGCTCAGAGAGGTCGGCCGCGCGATGCGGGACGCCTCGATCTGCGGTCTGGGGCAGACCGCGTGGAACGCCGTGGAATCCGCGATCGACCGTCTGGGGGCCTACGAATGACCGCGATACCGCTCGGGACTCCCCGCCGGCTGCTCGAATTCACCCTTGACGGTGAACCGGTGCGCGCGCCGGAGGGATCGACGATCCTCGACGCCTGCCGTGCCGCGGGCAAGGACGTCCCCACCCTGTGCCAGGGCGACACGCTGGCCCCGAAGAACGCCTGCCGGCTCTGTGTCGTCGAGGTCGAGGGCGCCCGCACCCTCGCTCCGGCCTGCTCGCGCGGGGCGGAGGAGGGCATGCGGGTGCGGACGGACACCGAGCGCGTCCGCCACAGCCGCCGGATCGTCCTCGAACTGCTCGCCTCCTCGGTGGACCTCTCCACCACTCCCGGGGTGGCGGGGTGGATCGGGGAGTACGGGGCCGAGCCGGACCGGTACGGCCCCGCCGCGGCCCGCGTCGACGAGGAACCCCGGATCGACAACACCCTGTACGTGCGCGACTACGACAAGTGCGTCCTCTGCTACAAGTGCGTGGACGCCTGTGGCGACCAGTGGCAGAACACCTTCGCGATCTCGGTCTCCGGACGCGGCTTCGACGCCCGGATCGCCGTCGAGCACGACGCCCCGCTGACCGACTCGGCGTGCGTGTACTGCGGGAACTGCATCGAGGTCTGCCCGACGGGCGCGCTCTCCTTCAGGTCGGAGTTCGACATGCGTCAGGCGGGTACGTGGGACGAGCCGGCGCAGACCGCGACGACCACGGTGTGCGCCTACTGCGGTGTGGGCTGCAACCTCACGCTGCACGTGCAGGACAATGAGATCGTCAAGGTCACCTCTCCGCACGACAACCCGGTGACCCACGGCAATCTCTGCATCAAGGGCCGCTTCGGCTACCAGCACGTACAGAACCGGGACTGATCAGGACATGGGACGAGTCACGGAACGACGCAAGGTGATCCGCATCCGGGACGGCGCCGAGAGCACCCGCCCCGACACACTGGTCGCCGAGGAACCCCTGGAGATCCGCCTCAACGGCAAGGCGCTCGCCATCACCATGCGCACCCCGGGCGACGACTTCGCGCTCGCGGCGGGCTTCCTGGTCAGCGAGGGGGTCCTCGGCCGGGCGGACGAGCTGCAGAGCATCGTCTACTGCGCGGGAGCGACGGTGGACGGCTCGAACACGTACAACGTCGTGGACGTACGGACGGCGCCCGGCGTCGTCATGCCCGACATCACCCTCGAACGCAACGTGTACACGACGTCGTCCTGCGGTCTGTGCGGCAAGGCGAGCCTGGACGCGGTCCGCACGACGGCGCGCTGGACCATCGACGACGGTGACGACGCTCCCCCGGTCCGGCTGGAGCCCGCGCTCCTCGCCGTCCTCCCCGACCGGCTGCGTGCGGCGCAGCGGGTCTTCGACCGGACCGGGGGTCTGCACGCCGCGGCGCTGTTCACCGAGGACGGCGAGCTCCTCGACGTACGCGAGGACGTGGGCCGGCACAACGCGGTCGACAAGCTGGTCGGGCGCGCCCTCCAGGACGGCAGGCTCCCGCTCTCCCGGACCGTCCTGCTGGTGTCGGGGCGGGCCTCCTTCGAGCTGGCGCAGAAGGCGGTCATGGCGGGCATCCCGGTGCTCGCGGCGGTCTCCGCACCCTCGTCCCTCGCCGTGGACCTCGCCGCGGAGTCGGGCCTGACCCTCGTCGGCTTCCTGCGCGGCGCCTCCATGAACGTGTACGCGGGCGAGCACCGCATCGCCCTGCGGGCCGCGGCCGCCCAGGGCTGACCGGCTCCCCGCGACACGGCGGCGGGGCCCCGACCGGCGGGGAGCGCCCCCTGCGCCGAAGGGGTCCCGCTGTGTCATGTCCGCGCCCGGTCCGCCCCGGCGGGTGCCGGCCGGCGCAGGGGGTCCCAGGACCCCTTCGGCTCCCTCACCCGGCGCTGAAGCGCACCTGCTCGACGGTGACGACCGTGCCCAGCCGGGGGAAGTCGAGGCGGACGGAGGCCTCGTGCTCGGCGGCGGTGAGGGCCGCCATCGCGTTCTCGGCGAAGACCAGGTCGTAGCCGAGGTCTCCGGCGGCGCGGGCGGTGGACTCGACCCCGAGGTTGGTGGCGATCCCGCCGAACACCAGCGTGGAGATGCCGCGTTCCCGCAGCCGCTCGTCGAGACCGGTGCCCTGGAATCCGCCGATGGACCGCTTGACGATCTCCAGGTCGCCCAGCGCGGAGAGTCCGGCGACCAGGCCGCTGCCGGGCGGCTGCTCGGCCGCCCCGGGCCGTTCGACCCGGACCAGGACGACGAGCGCGCCCACCTTACGGAAGGCGGTCGCCAGTTCCTCGGCGGCGGAGAGGACTGCGGTGCCGTCGCGGGGTTCCACGGGCAGCCCGACGATACGGTCCATCAGATCCACGAGCACCAGGGCGGTGCGCGCGGGATCGAGGGCGAGGCGGGGTGCGGTTCGAGGTGCGGTCATGACGGAACGTTAGCCGCCCTTAGCCGTCCGTACCGGAAATCCGGATCAACGAACCCGTGAACTGATCCCGTTCGGCCGTCAGGCGCGGGGCTCGCGGGTCGCCGTTCGCCGCGCGCGGCACGGACTCCGCGCGGCCCGAGCCCCGCAAAATCTGGCGTGAACACGACCGGTGCATGCTCCTTGTGGGGTGCTTGAGGGCCCAAGTAGCGTCTGTGGCCCAGACATCGGACGTCGGATGTCGGATGTCGGATGTCCGACCTCCGGAACACCCAGGTCGCCCAGACGCATGAAGGGCAGGTCGCACCATGCCGTCAAGCCTCCGCGCACGTCTGAGATCCACCGCGGCAGCCGTTCTCACGGCCGCCCTCACCGCGGCCGCGCTGATCGCGCTGCCCAGCCCGGCCGGAGCCCAACCGAGCTCAGCGACCGGCGAGTTCGAGCAACAGGTGCTCTTCAAGGCCGCCCAGGATCCCGGCTACGCGTGTTTCCGCATCCCGGCCGTCGTACGGACCCCGCGGGGCACCCTGCTGGCGTTCGCCGAGGGGCGCGTCCACGACTGCGGCGACGCGGGCGACATCGACATCGTCGTCAAACGGTCGACGGACGGCGGCCGCAGCTGGGGCCCGCTCCAGGTCGTGAACGAGGGCGCGGGCGACACGCACGGCAACCCCGCGCCCGTCGTGGACCGCGAGACCGGCCGCGTGGTGCTGGCGGAGACGTACAACACGGGCCGCACGGACGGCCGCGGCTGCGCCGTCCCCTGCGACCGCACCCCGCATCTGCAGTACAGCGACGACGACGGTCTCAGCTGGTCCCGGCCGCGGGACCTGAGCGACGAGATCCTCCCGCCGGACTGGAACTCCTGGTACGCCACCGGCCCCGTGCACGGCATCCAGCTGACCCGCGGCCGGCACTCCGGACGCCTCGTCTTCGGCGTCAACACCGAGACCTGGGACGGCGGCCGGGTCACCGCCAACAACGCCGCCCTCATCACCAGCGACGACGGCGGCGACCACTGGAGGATCGGCGCGACGGACTCGTGGCCGATCGCCGGCGACGGCACCTTCCGCCAGAAGCCGTCGGAGCTGACGCTCGTCCAGCGCGCCGACGGTGCCGTCCTCGTCAGCGGGCGCGAGCAGGACGGCACCGATCTCGGCCACCGGACCCAGACCGTCAGCCGTGACGGCGGCGACAGCTTCACCGCCCCCTTCCGCGACCTCCCGGACCTCTACGCGCCCCAGGTCCAGGGCTCCGTCCTGCGCCTGGACGACCGGATCCTGCTGGCCTGCCCCGGCGACCCCGACCGGCGCAGGACCATGATGATCCGCTCCTCCTACGACGGCGGCCGCACCTGGGACAGCGTGGACCGCGGCACGGTCGTCACCACGGACTGGTCCGGCTACTCGGACCTGACCCGGATCGACGGCGCCGCCGTGGGCCTGCTGTACGAGGGCGGCGCGGTCGACGCGCGCGACGAGATCCGCTTCGCCCGCTTCACCGAGGACTGGCTCACGCCGCGCCGCGGACCTGACCCGACGACGGCCGACCTCGCCCCGCACACCGCACGGGCCGCGGTGCTCGGAGGCGCCCACGGGGCGGCGGGCGTCCTGGGCGGCGCCCTGGAGTTCGACGGCGCCGACGACGCCGTACGGCTGCCGTACCAGAACCGCCTCACACTCGGCACCGAGGACTTCACGGCGACCCTGTGGTTCCGCTACACGGCCACCACCGGGGAGCAGCCGCTGCTGTGGATGGGCGGAATCGGCACGACCCAGCCGCAGGTGTGGATGCGTGCCGAGCCGTCGTCCGACCGGATCACCGCGCTGATCACCACCCGCGACGGCGCGACGGCCCCGGCCACCGCGTCGGTACGCGTCCCGGGCGCCCGCGACGACGGCCAGTGGCATCATCTCGTACTGCGCCGCGACCGGGCCGCCGGGCTGCTCACGCTCTTCGTCGACGGTACGTCGCTGAGCACACCGGACGTACCCGGATCGGTCAGCCGCAACTCGCCGTTCGGGGTGCACGTGGGGCAACGGATGGACAGCCGGGCCCACTTCACCGGGGCCATCGACGAGGTCCGGGTCTACGACCGGGCGTTGAGCGACGCGGAGCTGTCCGCCGCACCGGACCGGAAGGTGACCCGGGACACCGTCCTGTATCTGCCCCTGGACCATGTGGGCGGCGGCCACTGACGTCCCGTCCGTGCCCGACGACGCACGCGTACGACGACGACGGCCCGCGGCCGGCCTCGGTGTACCGCTCGCCGCCCTCCCCCACGACGACGGAGAGGGCGGCGACGCGTGCCCGGCCGTGTGCTCCCTTCCCGGCGGCGCGGGTGGATCTCAGTCGGAACGCCGCGCCGTACCGACCGCGGTTCGTGAGCCCGCGGCCGGCCGGACCGCCCGTGCGTCCCCGGCGTCCTTGCCGTCCCCGGCGGTCTCGCTCGCCTCGGGATCGCGGGCACGGCGCTTCGCGATCACCGCGCACACCATGAGCTGCATCTGGTGGAAGAGCATCAGCGGGAGCACGGCGAGCGAGGCGTGCGCGCCGAACAGCACGCCGGCCATGGGAAGCCCGGACGCGAGGGACTTCTTCGACCCGGCGAACTGGATCGCGATCCGGTCGCCCCGGCCGAAGCCCAGCGCCTTCCCGCCGTACCCGGTCAGCGCCAGCATCACCGCGAGCAGCAGGGCCTCGACGAGCAGCAGTCCGGCCAGCCGGACCACGCTGACCTGGTGCCAGATGCCCTGCACCATGCCCTCACTGAACGCGGTGTAGACGACCAGCAGGATCGAGCCGCGGTCGACGTACCCGAGGACCCTCTTGTTCCGTGTGATGAACCCGCCGATCCAGCGCCGCAGCAGTTGCCCGGCGAGGAACGGCACCAGCAGCTGCAGCACGATCTTGACCAGCGAGTCCGAGGAGAACCCGCCGCCGCTGCTGCCGAGCAGGACCGCCGCGAGCAGCGGGGTGACGACGATGCCCGCGAGCGAGGAGAAGGAGCCGGCGCAGATCGCGGCGGGCACGTTGCCGCGGGCGATGGAGGTGAACGCGATCGACGACTGGATCGTCGAGGGAACGAGCGTCAGGAAGAGCAGACCGGTGTAGAGGTCGTGCGTCAGGAACACCGGTTCGAGTCCGCGCGCGGCGAGACCGAGCAGCGGGAAGACGACGAAGGTACAGGCCAGCACCGTGACGTGGAGCCGCCAGTGCTTGAGCCCGTCCATCGCCTCCCGGGTGGAGAGCCGTGCGCCGTACAGGAAGAAGAGGAAGGCGATCGCCGCCGTGGACGCACCCGAGGCGACATCGGCGCCCGCGCCGCGCGCCGGGAGAAGGGCCGCGAGGCCCACCGTCCCGAGCAACAGCAGGATGTAGGGGTCGATCGGCATCCAACTCGGCCACTGCAGGCGTTTCACGGTGCTCCACTGCTCGCTTGTCGTAGATCGCCCGCCGAGGCGGGTCGTGCCCTCTCCATCGTCCTCCTCGCTTCCGTGATCGGGAATCCGTCATACCGCTCTGACTGACATCACGTTCCGCGATAACCTGTAGGGATGTACGACCCGTCCCAGCTGCGTACCTTCCTCGCGGTGGCCCAAACTCTGAGCTTCACGCAGGCCGCCCGGCGGCTGGGGCTGCGCCAGTCGACGGTCAGCCAGCACGTGCGCAGGCTGGAGGACGCCGCCGGCCGGCAGCTGTTCTCGCGCGACACGCACTCCGTGGAACTCACGGTGGACGGCGAGGCGATGCTGGGCTTCGCGCGCCGCATCCTGGAGGTGCACGAACAGGCGACCGCGTTCTTCACGGGCACCCGGCTGCGCGGCCGCCTCCGCTTCGGCGCCTCGGAGGACTTCGTACTGACCCGGCTGCCGGAGATCCTGGAGGGTTTCCGGTACGACCATCCCGAAGTGGATCTGGAGCTGACGGTCGAACTGTCCGGCACGCTGCACGAGCAGCTCGCGGCGGGCAGACTCGACCTGGTGCTGGCCAAGCGGCGGCCCGAGGACCCGCGGGGCCAGCTGGTCCGGCACGACCGTCTGGTCTGGATCGGGGCGGAACGGCTGCGCCTCGACCCCGACCGTCCGGTCCCGCTGATCGTCTACCCGCCCCCTGGCATCACTCGCGCCCTGGCTCTGGAGGCGCTGGAGCGCCAGGGCCGGTCCTGGCGCGTCGCCTGCACCAGCGGCAGCCTGAACGGCCTGGTCGCAGCGGCCCGCGCGGGCCTCGGTGTGATGGCCCACTCCCGGGGGCTCGTACCGCCCGGCCTGGTCACGGTCCCGGAGCGGGCGGGACTGCCGGAGCTCGGCGAGGTCGACTTCGTCCTCCTGCACGGACAGCGCCAGGCGTCCGCGCAGGAGGCGGCGGACGCCCTGGCGGCGGCGATCCTGGGCGGCGGGGACCGGCTGCACCGGGGACAGCCGGGACCGCGCGGCCGCCCGCTGCCGCCACCTGGCTGATCCCGTCGCCCTCGGGCCGATCCTGTCGCCGCCGGGCCGATCCCGCCGTCATTCGCCCTCACGCCCGCGTATCGGCAGGATGGGGCCATGAGCGAGATCCATACCCCCCGTCTTCTCCTGCGCCGCTGGCTGGACGACGACCTTGTCCCCCTGTCCGAGATCCACGCCGACCCCGAGGTGATGCGGTGGATCGGCGACGGCGCGACGCGTTCCCTGGAGGAGACCGCCGAGGACATCGAGGCGTGGGAGGAGGAGTGGGACGAGGAGGGCTTCGGGATCTTCGCCGTCGAGCTCCTGGGCTCCGGGGAGCTGGCCGGAGCGGTGGGTCTGTACCTGGCCGACACCCCGTCCGCGATCGCGGGCGAGGTGGCGATCGGCTGGCGGCTCGGGCGGGCGTTCTGGGGGCAGGGTTACGCGTCGGAGGCGGCGCACGGCGCGCTGGAGTTCGCGCTGCAGGACCGCGGCCTGGACCGGGTCGTCGCCGTGTGCCGGACCGGGGACACCGCTTCCACGAACGTGCTGGGCAAGCTCGGCATGCGGCCGGAGGGCAGCGCGCAGGATCCGGTGCACGGGAACGACCTGCGGGTGTTCGGGATCGACCTGACGGAATTCCAGGGTTAGACCGCGCCTGACCGCCGCCCCCGACCACTGCCGGGCCCCCGCCGCGCTCGCCCCGCGGGGGCCTTCGCGCGCCACCGGCCCGACGGCAGCCGTCGCACGCGATCCTGCCCCGCGAAGGGCCGTCGCACGCGGTCCCGCCGACGCGCGAGGCCGGCAAATCCGGCACCCGGCATGCTGCCGCCGAGGCGCCGTCAGGTCGTACAGATTCCGTGGAGATTACGGGATCGAAACCTACGGAGCCGTAAGGGATTCTGTCCGACCCCTTCCCATGTGCGGGCATTTCCGTGGCTGACCTGTGCGGACGCCGCGCGCTCCGCCGCTCCGGCGCCCCTCCCGTCCGACGGCCCGGTGGGGTAGCTTTCACGGCGCTGTGCGGAGCGCCACTAGGAGCGGGATTGCGCGAGTTCACCAACCCTCTGGCGGCGTCGGCGCCGCCGGTGGGCGGCCTGGCCGACGTCGTGTTCGACCATGCCCGGGAGGATCCGCTGTACATCGCGCTCGGACGCAAGGACGAGCAGGGACAGTGGCGCGACGTGACGTCGGCCGAGTTCCGTGACGAGGTCCTCGCCCTGGCCAAGGGTCTGCTCGCCCACGGCATCCGGTTCGGGGACCGGATCGCGATCATGTGCCCGACGCGCTACGAGTGGACGCTCTTCGACTTCGCGTTGTGGACGATCGGCGCCCAGGTCGTACCCGTCTACCCGACCTCCTCCGCCGAGCAGGTCTTCTGGATGCTGCACGACGCCCAGGTGTCGGCGATCATGGTCGAGCACGAGGACCACGCGATGACGGTCGCCACCGTCGTCGACCGGCTGCCGCAGCTGCACAAGCTGTGGCAGCTGGACAACGGCGCGGTGCAGGAGCTGTACGAAGCGGGCGCGCACCTCGACGACGAGGTGGTGCACCGGCACCGGCGCGCGGTCACGCCCGAGTCCATAGCGACGATCATCTACACCTCGGGCACCACCGGTCGCCCCAAGGGCTGTGTCCTCTCGCACGCGAACTTCATGTTCGAGGCGGACACCGTCATCGAGCGCTGGGAGCCGGTCTTCCACTCACGGCGCGGAGACCAGGCCGCCACCCTGCTGTTCCTGCCCCTCGCGCATGTCTTCGGGCGGATGGTGCAGGTCGCGGCGTTCCGCGGGAAGGTCAAGTTCGGCCACCAGCCGCAGCTCAACGCGGCGGCCCTGCTGCCGGACCTGGCCGCGTTCCGGCCGACGTTCTTCCTCGCGGTGCCGTACATCTTCGAGAAGGTCTTCAACGCCGCCCGCCGCAAGGCCGAGAAAGAGGGCAGGTCAGGACCGTTCGAGAAGGCCGTCGAGGTCGCCGTGCGCTACGCGGACGCGATCGAGGAGAAGGCCTGGGGCATCGGACCCGGCCCCTCGGCGGCACTGCGGGTGCAGCACCAGTTCTTCGACAAGGTCGTCTACTCCAAGGTGCGGGCCGCGATGGGCGGCCGGGTCAGACACGCGATGTCGGGCGGTTCGGCGATGGACCGGCGGCTCGGGCTGTTCTTCGCCGGCGCGGGTGTCGTCGTGTACGAGGGGTACGGGCTCACCGAGTCCACCGCGGCCGCCACCGCCAACCCCCCCGAACGCACCCGGTTCGGCACCGTCGGCCAGGCCATCCCCGGCACCTCCGTGCACATCGCGGACGACGGGGAGATCTGGCTGAACGGCGGGAACGTCTTCCAGGGCTATCTCAACGACCCCAAGGCCACCGACGCCACCCTGCACGACGGCTGGCTCGCCACCGGCGACCTGGGCTCCCTCGACGAGGACGGCTACCTCACCATCACCGGACGCAAGAAGGAGATCCTGGTGACCTCCGGCGGCAAGAGCGTCTCGCCGGGCGTCCTGGAGGAGCGGGTGCGCGATCATCCGCTGGTCGCGCAGTGCATCGTCGTCGGCAACGACCGGCCGTACATCGCGGCGCTCGTCACCCTCGACGGAGAAGCCGTCGAACACTGGCTCCAGATGCGGGGCAAACCCCCGCTGTCCACCGCAGACCTGGTACACGACACGGACCTGGAGACCGAGGTGCGGCGCGCGGTGGTCGCGGCGAACACCCTCGTCTCGCAGGCCGAGTCGATCCGCACCTTCCGGATACTGGCCCACCAGTTCACCGAGGAACACGGGTTGCTGACGCCTTCGCTGAAGCTGAAGCGGAAGGCGATCGAGAAGGCGTACTCGACGGAGGTCGAGGCGCTGTACCAGGCGTAGACACTCCCCGCTGTCCCGCCCGGGAGCGACCTGCCGTCTCCGCCCGGGATGATCCGCCGCCTCCGTCCGCGAGCGTCCCGCCCGCCCTCGTCCCCGTCGGCGACGTCCCGCCACCCTTGTCGCCGGCGACGACCGCGGCCGCGCCGCCGGGCTCATTTCCGGCCAATCTCCGGGCCCCGTCGTCATTCCACCGGGAATCAGCCGGTCAGGAATGCATCAGGGCCGATGATCGTTGACCATGGGAGTACCACCCGACGACTGAAGGATCGAGAGCTCGTGAGCAAGGTCCCCCCGATCATCCTGAACAACGGTGTCGAGATGCCGCAGCTGGGCTTCGGCGTCTGGCAGGTCCCGGACGACGAGGCGGAGCGAGCCGTCGCCACGGCGCTGGAGAGCGGATACCGCAGCATCGACACGGCGGCGATCTACGGCAACGAGGAGGGTACCGGCAAGGCCATCGCCTCCTCCGGCGTCGCTCGCGAGGACCTCTTCGTCACCACCAAGCTCTGGAACAGCGACCAGGGGTACGACGCGACACTCCGCGCGTTCGACGTCTCCCTGGAGAAGCTCGGTCTGGAATACGTGGACCTGTATCTGATCCACTGGCCGCTGCCGTCCCGGGATCGATACGTCGACACGTACAGGGCCTTCGAGAAGATCCACGCCGACGGCCGCGCCAAGGCCATCGGCACCTCCAACTTCCTTCCGGAACACCTGGAGAAGCTGATCGAGGCGACGTCCGTCATCCCGGCCGTCAACCAGATCGAGCTGCACCCGCACCTCCAGCAGCGTGCGGCGCGCGAGTTCCACGCGGAGCAGGGCATCGCCACCGAGGCCTGGTCCCCGCTCGGCCAGGGCAAGGGTCTGCTCGAGGTCCCCGCGATCGTCGCCATCGCCCAGAAGCACGGTCGCACCCCGGCACAGATCGTGCTCCGCTGGCACATCCAGCTGGGCAACGTCGTGATCCCCAAGTCCGTGACCCCGGCCCGGATCGCGGAGAACATCGACGTGTTCGACTTCTCCCTCGACGCCGAGGACATCGCGGCGATCAGCGCGCTGAACGAGGACCGTCGCATCGGTCCCGACCCGGCCGCCTTCGACGTGGGCTGACCAGCACCTGCCCCTCCGCCGGCCCGGACACGCCCCGCGTGTCCGGGCCGGCGGCTTTCCGACCCCCTGAACCGGCGTCAGCTCCCGGAACACCCCTCGATCCGATTCCTGGACCGGACCAACTCCGCCGAAGGTCTTGACGGGGCCATGCAAACAGGGCCACCTTGTGTCGCAACCCGGTAAGGAAACTTTCCTAACAGAGGGGTCCCCCACATGCGTTCTCGAACACTGACCCTCGCGGCCGTCGCCGGTGCCGCGCTCCTCGCCACCGCCGCCCTCCCGGCCACCGCCGCCCCGTCCGGCGCCAAATCCCCCGCCTCCGCCCAGGAGGGCTCGGTCAGCGCGTCCGCCCTGCTCGCCAAGGTGACGTCCTGTTCGCAGATATCGAGCGGGAAGTACAAGACCGACGACGAGACCTCGGCCACCATCCCCGTGTGCGGCAAGAACGGCGCCGTGTTCTGGAAGGCCGACATGGACATCGACTGCGACGGCCAGGTCACCGCACAGTGCAACGGCGACGCCGATCCCTGGTTCCAGGACGACACCGCCTTCCACCAGTCCGACGGCAAGCCGCTGCGGGCCGAGTCGCTGCCGTACGTCGTGGTCCCGAGCACCAGCAGCATCTGGAAGTACACCAGCTACGGGATCAAGGGCGGCGGGGTCGTCGCGGTGATCTACAACAACAAGGTCGAGTACGCCGTCGTGGGCGACACCGGGCCGACGCAGATCATCGGTGAGGCCTCGTACGCCACGGCCAAGGCCCTCGGTATCGACCCCGACCCGGAGACCGGCGGCGCGGACTCCGGCGTGACGTACATCCTGTTCAAGAACTCGCAGGTGTCGCCGATCGAGAGTCACACCGCGGCCGTGTCCCTCGGAGACTCCCTGGCGAAGCAGTTCCTGCAGAACAACTGAGGCCCGCGCAGACTCAACGGGTGGGCGCGGGTGTCGTGGGCCGGTGCGGCGCCCACCCGTCGTACCCGCACGGATCATTGGCCCGAGCCACTGAAAGGGCTCCCCGCGCCCGTCGGACGGGCTGACCGATCGGCCGTACCACCGGGGTGTTCACGTCGACGCCCGCGGGCCGAGTCGATCGCCCGGACGATCGACTCGGCCGGCCGATCGGCCGTCAGGAGAGCACCGGGCGGAAGGCTCCCGTAGCCGTCCCGGAACGGTGCGTCGGCGACGACGGTGTCCAGGCGGCCGAACTCCTTGAGCGTCGACTCGACCGCCGCCCGTACGTCGTCGTGCCCGGCCGCGTCGCCCACGACCGTCAACAGCCTTTCGGGACGGCCTGATTCCTCACCGAAGGCGCCCAGCGCTGCGCGTGGCCGCCGGCCGGGTCACTCCGGCTTCACCGCGACATGGACCGTGTGCGCCGTCAGCAGGAACACGTCCTGGCGGTGGTGCACGCCCGCCTTGTCCTCCGGATCGAGGAGCCGGTCGAGGGTGGCGAGGTCGTCCGGGCCGAGCCCTTCGCCGAGGGAATCCCGCAGGCGGGTGAGGGCCGTGACCACGAAGGCGCGGGCCTCCTCCGACAGCGGGGCGGGAAGATCGACGAGGAAGGTCCGGGTCGCCGTGTGGCGCAGACCGGCCGCCGTCAGCAGGGCGGGCCAGTCCTCGGTCTCCGCCACCGCTCCGGGCAGATCGGCCCGCATCCGGTCGAAGAACTCGTCGTGGACCACGTCGATCCTGGACTGCAGACCGGGGCGGCCCATACCGATGTCGCGCGGGAGGTAGCGCGGGGGCAGACCGCCCTCCAGGAGGGCGAGGGTGCCGCCGGGCGCGAGAGCGCGCGCGAACCCGGCGAGTGCGGCGCCCTGGTCCCCCACATGGTGCAGGGACCTGCTGGCCCACAGCAGGTCGGCCGGGTACTCCACGTCCCCCAGTCCGTCGGCGAGGTCGGCCCGCACCGTGCTGAAGCGGTCACCGACGCCGAGCCGGCCGGCACGCTCGCGGGCGCGCTCGAGCAGGGATTCGACACCGTCCACGGCGACGACCCGCGCCGCCGGGAAGGCGTCCGCGAGGAGACACGAGATGACGCCGGGGCCACTGCCCGCGTCCACTATCAGCCCGGTCCCGGGCCGCTGCTCCCGCAGCCAGGCCGCCGCCTCCACATACAGCGGGCTGAACAGCTCCGCCTCCTGCTCCAGCAGGGCACCCATGTCGGCGAAGTCCATGTGGAGGTGGTCGTGGGCGTGCCGGGGAGTGCTCCCGTGCTCGTGCCGGTGGATGTTCTCGTGGTCGTGGTCGTGGTCGTGCGCCATGGTGGTCGGCCTCTCGTCCGGGTTGGTGCACAGCGTGCTCCCCGGCTCCCGGAAACGGCCAATGGCATTGCTCAAACGGCAAATTCGGCGACAGGAAAAAATCCGGTGCGCCCGGGGCGGCCCGTCCCCGAGCATGGACCCATGGACGACGACATGGTGGAGCGGTTCGTCGAGGACGGGTTCGTGCGGATCGAGGGCGCCTTCCCGCCGCGCGTCGCCGAGGACGGTGCGAGGCTGCTGTGGAAGGAGACGGGGTACGACCCGGACAACCCCGGCACCTGGGAGGACCCCGTGCGCTGGGTGAGCAGCATGGCGCAGGGTCCGTTCGCCGCCGCGGCCAACTCCCCCGCGCTGCACCGGGCCTTCGACCTGCTGGTCGGCGAGCGGCGCTGGCAGCCACGGTACGCACTGGGCAGCTTCCCGCTGCGGTTCCCGCACCCGGACGAGCCGGACGACGCGGGGTGGCACATCGAAGGGAGTTATCTCCCGGACGGCCAGTCGCTGTACCACTCCAACCTCTCCTCGCGGGACCGGGCGCTGCTGATGCTCTTCCTGTTCAGCGACGTGACCGAGGACGACGCCCCGACCCGTGTCAGGGTGGGCTCGCACCTCGACGTGCCGCCGGTCCTGGAGCCCTACGGCGAGGCGGGCGCCTCGTTCCTCGAACTCGGTCCGAAGGTGGCCGAGGCGTCCGCCCACCGCCCGCTAGCCCTGGCCACCGGACGGCCCGGCGACGTGTACCTCTGTCACCCGTTCCTGGTGCACGCGGCGCAGCCGCACCACGGCACGCGCCCGCGTCTCATGGCGCAGCCGCCCCTGTACCCGGCGGTGCCCCACGAGCTGGAGCGGGCGGACGGCGGCTACTCGGCGGTGGAGTCCGCGATCCGCCGGGGACTGGCCCAGGAGGCTTGACGCCCGGCGGATCGCCCAGCCGCAGGGCCCGCAGCGGCGGGACACCCGTTCGTCATCGGCTACCGGCAGGTGGCGCGCACGTCGGGGCGGCCCGCGGAGTTGCGGTGTACTGGCCGTGGCTCCGGTGCGATTCGACCAGCGGGGTCATGCCGTGCGCCTCGGCCTTCGCCGTCAATTCCCGTACGGCGGCGATGTGGTGGTAGCCGGGGACGCGCGGTTCGGGCGCATGCCGGTCGACGGCGGCTCCGTCGGTGCGCCCGAGTCGAGCGAGCTCTACGCGTACAGCCGGGCCAGCGCGGCCGCCGTCCGCGCGATCCGGTCCCGCAGGTCGAAGGGCTCCAGCACCTCGATCCCGGCCCCGAGGGCGAGGAACTCGTCATGGGCACGGTCCACGGACTCGATCGGGACGATGGCCCGGGTCCAGCCGTCCGGCTCCCGTACACCGCCCGCCGCCAGGGCGTCGCCCGCCGCGCCGGTGAGCCGGGTTCCCGGCGCCACCCGGATCACCGCCTCGCCCTGGTGCAGCCGGTCGTGGAAGTCCCGTTGGTACGCCGTCCAGTACGCGGCCAGGTCGAAGTCCCCGGGGAGCGTGAACTCCTCTCCGCAGAGGTCGAGTTGGAGGATCTGATCGACACGGAAGGTGCGCGGCCCGGGTCCCGCCACCACGTACCAGCGGCCCGCCTTCAGGACCAGGCCGTACGGCTCCAGTCGGCGCCGTACATCGGTGGGCTCGCGCCACCGCCGGTACAGGACGCTCAGGACTCGGCCGTTCCAGACGGCGTCGGCGACGGCGGGGAGGTACGGGATGTCGGCGGCGTCCGCGTACCAGCCGGGCGCGTCGAGGTGGAATCGGTCGCTGATCCGGTCGGCGTGGGCACGCAGCTCGCGCGGGAGAGCCGCACGGACCTTCAGCCGGGCCGCGGCAAGGACCCGGCCGAGTCCGAGCTCGGCGGCGGGGCCGGGCACGCCCGCGAGGAACAGCGCCTCGGCCTCGCCGGCCGTGAGTCCGGTGAGCCGGGTGCGGTAGCCGTCCAGGAGCCGGTAGCCGCCCGCGTGCCCCGCGTCGCCGTAGAGCGGTACACCGGCCGCGTGCAGCGACTCCACGTCCCGGTACACGGTCCGCACCGACACCTCCAGCTCCTCGGCGAGCTGGGCGGCCGTCATCCGGTCGCGGGTCTGCAGCAGCAGAAGAATGGACACCAGGCGGCTGGACTTCACTGACACAGGATGTCAGTGGAGCGGTTCTACCGTCCTGCCATGACCTCGACGACCCCCGCGAATCCAGACACCTCGACGAGTACGGCGCCTCCCCGGTCACCGACGAACCCTCCGACCGCCACGACCGCGGCGCCATCCATGACATCCCCGGGCTCCACGGGCTCCCCTGCCTCCACGGGCTTCGAGGAGAAGCTGCTGACCGTGCCGCCGCCCATCGAGGTGGCGGGGCGGTGGGTCAAGCGCTATCACGTGACCGCCGACCCGGCGGGCATCGCGCCCGAGGTCGAGGAGGCGGCGTACGCGCTGCTGCCGGAGCTGCTGCCGGAGCCGGACGGCACCCCGCCGGCGTCGTTCGTCGTCCTGCACCGGGGCGGGGACGACGGCGCCTACCTCAACGTGTACAGCTGGGTGTGGGACAACGTGCTGCACTTCCGGGGCGCGGCGGCGGGCCAGCCGGTACTGGGCTGCCCGGACCGGGACCCCACCCACTTCGGGACGGTCGCGATGCCCTGGATCGGCTGCGTCTGGGAGCTGCCGCCGATCCTGCACGAACGCGACGCCTGGGTACGGCACTTGCTCTCACCGAAGGTCCCCGACCTCGGCGCCTACCTCGCCGACTCGCTTTCCGGGGGCACGACGGGAGACCGCTCATGAGCGGCCCGCACGACTTCGACTTCCTGCACGGCGACTGGAACGTCCACCACCGGCGTCTGGCGGACTTTCTCGACGACGCCAGCGGCTGGGAGGAGTTCCCGGCCACGAGCCGCTGCTGGAGTCTGTTCGACGCGGCCGCGAACATCGACGAGATGGCGGTGCCGGGTCAGGGCTGGAAGGGGCTCACCCTGCGGTTGTTCGACCCGGCGGCGCGGGTGTGGTCGCTGAACTGGTCCTCCAGCCGCAGCGGGAAGCTGTTCCCGCCGGTCACCGGGGCGTTCGGGAGCGAGGGACGCGGGGTGTTCCACGGCGACGACACCCACGACGGGAGGGACGTACGGGTGCGGTTCGTGTGGTCGGGGATCTCCGCGACCACGGCCCGTTGGGAACAGGCCTTCTCCGTGGACGGGGAGAGAACCTGGGTGACGAACTGGGTCATGGAGTTCACCCGGCCGGCGGCTTCCTGAACGCGCGCAGCGCGAACCGCGGTTCGGGGCGCGGGACGTCCTGATCGGGCAGCGCCTCGAGCAGCGTGACGAAGTGCTCCGTCAGCGGTTCGCCGGGCGCCAGCCTGGTGAACCAGCCGCGCCGCAGGTCCGCCACGGTGCGCTGCGGGCTGCGGCCCTGCCCATGGCCCCAGAACCGGCTCCGGCCGGCCGGGACGAGGCCGTACTCACCGGCGTACGCCGTCACCCGGTCCGCCGCGTCCCGGGCGGGCCGTCGCGGACGTGGGGCGAGTACGGCGTCGATGTCGCTGCCGACGTCGTGCGCGGCGGCCTTGTCGACGGTGGTGACGTACACCCCGCCCGGACGCAGTACCCGTGCGCACTCGGCGACGATGTCCCGGACGTCCGCGCCGCTGTCGGCCAGATGCAGCAGCCATACGCTGGTGACGGCGTCGAACGAGCCGTCGGCGAAGGGCAGTCGACGGCTGTCGGCGCGTATCACGGAGCCCGGGAGCCGTGCCGCGGCCATCCGCGTCATGCTGTGCGCGGCGTCCGCGCCCGTCACCCGCAGCCGTGGACGTGCGGCGGTGAGGCGTCGGGTGACCGTTCCCGTACCGCAGGCCGTGTCGAGCAGGTCGCGCGCGTCCTCGGGGACGAGGCCGAGCACCGCGTTCGCGGCCGCCTCGGCGCGGGGTTCACCACCGCGGCTGGCGTCGTAGACGGCGGCTTCCTTCTCGTAGTCCAGCATGCGGGTCAGGCGGCGCCGTGTCCCGGGGCGAGCCTCTCCACCCTGCGGGCGAGCGCGAAGTCGAGGTCGGTGACGGCGCCGCCGACGCTGTGCGTGTTCACGGTGAGCGTGATCGTGTCGTAGCCGAGTGTCAGGTCGGAGTGGTGGTCGAGTTCCTCCTGCACCTGGGCGATGTGCACGACCATCGCGGTCGCGGCGGTGTGTGAGGCCAGGCGGTAGGAGCGCCTGAGGTGGTCGCCGTCGAGCGACCAGCCGGGCAGGTCCGGCAGGCGCGCCTCGATCTCCTTCCGCGACAGGGGCTCGACGGGCATGACTTGCTCCTTCGGTACGGCTTCGGTACGGCTTCGGTACGGCGCGGCGGGCGGGGTGTTTCCCAGCGTGCCACAGTCCTTGGGCCCGGTCTCGTCACCGGGTTCCGCGTCCCCGCCGCCCCTGTCCGTCCCATGCCCCGCCGGGCGGCTTCCGCACGCGCCCTCCTGAAGCGGGTGTCGGGGGTTCGTGTCCTGCCGTATCCGATGCCATCCCACTCTCGTACCACTGCTCACGCGACTGGCGCGACCTGCTGGCCACAGCCGGGATCACCCACAAGCGCACCCGCCCCTACCGCTCGGAGCGGGAACGGCGTGAGGCGTTCCCGCAGTGGCTGCGCACCTACAATCACCACCGCGGACTCACCGCGCTCAAAGGCCAACCACCCGCCAGCCGCGTCCCCAACCTCAGGGCAATACACACTCGCTGTAGCGGGACATTGGTGACTTGACCTTGCGGGTGCTGACCCGTTGCCGGCGGGGCGGGAGCAGGCCGATCAGGATCCGGCGGCCGAGCGTTCCGAGGAGGGTGTCGCGATCGGTGTCCGCGGGGATGATGCCGGTGGCCTGGATCACCTGGTCGCGGGCGGTGTGGAGCGTGATGCTGAAACAGCAGCGGTCCGGGTCGGTACCGGGCAGGGACTCGACTGCGTCGACCATCACGGCGCGTAGCGCCTGACAGAACGTGAGCAGGGACCATATCTCAGATTCGATGCCTGCCGGGTCACCCGAGCGCAGGTTGCGATGACCGTCGTGGTCCAGCAGTACCGGCGCGAGATCGGCACGGGCCTGGTCCGCGCCTGGTCCACACGCACTGATCGACAGCGTGACAGAACAAGATCAAGGTGAGGCACCCCTTCTGACCAGCTGCGGAGTGGGCAAGATCCGGGCCGATGGAGGCGCTTTCGCGTCCTCACGTTTTTCGAGACCGTTCCCTCAGACCGTTCGGGCAACCTGCAGCCCGCTAACGTCCTGGCCCACCCGGGACGGAGCGGGTACAGCCTACGTCCTCTTTGTGCCGTAAAGGGTTTGATCGCGTGAGCATGGCATCAGAGATCGGCACATTCGTCGCCGTCGCTACAGTTCTCACTATTACTCCAGGATTGGACACCACACTCGTCCTCCGGGCAGCAGCGCGTCAAGGAACACGAATTGCCTATGCCACTGTCTTCGGCATCTGCGTCGGCGTGTTGTGTTGGGGCTTGGCTGCCGCTGTCGGCGCGAGTGCGATTCTGGTGGCCTCGCCAACCGCTTATACCGCCCTCTGTGTCGCGGGGGCCGGTTACTTGATCTGGCTGGGAATCGGCATGCTCCGTCGAGCTCGCAGACGAGGATGGAGCGAGCAGACTTCCGATACCGATGCCACGGCTTCAACAGCTGGCAAAGCTATTCACTTTCGCGCCTGGTCGCGAGGGTTCTTTTCGAATCTGCTCAATCCACGCTTCGGACTCTTCTATATGGCCATGTTGCCTCAGTTCATCCCAGATGGGGCGCCTCATTTCCTCATGGGACTGATTCTGGCTTTGATTCATAACACTATTGACTTGATTTGGTTCAGTCTGTTGATACTCGGTGTCCATTTCCTGGGATACTGGCTCAATAAACCCATCGTTCAACGCGCCCTGGATTGCGTTGCCGGCGTTGTCCTACTCACCTTCGGAGTCAGGTTGATCATCCCTGTATTCCTCTAGCCTCGATCTTTCGTGACGGTCCGTCGGTTTTTTCGGTGGGCCGTTTTGGCTTGTCGTACGGATTCTGGGCAGGGTTGCGGCCCGATTGTCGTGCCGGGTGGACGCCGGTTTCCACGTTTCCGGCGGGGTGCTGCTGGTGCAGGGGCGGGATGTTGTGGCTGGTCAGCCTGGGTTCGGAAGGGCGGCGAGTCGCTGGACAGCGTCGGTGATGACGTCGGTCCAGGGCCAGTGGCGGGCGAACCGGAGGTGTTGTCGACGAGCGGTGCTGACCAGCTGAGCGGCGGCGGAGAAGAGCCGCAGACGTAGTCGGCGGGGTTCCCAGAGCCGGGGCTTGCCGGTCAGCGCGAGCATGGGCAGCCAGGCCAGTAGGTCGAGTGCGAGCTGGACGATCTCCAGCCAGATCCGGTTCTGGGCGGTGTCGTGCAGGGGCAGGTTGCGCAGGCCGGTGGCACGCGCATTGCGGATGCGGTCCTCCGCCCTGGCCCGTCGGCGGTGCCGCAGTTCCAGGTCCGTGATCTTCCCGTCCGATGTGTTGGTGGCGAAGCAGGTGAGCCGTAGTCCGTCGGCATCGGTGAAACGCAATTGGGCGCCGGGGTGCGGCCGTTCCTTGCGGACCACCAGCCGCATCCCCCTGGGCCAGCCCTTGAGGACGTCGCCGTCGAGTTCGGCGGTCCAGGCGCCCTCGCGGATCTCGCCTCCGGGTTCGACGGCGGGTGTCCAGGCGGAGGCCGGGACCTTCAGCACGGCCTGATGAATGGCGTCGGTGATGGTCATCCCGACCGAGTACGACAGCCACCTGCCGCGCTGCGAGAGCCAGGCCAGGAACTCGTGAGTGCCGCCTGCGGAGTCGGTGCGAATCAGTGTGGAGCGGCCTCGCCGATGCCGTTTCGGGAGCTGGGCCAGGGCGAGTCGGGTGGTGGTGATGTGGTCGGCGGCGGTGTTGCTGCCCGCGTTCCCCGGCCGGAGCAGGGCCGCGACAGGCTCTCCGGTGCCGCCGCTTCCGTGATCGACGAAGCCCATCAGCGGGTGGTGGCCGAAGGATTTCTTCCAGGTCGCTGCCGCGTCCTGCTTCTCGGAGTGCGCCAGCACCAGCACACCGTCCAGGTCCACGATCACTTCGCCTGCGGCATCCGGCGCCGACGTCCCGGCCAACTTCCATACCCGCGCGGGTACTTCGCCCCGGGCAGCACGGATCGCATCCAGGGCCTTTGGGCCGGCTGCGGCGAGGGTGTCGATGAGCCGCGAGACGGTCGGGTCGGAAGCAACCGGCCCGAACACCGCCGGCTCGGCCCGCAGCATGCCCACATCCGCGAGACAGTCCCCGCCGAGCGCGATCGCCATCGCCACATCCAGCAGTATCTTCCCCGGATCGTGCACCGCCCGCGGTTTGCGCCACGGCGTCAGAGCCGCAGATATCGTCTGGTCCAGCCCGGTCTTGCGGGCCGTCTCCACGAGCAGGACGCCTCCCGCCTGCGAGACCACTGCCCGGCCACCACCCTCGACGCGGACACGCGGGTAGGACCCGATACGCTTCTTCACCTGGGAAGTGCCTCCGACGGTGGCAGGAACAAGGACCTCGACAATCCTCATTCTTGCTGGTCAGAGGCACTTTCTGCTTTCCTGACCACCCTTCGGACAACCCGCACCGGCGACTCCTCGAGGTGAACTACGCGGAGTCGACCATGTGAAGGTGACGAGGCAAACGACCCTGTCCGCACCCCGGGTCCCGTTCTTTACCGTGCGGGCGACCTCATCGTTGCGAGCATAAACGGTCACGGGAGACCCGTCGGGAAGCCCCAAGTGGATGGCGACGTGCCGCTTCACCTGGGAGGTGCTTCCTTGCTCGCACCCAACAGGACCCTCGACAAGCCCCAATCGTGCTGGCCAGAGGGCATGTCCCCCGGCCGCGATCAAGCCTGGACAAGCCCGGCTGGTGAAAGCCCGAGGCTAGGTCGGGCATCATTAAATCGCGAGCGATCGATCTTCGAACCGGCCGGTCGGCTCTCGGCTGGTGCTGCCTCGCATACCTTCATCCGCACCGGCCGGACCGTTCGCATCGGAGTGCAACTGTGACTGGACCAGGGACAGTCTGCGCCTACGCTTCTCCACCGCCACTGGTCCGTGGCCATCTACCTCCGTGCCGGATGGAAGCCCCGGCCACGCGCCACGTCGGTGGCGTCCACTCTCGACATCAACGAGGGCGAACACCGGCGCACAAGGACAGGTTCCACAACAGCCCCGTCAAATAGCCGACCGCGAACAACCCCGTAAGCGTGAGCGGGTCGGACTCCTCCACTGACGGTAAGTCAATCTCCTTGTCCGACGCCCTTTTTGCCGCCACGGCGACCGTCAAGACGGTCACTCTCCCCGCACGCCCCGTCAGAATCGGCGGCGGCCCGGACGAGGTTCTGTTCCAGGCGTTCGAGGGTGTGCAGGGCGACGGTTCGCTCGTCGGCGGTGAGTCCTGCCGTGGAGAGGTCCTCCAGGTGGCTCCAGACCTGCTCGACCTCGCGGCGCAGGGCATGGCTGGCCGCCGTAGGTTCGATGAGTGAGGCACGCCCGTCGGTGGGCGAGGGACGTCGGCGGACGAAGCCGGCCTGCTCCAGGCGCCGGACGGTACGGGTCATCGTGGCGGCGTCGGAGTCCATCAGCCGCACCAGGTCGGCCTGCCTCTGGGGGCCGAGCTCCCACAGGTGCATCATCACCAGCTCCTGGCCCGGATGCAGGCCGATCCGGCGCAGCAGCTGTCCGGCGAACATGCGGTGCAGGCGGGCCAGACGGAAGATCGCGTGACTGACCGGTCCGCTGCCGGCCGCGGCCGGTACCGGAACGGTGACCTCCTGCCCCGCCCCTGCGAGGCCTTCTCCGGCTTCCGGTGTGGACTGCGTCATCAGAACCTCACTTTCCTGCTTGGGCAGCATAAGCCTACCTTCCCTTGCCGTACCCGGCGGAACCGCAGAGATATGAGGACATATAGGGATCGTTGGCGCCGTGTTGCGCGCTTCACACGGGAAGGCGGGAATGGAACCGGTCCAGTTACCTGTTCGGACAGGTGATTTACTTGTTCAGACAGGCATCTGCTGGTGCGGGCTCGTGAGCGCCTCGCCGCGGAGCCCCGCTCACCGCACTACTCGCCGCACCACTCACCGGGAGCAAGAAACCCATGACCACTGCTTTCGATCCGATCGACCTGGGCGGCAAGCGCCTGGCGAACCGCCTCGTGATGGCGCCGATGACCCGCAGCCGTGCCTACGGTCCCGGCGCCGAGCCGACCGAGCTGATGGCGACGTACTACGCACAGCGCGCCACCGCCGGGCTGATCGTCACGGAGGGCATCCAGCCCTCGCCGCTCGGCCAGGGCTACCCCGACACCGCCGGCCTGCACACTCCCGGGCAGGTACGGGCATGGCGGACGGTGACCGACGCCGTGCACCGCGAGGGCGGTGCGATCTTCGCGCAGCTGATGCACACCGGCCGGATCGGGCACCCGAGCCTGCTGCCCGACGGGCTGGTGCCGGTGGGGCCGTCGGCCGTGGCCGCCGAGGGGCGGGTCTACACCCGCGAGGGGCCGAAGGAGTTCGTGACGCCGAAGGCGCTGAGCGGGGCGGAGATCAGGCGGACCGTCGCCGACTTCGCCGAAGCCGCCCGCAACGCGCTCGATGCCGGGTTCGACGGCGTGGAGCTGCACGGTGCCAACGGCTACCTGATCCACCAGTTCCTCGCGCCCAACACCAACATCCGCACCGACGAGTGGGGCGGCACCACCGAGGGCCGGATCCGCTTCGCCGTCGAGGTCGTCACCGCCGTGGCCGAGGCGATCGGCGGCGACCGGGTGGGCCTGCGGATCTCGCCCGGGAACCGGTTCAACGACATCTCCGAGGACACCCCGGACGAGGTCTACCTCGCCCTGCTCGACCGGCTCGCCGGCCTGGACCTGGCCTACCTCCACCTGATGGAGGGGTCGAACCGCGACCTGACCCCGCGGCTGCGCAAGGTCTGGCCCGGCACGTTCGTCCTCAACCCGTTCACCCATCCCGACGTCACCGGCGCCGACGCGCTGGGTCTGATCGAGGACGGGAGCGCGGACATGGTGGCCTACGGTGCGCTGTTCCTCGCCAACCCCGACCTGCCCCGGCGCCTCGCCTCCGGCGGCCCCTTCAACGACCCCGACCAGGCCACCTTCTACGGCGGCGACCATCGCGGCTACACCGACTACCCCACCCTCACCGCCTGAGCGCCGACCGTCCCGAGGCGGCCGCTCGGTGAGTCACCGCGCCTGCAGTCGTCCCTTCTCTTCCCTCTCACCCCTGACCTGGGAGTTTTCGATGTCCAAGGCAATCACCTTCTCCGAGTACGGCGCGCCCGAGGTGCTGCGGCCGTCGGAGGTCACCCCGCCGGAGCCCGCGCCCGGCCAGGTCCGGATCCGGGTACGGGCCGCCTCCGTGAACCCCTTCGACCTCAAGTACCGGTCCGGTCTGATGGCGCAGGCCGCCCCGGCGCGCCTCCCCGTGGTCCCCGGCCTGGACGCGGCCGGTGTCGTCGACGCCGTCGGCGAGGGAGCCGGTGCGGCCGTGGGGGACGAGGTCCTCGGTTTCACCGTCGGCGGCAGCTACGCCGAGTACGCCCTGCTGGAGCGGCCGGTGGGCAGGCCCCGGGCCCTGTCGTGGGAGGTCGCCGCCTCGCTGGTCACGGTCGGCGAGACCGCGTCCCGTGTCCTGCGGCAGCTGGGTGCGCGGGCCGGGCAGACCCTGCTCGTCCACGGCGCCGGGGGCAGTGTGGGCACCATCGCGGTGCAACTGGCCGTCGCTCGCGGCATCACCGTCGTCGGGACCGTCGGCGAGCACGACGTCGAGCGCCTCACCGCGCAGGGCGCCACCGCGGTCCGCTATGGCGACGGCTGGGCGGAGCGCGTGAGGGCAGCGGCCCCCGAGGGAGTCGACCTCGTCTTCGACGCCTCCGGGGCCGGCGTCCTCGCCGACTCCGTCGCCCTGGCCGGCGACAGCGCGCGCGTGATCACCATCGCCGACATGTCCGCCGCCGAGCACGGTGTCCGCTTCAGCGCCGGCAGCGCCGACCAGGCCGAAGACTTCCTGCCGCGGCTGGTTCAGCTGGCCGCGGCCGGCGAACTCGACGTCCCCGTGTGGCGTACGTACCCGCTCGACCAGGCCGCCACCGCCCACCGGGACGTCGAGGCCCGCCGCAACAAGGGCAAGGTCGTTCTGCTTCCCTGAATCTCCGTGCCGCCGCCTCGCCGCCGGAGCCGGCGAGGCGACAGGCGGCAGGCGGTTCTGTCCTCTCGGCCCGTCCGGCGTTCGGGTGCGCACCGGTTCAGACCGGAGCGAGTGTCCGAGAGGCGGCAGCCCCCGGACACAGAACGGGTTGGGCAGGAACGGCAGGAACGGCAGGAACGGCAGAGACGAGGAAAACGGCTCCGGCCGCCCAGGGCCGACCCCGGTTCAACAGCGCGCGCCCGCCCGCTCCTCGACTACGGTCGGCGTATGCCCATGGTCACCTCCGGTTCGAGCACGCCACCGATTCCCCCGGCCGGCGCGGGAGTCGGCCCGCTGCTGCGCGGCTGGCGGGAGCAGCGCCGGGTCAGCCAACTGGAGCTGGCGCTGCGGGCCGACTCCTCCGCCCGGCACATCAGCTTCATCGAGACGGGACGCTCCCGTCCGAGCGAGGAGATGGTGCTGCGGCTGGCCGAACACCTCGACGTGCCGGTACGCGAACGCAACGCGCTGCTGCTGGCCGCCGGTTACGCCCCGCACTATCCGGAGACCCCCCTCGACGCCCCGGCGATGGAGGCGGTGCGTGAGGGCATGGAGCGGCTGATCCGGGGTTACGAGCCCTACCCGGCGCTGGTGGTCGACGCCACGTACACCGTGCTCGCCGCGAACCGGGGTGTCGCCATGTTCCTCGACGGTGTCCCCGAGTCGCTGCTCGCGCCGCCGCTGAACGCGATGCGGCTCACCCTGCACCCCCAGGGCCTGGCTCCGCGCATCCGCAACCTGCGGGAATGGCGTGATCACCTGCTCGCGCAGATGGAGCGCCGGATCGCCCTGCGGCGCTCCGCACCACTGCGCGCGCTGTACGAGGAGGTGGCCGCGTACCCGGTTCCGTCCGTGGATCCGGAGCCGGCCGACGCGGAGGCCGCCGAGCCCGTTCCGTACTTCGCGCTGCCGATGAGGATCGAGCACGACGGGCGGATCCTGTCGTTCATGTCGTCCATCTCCACCTTCAACACCCCGATGGACGTGACGGTCGCCGAGCTGGCCATCGAGACGTTCCTGCCCGCCGACCCCGCCACACTCAAGTACCTTCAGTCACTTGCGTCTTGACGAATGGTCAACGATCCGTTTGAGTCGGTCCCGTCCTGTCCGACCCCATGAGGGCACCGGGGTCGCATGACACACTGCTCGGGGGTTTCGGCGCGTGGGGAGGGCCTGGCGTGAGTGAGCGGCGGGCTGCGCCCACCGTGGGGCAAGTGGTGCTCGGGCGGCGGCTGCAGGAGTTGCGGGAAGCCACCGGTCTGCGGCGCGAGGAGGCCGCGCGTGTGCTGCGGGTGGCTCCGGCGACCGTGCGCCGCATGGAGATGGCCGAGGTCGCCCTCAAGATCCCTTACCTTCAGGTACTGCTGACGACGTACGGGGTCGCCGACGAGGAGGTCACCGCCTTCGTCGCGCTGGCCGAGGAGGCGAACCGGCCGGGGTGGTGGCAACGGTTCCACGACGTGCTGCCGGACTGGTTCAGCCTGCATGTCAGCCTGGAGGGCGCCGCCCGCATGATCCGCTCGTACGAGCCGCACTTCGTGCCCGGCCTGTTGCAGACCGAGGAGTACGCGCGGGCCGTGCTGGAGGCCGGGACGGTCGGGCAGACGGGTCCGGAGGCCATCGAGCGGCATGTCACGCTGCGCATGACGCGGCAACAGCTGCTGCTGGGGCGGGAGAACCGGCCCCGCCTCTGGGTGATCATGGACGAGACCGCGCTGCGGCGGCCCGTGAGCATCCGCGGTGAGGTGATGCGCAACCAGATCGACCGGCTGCTGCGGGAGTTGGAGAGCGACGACATCTCCCTCCAGGTGGCCGAGTACGCGAGCGGGCCGCATCCGGGGACGTACACGTCCTTCGCGCTGTTCCGCTTCGCGGAGCCGGAACTGCCGGACATGGTCTACAGCGAGTACCTGACCGGCGCCGTCTATCTCGACTCGCGGCGCGAGGTGGCCACGCATCTGGAGGTCCTGGACCACATGTCGGCCCAGGCCGCCTCCGTCCCCCGCACGAAGGAGATCCTGCGGGAACTGCGGGACTCCTACTGACGGGAGCCCCGGTCCGGACGGGAGTTCCGCGCGGACGCGAGTTCCACACGGACGTGACTTCCGGACGTACGCGACTCCCACACGGACGGGGTCCCGGTGAGGAGGAGCACACCGGCCCCGCACCCCGACTCCCGGGTCCCCTGCCCTCCATGCGGTTCACCTACGCCGCGCCGCCCCTCGCCTCCCTGTCGTCGTCCACGATCTCCGCGTCCACCACGCCGTCCTCCTCGGCCGGGGCGTGCTCATCGGCCGGGGCGTGCTCGTCGGCCGCTTCGTCGCGGGGGGTCTGCGCGGCCTGCGCGTACATCGCCTGGCCCATTCGCTGGCTCACGGAGGCCAGGTTCTCGACGCCGGTCCGCAGCGCGGTCGTGTCGTCGGCGGAGTCCACCAGGAGCCGTTTGAGGTCGGCGATCGCGGACTCGACCTCCGGCCTGGTGGCGGGCGGTATGCGCTCGTCGTTCTCGCGGAGGAACTTCTCGGTCTGGTAGACGAGTTGCTCGGCCTGGTTGCGGGTCTCGGCGGCCTCACGGCGCGCACGGTCCTCGTCGGCGTACTGCTCGGCCTCGCGCATCATCCGGTCGATGGCGTCCTTGGGCAGTGCGGAGCCGCCGGTGACCGTCATCTTCTGCTCGCGTCCGGTGGCCAGGTCCTTCGCGGAGACGTGCATGATCCCGTTGGCGTCGATGTCGAAGGCGACCTCGATCTGCGGGACCCCGCGCGGCGAGGGCGGCAGCCCTGCCAGGTCGAAGACACCGAGCTTCTTGTTGTACGCGGCGATCTCCCGCTCGCCCTGGTAGACCTGGATGCCGACCGACGGCTGGTTGTCGGCCGCCGTCGTGAAGATCTCTGAACGGCGCGTCGGGATCGTGGTGTTGCGCTCGATCAGCGTGGTCATGATGCCGCCCTTGGTCTCGATGCCGAGGGAGAGCGGGGTGACGTCGAGGAGCAGCACGTCCTTGACATCACCCCGGATGACGCCCGCCTGGAGAGCCGCTCCGAGCGCCACGACCTCGTCCGGGTTGACGCCCTTGTGCGGGTCCTTGCCGGTGAGTTCACGGACCAGGTCCGTCACCGCGGGCATCCTGGTCGAGCCGCCGACCAGGATCACGTGGTCGATGGCGGCGAGTCGCACGCCCGCGTCCTTGACCGCCCGGTGGAAGGGCGTCCTGCAGCGGTCGAGCAGATCGGCGGTCAGTTCCTGGAACTGAGCGCGCGTCAGTTTCTCCTCCAGGTGCAGGGGACCCTCGGCGGAGGCGGTGATGTAGGGCAGGTTGACGGTGGTCTCGGAGGAGCTGGAGAGCTCGATCTTGGCCTTCTCGGCGCCCTCGCGCAGACGTTGCAGCGCCATCTTGTCACGGCCCAGATCGATGCCGTGGGAGCCCTTGAAGCGCTGGGCGAGATGTTCGACGATCCGCTGGTCCCAGTCGTCCCCGCCGAGCCGGGTGTCGCCGTTGGTGGCCTTGACCTCGATGACCCCGTCGCCGATCTCCAGGAGCGAGACGTCGAAGGTGCCGCCGCCCAGGTCGAAGACGAGGACGGTCTGTTCCTCGCCCCGGTCGAGCCCGTACGCGAGGGCGGCGGCCGTCGGCTCGTTGATGATGCGCAGGACCCTCAGACCCGCGATCTCGCCGGCCTCCTTGGTGGCCTGTCGCTGGGCGTCGTCGAAGTGGGCGGGCACAGTGATCACGGCATCCGTGACGTCCTCGCCGAGATACGCCTCCGCGTCCCGCTTCAGCTTCTGCAGCACGCGTGCCGACAGTTCCTGGGCGCGGTAGCGGGTGCCGTCGACGGAGCCCTGCTCCGGGAAGCGCCAGTCCGCGTCGCCCATGTACCGCTTGACCGAGCGGGCGGTGCGCTCCACGTTCGTCACGGCCTGCCGCTTGGCGACCTCCCCGACGAGCACCTCGCCGTTCTTGGCGAAGGCCACCACGGAGGGTGTGGTGCGCGCGCCCTCCGCGTTGGTGACGACGGTGGGGTCGCCCCCTTCGAGGAGGGCCACCACCGAGTTCGTCGTACCGAGGTCGATCCCGACCGCACGTGCCATTGTCCATCCCCTTCCGCCGGGGTGCTGCCCGGCCTCCAGCACAAAACTTGAGTGCCGTCTTGTCAATGGGGCGTGCTTCTCCGGCGGGTCCGGACACCATGGTGCCGCGGCCCCGTGGGACCGCGGCACCATGCCGTACGGGGTGTCAGGCGAGCTTGGCGGTCAGGGTGATGGTCGTACCCGTCAGGGCAGCGCTGACCGGGCAGTTCTTCTTGGCGTCCTCGGCCGCGGCCACGAAGCCGTCGTTGTCGAGGCCCGGCACCGTGCCCTCGACGGTGAGGTGGATGCCGGTGATGCCCTCACCGGGCTGGAACGTGACGTCGGCGTTGGTGATCAGCTTGGTGGGCGGGGTGCCGGCGCCCGCGAGGGCGTGCGACAGCGCCATGGAGAAGCAGCTGGAGTGGGCGGCGGCGATCAGCTCCTCGGGGCTGGTCTTCCCGTTGGCGTCCTGCGCCCGCGACGCCCACGTCACCGGCTGCTCGCCGATGCCGGAGGAGTCGAAGGTGACGACGCCGCTGCCCTCGAGCAGGTTGCCTTCCCACACGGTGTGCGCGGTGCGCGTGGTTGCCACGATGAATCCCTTCGATGGGGCGGATGGGGTCCCGTTTTCCGGGTCCGTACGCACCATCCGATCACACCCGCGCGCCGCTCACCCAGAATGACGGCTCACCGGACGCGGAAGACCGGCCCCCGCGCCGTGAACGGGAGCCGCGCGCCGTCCGGGATCAGATACGCGTGCTCGCGCCGCACCCGCAGCACGTCGCACCAGCCGTCCGTGATGACCAGTACCGGTGCGCCGGGCGGGAAGTCGTCCGCGCGGTGCAGCAGGTCGATGCCGGGCTGCAGCACCGTACCGCCGCGGCCGTGCACCCGGACGCGGCCCGCGATCTCGGTGACCGGCAGAAAGCCCGCGTCGTGCGGCGCGCTGTCGCAGAAGACGACGCGTGCGGCGGGTACGTCACGGGCCTCGGCGTACGAGGCGATCGCGCCCAGCGCCTTGCCGAGCAGCGTGCGGTCCATGGAGCCGGAGGTGTCGAGGACGACGCCGAAGGTGCAGCGGGCGATCTCCTCGGGCGGGAAGTACCGTCCGGCGCGCGGGATGTCGGGGGTCGAGGCCTGCCGCCGTGCCGGACGCGCGTACGTCCGTACGGGCTCGGGGCGTGGCACGAACTCGTCGAACCAGCGGGCCAGCCGGGCGTCCCAGGGCAGCGGCGGGTGGCTGAGCGCGCGGATCTCCTCCACCAGGCCGCCCGGCAGGAGGCCGCGCTCCTGGTACTGGTGCAGGTCGAGGCCCCGGGCCAGCCCGCGGCGGTACAGCTCGTCGAGGTCGACGTAGTCGCGCGGCGAGCCGATCGGACCGCCGAGGATGTCGCCGGCGCCCTTGCCGCGCAGGGTGGACAGGCGGCGCATCCGGCGCAGGTCGGTCGCGATCCGGTCGTAGACCTCCTCCGCCGACAGGTCCGTCAACTCCGCGTCGTACAGCAGTCCGTCGGGCATCGTGCCGACCTGCATCGCGCACAGCCAGCCGTTGACGACGTAGTCGCAGGCGACGTTGAAGAGGTACGGGTCGCGGGTGCCGCACCGGTCGCCGTGGCGCAGCGCGGCGTGCAGCATCTCGTGGGCGAGGACGAACCGCCATTCCTCGTCGTCGAGCTCGCGCAGCGGATTGATGTAGATCTCGCCCGCCGCCGCGTCGACCGCGGCGACGGAGATGTCGTACGCGCGGGCCAGTTCGGCGTCGGCGACCAGGGTGATGCCGGCCGCGATGCCGCCGAGCAGCGGGTAGGAGGAGACGAACCAGCTCAGCGCCCGCTCCCAGGGCTGGAGCCGGGTGGGTCCCCCGCGCATCGAGGACCGGCGGCCGCCCGCCACGTCCATCGCCGTGGCCACGGTGCGCGTCAGGGCGTGCGCGAAGGCGAGCTGCCAGTCGGGGGCGGTGCCGCCCTTCCAGCTGTTCCAGGGCACCAGCAGCTGGTCCGGGTCGGAGCCGGCCGTGCCGCAGCGGTCGTACGCGGCCGGGATCCCGTCGCGGCGCCAGCGCGCGGCGAGCTGCTCCTCGTCGCCGCCGGGGTACGAGGGCGGAAGGTCGTCGGGGGTGGTGCCGACGGGGAAATGGAGCAGGAAGCGGTTGACCACGGCGCAGCGGGCGGCGAGGTCGTGGCGGTCGGGCTGCTCGCGCCGGCCCGCCGCCGCGGGGACGTGACCGAAGCCGAGGTGGATGGCCCCGTGCGCGACCGCCCAGGCCCACTCGGCGGGTTCGGCGCGGCGGGTGGGGTGGACGTGCAGGACGCCGTCGGAGTCGACCCGGACGAGGCCCTCGCGGGGCGACGCGGCACATTTCTCCTGGCGGCAGGTGCTGAACCCGATGGCGGCGAGCGCGCGGTTGGCCCTGACCAGTCGCATGCCCTCGGCGAACGCCTCCCCCGCCGGGTCCTTCTTCTGCTTGTCCCGGGCGCGTGCGCGGCTCACCGGCGGGCCTCCACCAGCCGGGGCAGGTCCCGGGCGGCCTCGACCAGGAACCACGCGGGCAGGACGGGGTTGCCGTCGGTGTCCGGGGAGATGACGCTCTGGGCGACCTCCACCGAGATCTCGGCGAGCTGCACCAGCAGCGACTTGGCTCGGAACGCGGTCTGCTGTCCGGCCGCCGAGAGGTGGTCCTTGCTCGCGGGCAGCTCCTTGACCAGCCGTCCGCGGAAGGACTCGGCGAGGTAGTAGAGCAGGTCGCGGTCCTCCGGGCGGTGCGGCCAGCGGGCGTCGCCCTTGAGGACGGCCTCGATGCCGAACCGGCTGCGCACGATCTTGACGTAGCCGCGGAAGGCGACCGCGTGCGCGGGCGTCAGCGTGCCGTGCGCGATCACGCCCAGGGTGGCCTCGTCGAGAGCGGGACCGAACGAGTGCAGGGCGTCGGAGAGGATGTGCCAGGAACGGGGCGTGGAGAAGGGCTCCTCCGTCTTGGGCGGCTTGGACCACAGGTGGTCGGGGCGGTCGGTGAGGTGGTCCACGACCCAGGGGTGGATGCCGTTGCCCGCGGCCCAGACCAGCCAGTCCTTCGGCGAGGCCTCCAGGTGCACATGGGCGAGGCGGTTGACGAGCGCGGAGGCGATCGGGCGGGCCAGCGCGTTGTCGGTCGCGCGGTTGCCCGCTCCGATCACGATCGACCCGGCGGGGAGCTCGTAGTTGCCGATGCGGCGGTCCAGGATCAGCGAGTAGAAGGCCTTCTGGACGTCGGGCGTCGCCGCGTTCAGCTCGTCCAGGAACAGGCAGTACGGCTCGTCGCGGGCGATCGCCTCCGGCGGGCAGAAGACGGACCGTCCGTCACGGATCTGCGGAACTCCGATGAGGTCCTCGGGCGCGAGCTGGGTGCCGAGCAGGCTCACGCACTCCAGTCCCAGCGATTCGGCGAACTCCCGTACCAGGGAGGACTTTCCGATGCCGGGAGCGCCCCAGACGAAGACGGGCCGCACGGTGGCGAGACCGAGCAGCAGCTCCGGGAGGCGGGCGGGGGTGACGGTGACGGCTGCGTGCACGCACGGACTCCTGGGAGGTGTTCGGGTGGAGCGCGCGGTCGCGCGGTGTCCGGGACGGCCAGTGTGTGCGCGTGGGTCCGTTCACCGCAGCCCATTTTCAGGCGACGCGCTCGCTCCCGGCCGCCGGCAGCGGCACCTGGGGTCCGTCGCACTCGCGCAGCCAGCCGCGCAGGACGCGGTGCACCCGCTCGGCGCCCACCAGGTCGCCGTCGTCGTCGGCCGGCTCGGACAGGGCGAGCGGCGACATCAGGAACGGATGTCCCTGCGCGCCACCGAGTCCGCCGTGCGAGCCGATCTGCTCCTCGAAGGCGAGCACCTCGCCCTCCTCGGGGTCGTACCAGGAGTTCACCATGATGTCGGCGGTGTGCGGGAACGTGTGCGTGCGCCGTACGGCGTCGGCGGCGCCGGGGCCGAAGTCGGCGAGCGGGCCCGGGTGTTCGTCGTCGAGCGTGTCGACGGGCGCCTCCGCGCCGTGCGCGCCGATCACCAGCCCGCCGTGTTCCTCGCTGCGCACGAGCAGGAAGCCGACGCCGGGGTGATTGGCGAGCGTGGACAGCAGAGCGGGGTGGCGGCGATCGATCTCCTCGCGGCTCATCCGGTGCGGCACGTCCGGGAAGGAGACGAGGCCGAGGTTGCCGGAGGCCAGGACGACGGGTTCGGAGTGGCGCGAGGGACGGTGGCGGCCACCGCTCTCCTCGACGGGCCGGCGCAGCGCTGCCCGGACGGCCGCCCGCGCCTCGGTACCGCTGTGCGTGCCCCGCGCCCGGCGCGGCACGGGCAGCCCGCAGCCGGCCCGGACCAGGTTGCCGAGGCTGAGGCCGTAGCGGGTCAGGAAGGTCTCGCCGGGGCTCTGCCCGTGGTCCGACAGGACGACGATCCGGTAGGGCCGGGGGGCGTGTTCGGCGACCTTCTCGATCAGCGCGAGCGAGCGGTCGAGGCGCTCAAGGACCTTCTCCGTGTCCCGGCCGCGCGGCCCGGAGTGGTGCGCCACCTCGTCGTACGCCACCAGATCCGCGTAGACCGCGTTGCGCCCGGCGAGCATGTCGCCGATCACCGCGGCGACGACGACGTCCCGCTCGACGACGGTGGCGAAGGCGCGGACGATGGGGTACAGCCCGCCGCGCCCGACCCGCGGGCGGCGCTTCCGCAACCGGGCGCGGGTGGACTGGCCGGTCTCGCGGAACACTTCGGCGACGAAGGACATCGCCGTGCGGACGGCGTTGGCGGGGTCCGAGAAGTAGGCGAAGTAGCCCGAGCGGGAACGGTTCTCCCGGCCTCTGCGCGCGGCCATGGAGAGCACGAGGGCCAACTCGTCCGCGCCACCGCTGAAGAGGTTGCCGCGGCTGGCTCCGTCGACGGTGAGCAGTCCCCCGTCGCCGGTGTACCCGATGGCCCGGCGCTGGAGTTCGGCGGCGCTGCTGGGCCGGTTGCAGACCATGACCTCGTGGGTCTCCTTCTCGTACCACCTGAAGGCCGGGATGTCGTGGTTGCTGCCGTGCAGGATGCCGAGCTGGCTGGCGCCGGTCTGGCTCGACCAGTCGGTGCGCCAGGGGGTGAGCCGGTGGGTGGTGCCGAGCCACCGCGCGACGGTCGGCATGAGGCCCTTGCCCGTCGCCTCCTCGAGCACGTCGTGTCCCACGCCGTCGAGCTGGACGAAGACGACGCCGGGGGTCGAGGGACCGGCATGGCCGTCGGACCGGTCGCGGCGGCGGGCCGCGAGCCGGTAGAGCCTGCGCCGGTAGGCGTCGTCGTCCCGGACGGCGAGAGCGCCCCCCGTCGCGGAGGCGACCGCCGACATCACGGCGGCGACGACCACGGCGGTCTCCGGCGCTGCCTCGCTCTGTCCGGAGGGGTTGACGCGCAGGGCGAGCAGCAGCAGCGAGCCGTTCAGGAAGAAGACGAGCAGACCGAGTATCAGCGCGGGCACGAGCAGCAGGGCCCGCACGAGCAGCGGCCACACCAGCGACGACAGCAGACCGAAGACGCCCGCGCCGGCCGCCGCCGTGACGGCGATGCGGGTGGCACTGTCCCCGTTGTCGGACTGGAGCTGGAAATCGGGCAGCGCGCCGGCCAGCACCAGCATCGTGACCGTGGACACGGCCCATACCGCGATGCTCCGTCCGACCCCGCTGAGGACCCGTCGCCACCGTCCTCCACCCACGCCCTGTCCACCTCACGTCCCGGCCCGCCCGGTCCGCGAGGCCTGCTCCCACCCTGTCACAACGGGCCGGGACGGCCTGATGTGCCCGTCTCCACGCTCGCGGTGCGGTCGCGTCCGCCGGTCGGCGTCCGCCGGTCGGCGCTCGCCCGTCGGCGGTCAGCGGTCAGCGGTCAGCGGTCAGCGGCCGTCGTATCCCGCGGTCGGCATCGACAGCCGGCGGTGGACCCGGGCCTTCATCTGGGCGTCGTAGGCGGGTTCGGCGCTGCCCACCGTCTCGATCCGGACGCCCCGGCGGGCGCACTCCGCGGTGAACTCGTCGACGGAGGCGAGGGCGCGCTCCAGGACACGGTGGCTCGGCGCGACGAACAGGTCGACGAGGCCCGCCTCGACGTCGGTCCACAGAGTGCGGTGGTCGGGCCGCAGCCCCCGGACGAGAAGCTCCCGGGTGACGACGTAGCCCCGCTCGGCGGCCCAGCGGGCGCACATCGCGTGCTGGCCGCGGGAGTCGACGAGGAAGGGGTCCGCCTCGAGCTCCTCCAGGGGCGTCAGGCTCGCGATGGCCATGACGCGCACCGTGGCCGGCGCGGCGGAGGCTCTGCGCGTGTTTCCCATGGCGTCCCCCTCACCTCCGGGTTTCGCCGCCGACCCTACTCCTGCCCGTAGGCTCGGGGGGAGTCGCACGAAGGAGACAAAGAGGTGCCGGTGGAGATCACCTGGTGGGGGCACGCCACCTGCACGCTGGAGGACTCCGGTACACGCGTCCTGACGGATCCGCTCTTCGCGCGCCGGCTCGCGCACCTGCGGCGCAGGCGCGGGGCGCCGCCCCCTCCCGAGGCGGCGGCCGCCGACGTGGTGCTGGTCTCGCATCTGCACGCCGACCATCTGCACACGCCCTCGCTGCAACGGCTCGCGCCGGGCACGCTGGTACTGGTTCCCGAGGGGGCCGGGCGCTCGGTGCCCACGCTGCGCAGGCTGGACCACCTGCGGCTCACCGAAGTGGCGCCCGGGGACCGGATCCAGGTCGGTGACCTGGTGGTTCGTGCCGTGTCGGCGCGGCACGACGGGCGACGGCTGCCGGTCGGACCGCACCGCTCGCCCGCGCTGGGGTTCGTGGTCGAGGGCCAGGCGCGGACCTATTTCGCCGGGGACACCGGGCTGTTCGACTCGATGGCCGAGGAGGTCGGACCGGTCGATGTGGCGCTGTTGCCGGTCGGCGGCTGGGGGCCCTTCCTCGGGGAGGGACATCTGGACGCGGGCCGGGCGGCACAGGCGCTCGCCCGTCTGATGCCGCGCAGCGCTGTGCCGGTGCACTACGGCACATACTGGCCGATCGGCATGGACGGAGTGCGCCCCCATGAATTCCATGCGCCGGGTGATGAGTTCGTGCGCCTGGCCGCCGAGTCGGCGCCCGAGGTGGCGGTGCACCGGCTCGACCACGGCCAGAGCGTGCGGCCGGAGGTCGCGCGGTGATATCGCTGTCCGCCGCGGGCACGACCCCGGCGCTCTTCCTGTCCGCGAGGAACAGCGCCGGGGCGGCGTTCCTCGCCGCCACGGGCGCGGCCGTCACACCGGAGACCACGCAGCAGGCCATCGGATATCCGTCGCTGTTCCTGCTGGTGCTGATCGGCGCGCTGGTGCCGGTGGTACCGACGGGCGCGCTGGTGAGTTCGGCGGCCGTGGTGGCCTTCCATCAGACGGCGCCGTTCGCGCTGCTGCTGGTGTTCGTGGTGGCCTCCCTCGCCGCGTTCCTCGGCGACGTGGCGCTGTACTGGCTCGGCCGGCGCGGCATGCGGTCCAAGAACGGTTCGCGCTGGCTGGAGGCGATCCGGGTCCGGGCCCCCGAGGACCGGCTCGCCCAGGCCCAGGAGAAGCTGAGCGACCACGGCGCCACCGTACTCGTGCTGTCCCGGCTGGTCCCGGCGGGCCGCATACCGGTCATGTTGGCCTGTCTGCTGGCGAAGATGCCGCTGCGCGCCTTCGCCCGCGGCGACATACCCGCGTGCCTGGCCTGGGCGGCCACCTACCAGGTCATCGGCATTCTGGGCGGATCCCTCTTCGACCAACCCTGGGAGGGAGTGGTGGCGGCGGTCGTCCTGACGGTGGCTCTCGGCCTGGCGCCGGGGCTGTGGCGCCGTGTGCGCGGGACCGAGCCGCGCGAGGGTCCCGGCAGGGGTACGGAGAACCCCGCGGGCGACCCGGGCAACCGCTGACGGCCCGTTGACGGCCCGCGCCCTCCCCGTACCGTCACGTTCGCCTTCGCCTTCGCACCATCCCCTGCCACCCCCTGCCCTCACCCACCACTCCCGCCCGTGTGTCCTCACCCCAGCACCCGGGAACCCCCCACCGGCAGATCCCACAGATCCGCACGCTCGAGTCCCGCCCGCTCCCAGGCCGCCCGCACTCTGGCCAAGGGCTCCATCACCGGCTCCGCCGAGAGCACGAACGTCCCCCAGTGCATGGGCGCCATCCGGCGGGCGCCGAGGTCGACGGCTGCCTGGACGGCCTCCTCCGGATCGCAGTGGACGTCACTGAGCCACCACCGGGGGTCGTACGCGCCGATGGGCAGCAGGGCGAGGCCGATGCCCGGATACCGCCGGCCGATGCGCTCGAACCAGTGGCCGTACACCGTGTCCCCCGCGAAGTACACCCGTTGTCCGCCGGGCTCCGTCAGGACCCAACCACCCCACAGGGTCCGGCAGGTGTCGGTGAGACCGCGCTTGGACCAGTGGTGGGCGGGCACGAAGTCGAAGCGCACACCGTCGAGTTCGGCCGCCTCCCACCAGTCCAGCTCGGTGACCCGGGTGAACCGGCGGCGCCGGAACCAGCGCCCGAGTCCGGCCGGTACGAACACCGGTGTGTGACGCGGGAGACGGCTCAGGGTCGGGGCGTCCAGATGGTCGTAGTGGTTGTGGCTGATGACGACCGCGTCGACGTGCGGCAGCGCGCTCCAGGGCACGCCGACGGGGGTGATCCGGGCCGGGGTGCCGAGGATCCTGCGGGACCAGACCGGGTCGGTGAGGACGGTGAGCCCGCCTATGTGGACCACCCAACTCGCGTGCCCCGCCCAGGAGACGGCGACGGCGCGCGCGCCGACCCGGGGCAGCGGTACCGGTTCGAACGGCAGTGAGGGGATGTCGGCGAGCCCCTCGGGCCGCGGCCGCAGCGCGCCCTCGCGGGCCAACCGGGCGAAGGCCCGCAGCCCCGGCAGCGGAGCGGTCAGCCGGTCGACGAACGATCTCGGCCACACACGCCGCTCGCCGAGCGGTCGGGGCTCGGCGAGCGGAACGGCGGGACGAAGCGGTACGACAGGTGGGGTGGCGGGCGAGGAACGCGCCGCCGGAGCCGGGGAGGACGCCGGCTCGTCGGTGTCCGGTGCGCCGGCGTCGGTGCTCGTGGTCGACCGGGACTGCTGCGTCATCGAAGAGGCTCCCATCGCTGAGCGTCGTCGCGGAGATCGTCGAAGGTCGACCCCAAGAGGGTCAACGCACGTTGCACATGTGGCAGTTCCAACGGCGCGGATGAACTGAGGCATTCCGTCCGCTCCTCGTCGCTCGCTCCCAACAGCGGTCCCGTCCCCAGCCGGACCCGCAGCGCTCCGAGATCGTCGCCGAAGCGATGGCCGCCCGGCGCGGGCATGCCGAGCCGGGCGGTGAGGAAGTCCTCCAGTTCCTGTGCGTCGCCGACGCCGTGCGCGGTGAGCGCGGTGCGCAACGGGCCGAGATCCACGTACAGATGCCGGCCGGCCCGGGGCGGCCGCGCGAGGGCACCCGCGCCGGTCACCGCGCGGTGCACGGCGTCGGCCACGCGCGCGTGCAGGCCTACGGCCACCGTGAGCCGCTCGGTGACCGCGTCCGGCTCGCCGAGCGCGTACGAGGCCGCGACGGCGACCGGTCGCGCGACGCGGGCCCCGAGCACGGTGAGTACGTCGAGGACGCGGGCGCGCAGCAGGACACCCGCGTCGGTGACCGGGAAGCGGGCCACGGCGGCGGGCCAGCCCTGCGGCAGGAAGGCCCCGGAGAGGTCCGCGATGACGGTGACCTTTCCGGGAAGCATCTCGGCGGGGCTGAGCAGCATGGTGTCGTGCGGCCGGTGCAGGGTGTCTCGCCAGGTCTCGTCGCTGACCACGTGCAGCCCCTCGGCCACGGCGGCCTCGACGGTCTCGTGGACCACCTCGGGCGGCGCGACGGTGGCCGTGGGGTCGTCGGCGACGGAGAGGACGAGCAGCCGTGGATCGCCGCCCTCGGCACGGACCCTGCGGACCGTCTCCAGCAGCGCATACGGGTCCGGCAGGCCGCCGCACTCCGCGGGCGTCGCCACATGGAACACGGACCGGCCCAGCAACCGCACCTGCGGCGCCCACCAGGCGGCGCACGGCCTCGGCACCAGGACGTCACCACCGAGGGCGCCGGTCAGCGCGAGGAGCAGCGCGGGGGCGCCGGGGGCGGCGGCCACCCGGTCGCGTTCGGCGGCCAGACCCCGCCGGTTCCAGTAGCCGCGGGCGGCGTCGAGGAGGTCGGGGCCGCCGCCGGGGGGCTCCGCCTCGGTGTGGTCCGCGGCGGCGGCGAGGGCGGCGCGCAGTTCCGGCAGCACCGGCAGTCCCTGATCGGGGAGCGGCGGGCCGTAGCGGACCGGACCGTGCCCTTCCGGAACCGTCCGCCGCATCCGTGCCTCCGCGCAGTCCGTGATGCCGTGCCCTGTCTCCGCCGCCGCTGCCCTACGCTCCGCCGCGTCGCCGTGCGTGATCCGCTTCGGTGACTCCGTACCCACGCTTCGGTCCCGCCATGGGCGGCCGCCGGGTCGCGCCCGTCACATCGTCAGCGGCCGGTGGACAGGCGCTCGCGGCACAGACGGTGGGCGGCCGCGCCCAGCGCACACGCGATGAGAAGCGCTCCGGCGATCAGGGCCGGGACGGACTCACCGAAGGAGCCGCCCTCACCGGCCTCCACCCCGTGCTGGGCGCCCGCGGGACGGTTCGCCGTGTCGTCCGCGCCGTCGTGACCGGCGTCCTGAGGAGCGTCCCCGCGCCCCGCGCCTTTCGGATGGTCCGGGGCGCTGTCGTGGGGGGCGGACTGGGCGGTGCCGGGTGCGTGGTCGCGACCCGCGCCACCAGGAACGTCCTGACCGCCTTCCCGAGCGGTACCCGGAGGTACGTCCTGAGCGCCTTCCCGAGCGGTACCCGGAGGTACGTCCTGACCGCCTTCACGGACGGTACCGAGAGGTACGTCCTGGGCGTCCCCGCCGACCGCCTTCTCAGGGGCGACCGGGGCGCTGTCGCGTGCCGTTGCGGGAGGAACATCCTGGACACCCTCAAGGGCCGGGTTCCCGGGAACCACCGGGGCGCTGTCGGGAGCGGCACCCGCGAGCGGGTCCTGGAGGCCCTCGTCCGCGGCGCTCCCGGGAACGACCGGGACGTCGCCCTGAGCTTTCCGAGGAGCGGCCGGCGCACCCGCCGCTCCGGGGATGACCGGAGCGCTGTCACGGGCCGTCCCCGGAGAAACGCCCTCCGGAGCACCCTCACCTGCGGTGCTCCCAGGGGTGACCGGGACGTCGCGTGGGGCTTCCCGAGGGGCGGCGGAGGCCACACTCGGACCAGCCTCCCGAGGGACGGCCGAAGCCACACCCGGACCAGCCTCCCGAGGAACAACCGAAGCCACACCCGGACCAGCCTCCCGGGGGGCGGCCGGGGCCGCACTCGCGGCTTCGCGGGGAACAGCCGGCGTCTCGCGCGGGGCCTTCCCGGGAACGTCGGCCGCCTCACTCGGAACCTTCCGAGACGTGCCGTGCGCGGTGTCGGGGGTGTCGCGGGCCACGCTGTACGAGGCCTTCCACGGTCTCGCGCGGCCACCCGGCGCGCCGGGGCACACGCCCTCGACAGCCCGCTCACCGACTCCGCGCGAGGCGCCGGGACCCGCCGCACGACTCGCGGTGCCGATGCCGCCGCCGGGACCCCCGCGGGCCGGAGCCCGGGACGGAACACGGGCCGTTCCGCGGTAGGTCACGGCCTTCTTGTCCGCGCCGTCGCTCACCCGGTGCAACCGGACCTCCCTCCCCTCGAAGGCGACGGAGCGGGCGTCGACGAACTCGGGCGGCGCACCGCCCGTCGCGTCGCAGGAGACCGAGACGGTGACGAACTCCCCGGGTCTCACGGAGACCGGCACGACCTGGGCGCCCGGATCCGCGGACGCGGCCGAGGCGGCCGCGCCCAGCGCGGTACAGGCCAGGGCGGTGGCGGACAGCACACGGGCGGTACGGCGCATCGGCTGGGCTCCTTCGGAACGGCTGCGTCTGAAGGGGCACGGCCGTCGTGCTCCCCGAGCCCATCACAGCCCGCCCTGCCCCGGGGCGCGCGCGGCCGGACACCATTCGCGGGACGGCGGCACCCGAGCGGGTGACAACGGCGAGACGCCCGTCAGTCCGGGAGGAGACGGTCCGAGTGGAAACGCATCTCCCGTTCCAGACCGCGGCCACGCCTGTCCACGACGGTCGAGGCCACGTCGGCCAGTTTGCGCTGGCTCCCCTGCGAGATGCGGCGCAGCACCCCGAAGGCCGCGTCCGCGTCGCAGCCCAGTACGTACATGACGATGCCGCACGCCTGGTCGACCACCGGCCGGGTGCGCAGCGCGGTGCCGAGCTGGTCGAGCTCGGCCAGCGCGGAACGGTAGGAGCGGTCGCGGACGAGACAGGTCACGGCGAGCTCGCCGAGCGCGCGGGCGGGGCCGTGCGGGGCGTCCTCCAGGGCGCCCGGCCGGAAGCTGTAGAGGCTGAGGGTGACGGTCAGCCCGGAGCGCCGGAAAGGGATCGTGACGGTGGAGCGCACCCCCGAGTCGAGGGCCAGGGCGCGGTACTGCGGCCAGCGCTCCTCGCGCAGCAGGTCCGCCGAGTCGACGGGCTCGCCGCGTTCCACCGCGGTGGGGATCGGACCGTCGCCGGAGCGCAGCTGGACGGCTACGAGTCCGGCGAGGTCGGGGTGGGTGACGGCGGCGGACCGGTCGGGGGCACCCTCGGAGACCACGCAACTGGCACCGCAGCAGTCGGTGGTGCACCGGACCGCCCGGTCGGCCAGTTCCGACAGCCGTCTGCCCGGAAGTGTCGACTCCGCCGATTCCGCTCTCAGTTGACCGAGTTGACCGGTGTCCGTCATGTTCGCGCCTCCTCTCTGCGCGCTTTCCCGCTCCCCCGCACGGAAAACGACTCGGCCGGACACACCCTGCCCACACCCGGAACCTGTCCTTCGGGTTACGTTCATCGCATGGCCCACACGGACGAATTCGGTGAAGAACTCGCGGATTTCGTGCGCCGCGTCTCGGAACTCAAGGCGGCGCGTTCCGTACCGGCCGACGCCCTGCCGACGGTGCTCGACGCGGCGATCTTCGAACTCGACCACGTGGCGGGCCAGTTGTGGCCCCGGTACGAGCGGCTGTCCTCCGGCGGGCCGGCCGCGGTGGCTCCGGTCGACCGCCAGGAGCAGCAGCTTCTCAAGGCCCTCTTCCAGCGGGTTCCGGTGCCCGTCGCGCTGGTGGACCGCGAGACGGTGGTCCGCAGGCTGAACTTCGCGGCGGCCGACTTCACCGGTGTCCGGGCCGGCTACGCGACCGGCCGGCCGCTGACCGGGTTCCTCGCGCACGGCGACCGCGCCGCGTTCCGTTCGCAGGCTGCGGCGGTGGCGCGCGGGGAGGGCGACCGCGGTCTCACCGTGCACCTCCAGCAGCATCCCTCGGTGCCGGTACGGGTGACGCTGACCGCCCTGCGCCCCAACGGCGAGCCGCGCACCGCCGTCCTCGTCGTGCTGCAGCCCGCGGGTTCCCGGGTGCCGTCGGACGATCGGGTGCCGGACCCGGTGCCGGACCTCACCGGGACGACCCGGCACGCGGCCCTGATGGACCTGGTGGACGCCATGACCACGGCGCTGCTCGGCGGACCGGCCGGAGCTCCGTCCGCGGTACTGGCCCGGGCTGCCGCTGTGCTGCACGGGAGGTTCGCGGACTGGGTGGTGGCCGACACGGGTCCGGGGCGGCTGTCGCGTACGACGGTGCTCGCCCCCGCCGAGGACGCCGAGGGAGCGAGTGCCGTGGCCGGGCAGGATCCCGCCACGTGCCCTCTCGTCGCCGAGGCCGCGCGTGGCGGCTCGGCGGTGCTCCAGGTCCGGGCCGCCGACCCGGACGCCTTCGGCCGTGACACCTCGGGCGCCCCCGTCCTCGTGCGCGCGAACGTGACCTCGCTGCTGTGCGTCCCCCTGCTCCGCGGGGCCGGCCCCGCGAGCGGAGTCCTGACGCTGTTCCGCGGCGGCGGCCGCCTCGCCTTCTCGATGGCGGAGGCCCAGGCGATGGACATGATGTCCCGCCACATCGCCCTGGCCATGGAGCGCGGGTGACGCACCATGACGGCGCGTCCGCCGGGCGCGTGGGGGTCCGGGTGCCGGACCGCCTTCACCCGTGCCTTCCCACCGCCGGGTCCGGTCGGACCGCGCCCGGTGGACCGGTCACACCGCGTCGCGCAGGATCTGGTTCCGCAGCCGCGCGCAGCAGCGGCTGATCAGCCGGGAGACGTGCATCTGCGAGATGCCGAGCTGCTCGGCGATGCTGCTCTGGGTCATGTCGCCGAAGAACCGCATGTAGAGGATGGTGCGTTCACGCTCGGGCAGGGCCCGCAGCCGGGGCTTGACGGCCTCGCGGTCGATCACGACGTCGAGGGCGGGGTCGGCCGAGCCGAGGGCGTCGCTGAGCGAGTACCCGTCGTCGCCGCCCCGGAGCTCGGCGTCGAGGGAGAGCGCGCTGAAGCTCTCCAGCGCCTCCAGGCCGGCCCGGACGTCCTCCTCGTCCATCCGGGCGTGCGCGGCGATCTCGGCGACGGTGGGCCCGTGGCCGGAGACGGTCCCCGACAGTTCCTGCTGGGCGAACCGCACACGGTTGCGCAGGTCCTGGACCCGGCGCGGCACATGGACGGTCCACATGTGGTCGCGGAAGTGGCGCTTGATCTCACCGGTCACGGTCGGCACCGCGTAGCTCTCGAAGGCGTTCCCGAGTTCGGGGTCGTACCGGTCGACGGCCTTGACCAGGCCGAGTGCCGCCACCTGCCGCAGATCCTCCAGGCTCTCGCCACGGTTGCGGAACCGGCCCGCGAGCCGGTCGGCCATGGGCAGCCAGGCCTCGACGATCTCCTCGCGAAGTGCGTCGCGCGCGCTCCCCGCGGGGAGCGCGGCCAGCCTGCGGAACGCCTCCGCGGTGTCGGGGGCGTCGTCGTGCGGGTGGCGTTTCGCGCTCACTCGGTTTCCCATGATGCGTCGCAACTCCCTTATAAGTGCCTTGGGTTGGACGGTCACCGTGGGAGCGCGGGGTACGCCGGACAGGCACACCCGTGGCGAGAACCTGACGGCTCCCACGGACGTGCCTCCTGTCCGAAGCACTGAAATTCCGCCTGCCCCTGCGCGGTCGGGGCAAACCCCTTGCGCACCGGGCGGGTTGATACGTATCCGTCGGGCATGGGCCGCGGTCTCGGGGGTACTGCTGAGGCACCCGCATCCCGGCGGCCGAGAATCCGGCGAGGGTCCGCGGCCCTGTCCGATGCGTGCGGGGAGTGGGTTCAGCGCGTGGAGCCGGCCCGTCGCCGGGACCTCGCGGAGCCGGCGCGGGTCGGGGACGTCGCCGTGTCGGCCCGGGTCGGGGACGTCGCGGTGTCCGAGGCCCCCGGCTCGGCGCCCGCCGACATCAGCCGTGCCGATCCGTGCACGGGGCGGCCGGACTCGGCGCCGGTGTCAGTGACGGCGCCGGAGCGGCGGGGGTCCGGTCGCGGGTGCGAGGGGAGCGACCGGGCCCCCGCCGGGGGCACCGCCCGGAGCGTTCAGACGGATCCTCCGAAGACCCGTTCCCGGGCTCCGTCGCGGGTCCGGCCCGGGGCCACCGGGCGGCGCGGGTGGCGGCGCAGGTACTCGCCCTCCAGCTCGGCCATGCGCACGTTGTGGGTCCGCAGCGCGTCGTTCGAACCGTGGAGCAGCGTGTCGTGGCGCGTCCGGTGGATCGTCTCCAGCTCTCTCATCAGCTGCTGGTCGTCCAGCCGGTCCGGGTCGACTCCGGTCATGGTGGTACCCCGCTCGTCGTGTCCTGCGGCGCGGTCCGGGTGCCCGCCGGGCACACACTCCCGCGAGCGGCACCCGAGCGGCGTCCGGGAGGGAACCATGGATCTCGCCGTCCTCCCTCCACTCTACGAACATCCGGGGTCCCGGGCATTCCACGGGCGCCGGACGCTGCCTAGCGGGTGCGCTCCACGCGCCGCTCGTCCCAGACCGGCTCCGTCGTCTCCCGGATCCGTCCGTCGGAACCGAAGACCAGGTAGCGGTCGAAGGAGCGGGCGAACCAGCGGTCGTGGGTGACCGCGAGGACCGTCCCCTCGTACGCCTCCAGACCCTCCTGGAGTGCCTCCGCCGACTCCAGGTCCAGGTTGTCGGTCGGCTCGTCCAGCAGCAGGGCCGTGGAGCCCTCCAGCTCCAGCAGCAGGATCTGGAAGCGGGCCTGCTGGCCGCCGGAGAGCTTCTCGAACCGCTGCTCGGCCTGGGCGGTCAGCTCGTAGCGGCGCAGCCGGGACATCGCGGCGCCACGGTCCTGGGAGTGCTCGCTCCACAGAATGTCGAGAAGCGTGCGCCCCTGCAGCTCGGGATGGGCGTGCGTCTGCGCGAAGTGCCCCGCGACGACCCGCGCGCCGAGTTTCCAGGCGCCGGTGTGCGCGACGGTGTCCCCGGCGAGCAGGCGCAGGAAGTGGGACTTCCCGGAGCCGTTGGAACCGAGCACGGCGACGCGCTCGCCGTAGAAGACCTCCAGGTCGAAGGGTTTCATCAGACCGGTGAGCTCGAGCCCCTGGCAGGTGATGGCCCGTACACCGGTCCGTCCGCCGTGCAGCCGCATCCTGATGTCCTGCTCGCGCGGCGGCTCGGGCGGCGGGCCGGCCTCCTCGAACTTCCTCAGCCGGGTCTGCGCGGCCTGATAGCGGGACGCCAGCTCATGGCTGATGGACGCCGCCTGACGCAGGTTCAGCACCAGCTTCTTCAGCTGGGCGTGCTTCTCGTCCCATCGTCTGCGCAGCTCCTCGAAGCGGGCGAAGCGCTCCTGGCGGGCCTCGTGGTACGTCGCGAAGCCGGCGCCGTGCACCCAGGCGTCGGCGCCGGTCGGACTGGGCTCGACGCTGACGATCTTCTCGGCGGCGCGCGCCAGCAGCTCCCGGTCGTGGGAGACGAACAGCACGGTCTTGCGGGTCTCCTTGAGCCGCTCCTCCAGCCAGCGCTTTCCCGGTACGTCGAGATAGTTGTCCGGCTCGTCGAGGAGCAGGACCTCGTCGGTGCCGCGCAGCAGGGCCTCCAGCACCAGCCGCTTCTGCTCACCGCCGGACAGCGTCCGCACCAGACGCCACTGCGCCTTCTCGTACGGGACGCCGAGCGCGGCCATGACGCACATGTCCCAGAGCGTCTCGGACTCGTATCCGCGCACCTCGGCCCAGTCGGACAGGGCCTGCGCGTAGCGGAGCTGGGAGGCCTCGTCGTCGACGGTCATGAGATCGTGCTCGGCGGCGTCGACGGCCTTCGCGGCCTGCCGGATGCGGGGCGGTGCCACGGAGACGAGCAGGTCCCGTACGGTCGTCTCGTCCCGTACCGAGCCGACGAACTGGCGCATCACACCGAGGCCGCCACCGACGGTGACGGTCCCCCCGTGCGGCTTCAGCTCCCCCGAGATCAGCCGGAGCAGCGTGGTCTTGCCGGCTCCGTTCGGTCCGACCAGGGCGACGACGGCCCCTTCCCCCACCCGAAACGACACGTCGCCGAGCAGCGCCCTCCCGTCGGGAAGGTAGTACTCAAGATGTGCGGCTTCGAGGTGTCCCATGGTGAGGCATTCTCCGTGGAGGCGGGGCCGCCCGGCAAACCCATATCCGAGGGGTGGGCCATCACACGTCCCCGTGGGCCCGGTGAAGCCCGGAACCACGCCCCCGCCCCGCCCGGGGCGCACCCGCGATCCCGGGTCCCGTGCCCGGCCGGGGCGGCGCAGGCCGGGACGGACAGCGGGGGACGGACAGCGGGGGGCGGAAAACGCCCCGGCGCGGGTAGTCGCACCCCATGACCACCACGCCTGACATCGACCTCACCGCCGGTCCCCCGGGCCCTCACCCCCTTCGGAGCCGCTTCCTGACGGCGGACTCCCGCCTCTTCGAAGCCGTCGCGTCCCGCCACTGGCCGGGCGGCGACCGTCTCCTGCCGAAGCTGAGCCGCAGCGCGAACCACGGCCTGCTGTGGTTCGCCACGGCAGCGGCCCTCGCCGCCACCCGCACGCCCCACGCGCGCCGGGCCGCGGCCAGGGGTCTCGCCTCACTGAGCCTCGCCTCCGCCACGATCAACACGGTCGGCAAACGCACGGTGCGCCGCCCCCGCCCGTCCCTCGCCCCGGTCCCCCGGGCGCGCCGGCTCAAGCGCCAGCCGATCACGACCTCGTTCCCGTCGGGTCACTCCGCGTCGGCCGCCGCCTTCGCGACAGGCGTGGCGCTGGAGTCGCGCGGCTGGGGCGCCGCCGTGGCACCGCTGGCCACGGCGGTGGCCCTGTCCCGTGTCTACACCGGAGCCCACTTCCCGAGCGACGTCCTCGCGGGCGCGGCCCTGGGCGCCGCCGCCGCGTACGCCGTACGGGGCATGCTCCCGGAGCACGGGCCGCGTCACTGAGCGCGATGCCCATATGGCGAGACGCAGGTCTCATCATCCGACACGCGGGCGTACGGTGATCCATGACCGAGGAGAAGCAGACGAAGGGGAACGGTCATGCCGAAGCCGCAGGAGACCGCCGTCTACACGCACGGCCACCACGAGTCCGTACTGCGCTCGCACACCTGGCGCACCGCGGCCAACTCCGCGGCCTACCTGCTCGACTCGCTCAAGCCCCACATGAAGATCCTGGACATCGGCTGCGGCCCGGGCACCATCACCGCCGACCTCGCGGAACTGGTTCCGGACGGACAGGTCACCGGCGTCGACCACGCCCCCGGGATCCTGGACCAGGCCCGTGCCACGGCGGCCGGCCGCGGTCTGCGCAACGTGGAGTTCGGGGTCGCGGACGTGCACGCCCTGGATTTCCCCGACGACACCTTCTGCGTCGTCCACGCCCACCAGGTGCTGCAGCACGTGGGCGACCCGGTGCAGGCGCTGCGCGAGATGCACCGGGTCACCAGGCCCGGCGGCTTCATCGCCGTGCGCGACGCGGACTACTCGGCCATGACCTGGTATCCCGAGGTGCCGGGCATGACCGACTGGCAGGACCTGTATCTGCGCGTCGCCCGTGCCAACGGGGGCGAGCCGGCCGCGGGCCGCCGTCTCAGGTCGTGGGCACTGGCCGCGGGGCTCACGGACATCACCGCGACGTCGAGCACCTGGACCTTCGCGACCGAGGCCGAGCGGGAGTGGTGGAGCGGGCTGTGGGCCGATCGCACCCTGGCCTCGGCGTACGCGGACCGGGCCACCGAGGGCGGCCACGCGACCGCCGGACGACTGCGGGCCGTGTCGGACGCGTGGCGTGAGTGGGGGCGGCGGGAGGACGGCTGGTTCTCCGTGCTGCACGGGGAGATCCTCTGCCGGAAGGACGTGTGACCCGCCCGGTCGAGGACGAGGGGACCGCCCGCTCCGCGACCGGCGGACCGGCCGCCTGGGCTGCGTCCGAAACGATCTCCTCCCGAGACTGCCCCGACTAGGCTCCCCCGTATGGAGATTCTGGGAACCACGCTGCGCATCTGCGTCGACGACCTGGAGACTTCGGTCCCCTTCTACGAAAGGCTCGCGGGCGTGCGCGCCCTGCGGTTCGAGCGCGGCGGAGTGTCGGTCGCCGCGGTGGGCTGCTTCCTGCTGATGAGCGGACCGGAGGCCGAGCTGGACGTCCTGCGCAAGGTCGCCGCGACCATCGCCGTCAAGGACGTCGAGGAGGCCCATCGGGTGCTCGGCGAACTGGGCGCGCACATTCTGGCGGGGCCCGTGGGGACACCCGCGGGCCGCAACCTGATCGCCATGCATCCGGACGGAGCCGTGTACGAGTACGTGGACCGCGGGACGGCCCAGTAGCCGGTCCGGATCCCTTTCCGGCCTCGTATGCCGGGATCCGGGGCGGGCCGGTCCGCCCCGGATCCCGGCATACGAGGGCGGGTCCCGTTCAGGCCGGATCGACGCGCCATTCGACCGCCGGGGGCCGCATCCGGAAGTCGTACCGTTCGGGCAGCGCCTCGTCGGTGAGCCGGGCCCACAGCGCACCGATCACCTCTGCTCCCTCCCGTAGATCGGCGACCTCGAACCCCGCGTCGAACACGGCCCGCGCGCCTTCCCGGTCCCCCTCCGCGAGCAGCAACTCCGCCTCGACCAGCCGGAATCGACCCCTTGTCCGGGTGGCGGGCCGCAGTCGATCCCAGACCCTCCGCGCCTCCGCCGTACGCCGCACCGCGAGCAGCGCCGTCAGCGCCTCCCGCCCGAGCGCGGCCGTGGCCGCGGTCCACGCCGCACCGTCGTCGCGACGCTCCTGGCACAGGTCGTCGAAGGCCTCCGCGTACCGGTCGGCGGCCCGCTCGCGGTTGCCCGCCTGCTGGTCCGCGACGGCCAGACAGCGCAGCAACGGCCAGAGGGACGGGGCGAGTTCGAGTGCTCGCTCCCAACTGCGCACAGCCTGTGCCACGTCCCCCGCGTGCCACTGGGCGACGCCGAGGTGGTACTCGGCGAGCGGCTTGGCGGGCGCGGTCTCCAGCATGTCCCGCCAGTGCGGGGCGACCAGCGTCTCGCCCGGCGGCGCGACCCGTCGTTGCTCGGGAAAGGCACCGGTCCTGAGCAGTTCCACCCACGGCGCCTGTGCCGCTCCCAGCGTGGACTCGTCGAACGGCGTCCCCGCCAACTTGTAGGTGGCGCGCAGCACTTCGAGGGCTCCCCAGCCGGACCCGACGTGGAGCACCTCGCCGGGTTCGGTGTCGGCGTGCGGGAGCCAGGCCGCGTACGCCGCCTCGACGTCGGCCCGTGGCAGGGCGCGCTCCAGACGGCTTTCCACCTCCGCCCGCGCCGCGGCCCAGTCGGCTCCGTGGACCGTCCGCGCGCCGGCGTCGTCCCCCGCCAGCGGCCCGTACGACTCCAGCCAGGTGACCTCGCTCTCCGCGTCCAGCCGCACATGCTCCAGCTGGGTGCGGGCGAGCCCGGCCTGGATCTCGCAGTAGCCGCCGGTGCCGGGCTCGGTGAGCCACTCCTGCCAGCGCCGGCCGCCCGCGCCGGAACCCCAGACGAACAGCTTGCGTCCGCGCAGTACGTCGGTGGACGTCTGCACGAGCCCCTCACCCGCGTCGTCGAGGGCGGCGATCCAGCGGCGCTGGCCGTCCGGTACTTCGTAGAAGTAGTCGGCGGGGAAGTCGGCGCGCGGCGGGCGGGTGCGGTCGACGCCCTCGTGCTCCGGTACCGGTACCCGGCGCAGCCGGCGTTCGTAGCCGAAGTGCCAGGCCTCGTCCGCCGGTACCAGCACCCTGCGCCGCTCGGGGACGGCGATGTTGGACCACCAGTACACGGGGGCGGGCTTCTCGTGCGGGTTGCGGACGCGGACGCCGACGTGCAGGAAGTCGGAGCCCTCCGGCAGCCACAGGTCGACCTGGAAGGGCAGGTCGCGCAGCCGTTCCCACTCCCACAGGCGGAGCATCTCGCCGCCGTCGGGGGCCGCCACCCGGGCCGCGTGGACGGGTGCGCAGGACAGGGTGGTGTGGCCGGTCGCGCCGATGTTCCACTCGATGCCGCCGGAGAACCAGGCGCCGTTGAGGGCGAAGCAGGCGGGCTGGAACACCGGGTTGCGGTAGAGGAGTTCGCGCCGCGAGGGCTTGTGGAAGAGGGAGGCGACACGGCCTCCGCGGGACGGCAGTACGGTGACTCGCAGCCGGTCGTTCTCGATCACGATCGTGTCGGTCGCGCGGGGCGTGCGGTGTCTGTCGTAGCCGTCGCGGAGGCGCTCCGGCAGGATGTCGCGCAGGGGTTCGTAGCCGATCTGCCGGGCCATGTCCCGGGGCAGTCCTTCGCGGTCCCGGTCGTCGATGCGATGCGCCTCGTCGAGCGGCCGCAGGGGCGGCAGGGGGTTGCTGGGGCCCAACTCCGCTGACGGCAGCGTCATTACGTCACGTCGGATCGTCGTCACGACGACCATGGAACAGCGACATCGCCCACCTGACCAGGGGTTCCGCTCGTCAGGATACGGTCAGGATTGCGCAAAGGCGGCCGTGCCGCGCGGCCCTGGGCGCCGGTGGGCCCCGCGAGGGCCGGGATCCGCGGCGGGCGCGGGCGGGTCACGGGGAAGTGGTCATCTCCGAGGTGATCGCCCAGCGTTCGTGGTCGCGCCAGGCGCCGTCGATGTGGATGAAGTCCGGCGAGAAGCCCTCGAGCCGGAATCCGCAGCGCCGGGCTAGCGCGATGGAGGCAGCGTTCCCGGGCTGGACGTTGATCTCCAGCCGGTGCAGCCCCATCGTCGTGAAGGCGTACCGGACCACGAGCCCGAGCCCCTCGGACATGAGTCCCCGTCCCGCGGCCTGTGCGAAGGCGCCGTATCCGAGCGCCCCGCTCAGAAAGCCGCCCTCCACGATGTTGTTGATGTTGATGAAGCCGGCGATGGCCCCGCCGTCCCGTTCACAGACGAGGAAACCGGCCTTCGTGGGGTCCTTGATGAGCCGTCCCGCGTACGCCGCGTAGGCGTCGGGGCTTCCCGGCGGGAAGAGCCAGGGCTGATGCAGGGCCTTGCTCTCGCGGACCCGCGCGGTGAACTCGGCCGCGTCTTCGTACGCGAAGTGCCGTATGCCCGCGTGGGGGCCCTGGGCGAGGTAGGGGGAGGCGTTCTCAGGCATCCGGCCACAGTACGCCGCCGCCGCTCTGCGGCCCCGTGGTCTCCACGTTCTCACGGCCGTCGCCTCGAGGAGTACGCCCCGCACAGCGCACCGATCGCCCCGGTGCCCAGCAGCGCCATCCACAGGGGCGTGGTCACCTCCGGGATCAGCAGCCGGATCTTCGTGCTCCGGGTGTTCTCGAAGACGAAGACCAGCGCGAGGAGAACCAGCGCCACGACGGTGGTCCTGCCCGGTGTCATCAGCCCGGCGCGGCTCTTCGCGCCGCTCGTGCCGGAGGCGTCGGGGGACTTCGGACTCATGCGCCCAGCATGGGCCGCGGGACGGCGGTCCGCTCGGTGGGAGGTTCCTCCGGGTGACCGGCGGGCCCTGTCCACACCTTCCCGGCCGCCCCGGCAGGTCACCCCTCCGCACCCGGGCTCCCGGCTCGCCCTGAGAGGCGGCAACCCCACCACTGACACCACGGCGCCCCGCGGGCGACGGGCGACGGGCGACGGGCGACGGGCGACGGGCGACGGGCGACGGGCGACGGGCGACGGCTGGATCTACGCGAGTGCGGGCTCGTCCAGTGTCAGTGTCCCCTCGTCCGCGTCCAGTTCCGCCCCGACGCCGAACGGAATCGTGAGGGCCCCTTCGCAGTGGCCGAACCCGAAGTGCTCGACGACCGGCACGCCGAGGCCGCCCAGCCGGTCGGCGAAGACGGCCCGCACGCTCTCGTACGGGCCGCAGTCCACCCAGGAACCGAGCGCGATCCCGGCGACCGAGTCGAGCCACCCGGCCCGCAGGAGCTGGGTGAGGATCCGGTCCAGCCGGTAGGCCACCTCACCGATGTCCTCGATCAGCAGCAGTCCGCCCCGGGCGGAGGCACGGGCGTGCGGTGTACCGAGGTCGGCGGCCAGCAGGCTGACAGAGCCACCGAGGGTGACACCCCGGGCCCGCCCCGGCACCAGCGCGCCTCCCGTGTCCGACGGGACGGACGTGAGGGTTCGTACGGTCTCCGGCTCGAAGAGCGTCGCCCGCAGGTGTTCCTGCGTCCGCGCGTTCTTCAGGAAGTCGACGGCCGCGACCATGGGTCCGTGCAGGGTGACCAGCCCGGCGCGGGTCGCGAACGCCTCGTGCAGCGCGGTGATGTCGCTGAAGCCGAGGAACACCTTGGGGCCCGCGGAACGGATCGCGTCCCAGTCGAGGAGGTCGACCATGCGCTGCGCGCCGTAGCCGCCGCGGGCGCAGAACACCGCGGACACCTCCGGGTCGCACCAGGCGGCCTGGAAGTCGGCGGCCCGGTCGGCGTCGGCGCCCGCGAGGTAGTTGAACTCGGCGTGCCGGTCGAGGACATGGGGCGCCACCACGGGATCAAGGTCCCAGCCGCGCAGCAGGTCGAGGCCCGCCTCCAGCCGCTCCTCGGGCACGGGACCGCTCGGCGAGACGACGGCGACGCGGGCCCCGGGTGCGAGCCGGGCGGGACGGGTCAGGGACTTCACTTGAGGAGCTCCAAGGCGGGAATGCCGGTCGGGTTCAGGCCGAAGACCTGTGCGTACAGGGAGAGTTCGGACTCCAGGGCGCGCACCATGGTGTCGGCCCGGCGGAATCCGTGCCCCTCGCCCTCGAAGGCGATGTAGGCGTGCGGGACGTGGCGCCCCGCGATCCTGGCCAGGAACCGCTCGCACTGCGCGGGCGGACAGATGACGTCGTCGAGTCCCTGGAGCAGCAGGAAGGGCGCGGTGATCCGGTCGGCGTGCTCGGCGGGTGAACGCTCCACATAGCGGCCGGGTACCTCGGCGAGGGGACCGATCAGCGACTCCAGGTACTGGGACTCGAAGTCGTGGGTCTCGCCCGAACCCCAGCTGGTGAGGTCGAGGATCGGGTAGAGGATCGTGCCGCAGGCGTACACGTCGGTGGCCGTGAGGGACGCGGCGGCGGTCCAGCCGCCCGCGCTGCCACCACGGATGGCGAGCCGGCGGCGGTCGGCGGTGCCCTCCTCCGCGAGGGCGACGGCGACGGCCGCGCAGTCCTCGACGTCGACGACACCCCACTGCTCGCGCAGCCGGTTGCGGTACTCCCTGCCGTGTCCCGCCGAACCGCCGTAGTTGACCTCGGCGACACCGATGCCGCGCGAGGTGAAGTAGGCGATCTCCAGGTCGAGGACGAGGGGGGCCCGGCCGGTGGGGCCGCCGTGTGCCCAGACGACGTAGGGCGGCAGTTCGTCGCCGGGAGCGACGTGGTCGGGGTGGTGCGGTGGATAGACGTGGGCGTGGATCTCCCGGCCGGCGGGGCCGGTGAAGGTGCGGATCTGCGGCTCCGGGTAGTACGCGGGATCCACCGGGTCGTCGTGGGCGGCGCCGACCACCCGGGCACGTCCGGTGCGGAAGTCCAGCTCGACGACCTCGTACGCGCTGCGCGGACTGGCGCCGACACCGAGGACGCGGCTGCCGTGCACGGCGAGTGTCGGGGTGAACTCGGTCCAGGGTCCCGCCGCGTCGACGACCTCGCCGGTCTCCGGGTCCAGAATCCCGAGAGCGGTGGCGCCCCGTCCGTGCACGACGGCCACGAGCCCGCTCGGCAGCGGCGCGAACCAGCGGTACCCGATCTTCCACAGCGGGCCGCCGAACTCCTCCTCCCGGGTACAGACGGGCGTCTCCCGTCCGAGCCGGTACAGATTCCACCAGCCGGTGGCATCCCCCGCGTACAACAGCGTGCCGTCGGCGGCCCAGTCCGCCTGGGCGATCGACTCCTCGGGGCCGCCCGCGACCACCCGCGGGGCGTGCAGGGTGCCGTCCTCGGTGACGTCCGCGAGGATGAGATCCGTGCCGTCCCAGGGCATCCGCGGGTGGTCCCAGGCGAGCCAGGCCGCCTGGCCGCCGTCGGGGGACAGCCGCGGTCCGGTGACGAACCGGTGGCGTGCGTCGGTTAGTTCACGCACGGCGCCCCGGTCCCGGGCGGCCGACCCGTCGAGCGGCACCGCGGCGGCGACCCGTCGTACGTCGGTCGGTCCGTCGCCGGTGAACTCCTCCATCACGCACCACACTTCACCCCGGTCGGGGTGCAACTGCGGGTCCACCCAGCGCAGTCCGCCGCCGACGGAGGACACGGGCGTGAGGGGACGGGGCTCGGCGCCGGGCTCGTACGCGTAGAGCCGTTGGTCGGCGAAGTTCACGAACACCACGAACGGCCCCTCGGGGCGCATCTCCCCCGCCCAGGGCTGTCCGCCGTACTCGATGACGCGGCTGCGGACGTTCCACGGGGCGGGCAGCACCGACTCCTGTGTGCCGTCGGCGCGTCGCCGCACGAGGGTACGCCGGCCGCCCTCGGTGGGCCGGGGTTCGGTCCACCAGGCCTCGTCACCGACGAACCCGGCGAACTCGGGGTGCCCGTCGTGTGCCGCGGCGAGCGCCGCGTCGATGGGCGAGGGCCATGATCCGTATGACAGTGTCCGCATTCCGTCCCCCTCAGGCCGTGCGCAGAAAGCGGTCGAGAACGCGGACGCCGAAGTGCAGTGCCTCGACGGGAACGCGTTCGTCGACACCGTGGAAGAGCGCCTGGTAGTCGAAGCCCTCGGGCAGTTTCAGCGGCGCGAATCCGTAGCCGGTGATACCGAGGCGCGAGAACTGCTTGGCGTCCGTGCCGCCCGACATGCAGTACGGCACCACGTGCCCCTCGGGCGCGAACTCCTCGACCGCCGCACGCATCCGGTGGTACGTCAACGAGTCCAGCGGCGCCTGCAGGGCGACCTCGCGGTGGTGGAACTCCCACTCCACGTCCGGTCCCGTCAGGTGGTCGAGGGTGGCGCGGAACTCGTCCTCGGTGCCCGCGAGATGGCGGCCGTCCACGTACGCGACCGCTTCCCCGGGGATCACGTTGACCTTGTAACCGGCGCTGAGCATCGTCGGGTTGGCGCTGTTGCGCACGGTGGCGTCGACGAGCGCGGCGGCGGGGCCGAGCTTGCGCAGCAGTTCGTCCACGCCGTCGAGGCCGTCGAGGTCCGCGTCCATCCCGTACAGCGCGGCGAGTTCGGTGAGGGCCGCACGGACGGTCGGCGTGAGTCTGATGGGCCACTCGTGCGCGCCGATCCTGGCTATCGCGGCCGCGAGGTGGGTGACGGCGTTGTTCCGGTTCACCTTGGAGCCGTGCCCTGCCCGGCCGCGCGCCGTGAGCTTGAGCCACCCGGTGCCGCGCTCCCCCGCCGCGATCGGGTAGAGCTCCCGGCCGCCGCCGTCGTGGAAGGTGAACGCCCCGGACTCGCTGATCCCCTCGGTACAGCCCTCGAACAGCTCCGGATGCCGGTCGGCGAGGAATCCGGACCCGTCCTCCGCGCTCGCCTCCTCGTCGGCGGTGAACGCGATCACGAGGTCGCGCCGGGGCCGCACACCGAGGCGTGCCCAGCCGCGTACGACCGCGAGGATCATCGCGTCCATGTTCTTCATGTCCACCGCGCCGCGCCCCCAGACGACACCGTCGCGGATCTCCCCGGAGAACGGGTGCACGCTCCAGTCCTCGGCCTGCGCGGGCACCACGTCGAGGTGCCCGTGGACGAGCAGCGCCTCGGCGGAGGGATCGGTGCCCGCCAGCCGCGCGACGACGTTCGTACGGCCCTTGGTGCGTTCCAGAAGGACGGGTTCCAGGCCTGTCTCGGCCAGCAGCGCGGCGGCGTACTCGGCGGCCGGCCGTTCCTGGCAGTCGCCGCCGCCCCGGTTCGTGGTGTCGATGCGGATGAGGTCGGAGGTGAACCGTACGACCTCGTCCAGTGCCTGTTCGTCAGCCATACTGCTCCTCCACCGCGGCCGAGACGATCGTGGTGACCGCCTTGAAGGTGCGGATTCCCTCGTACATGGTGTCGCTGGTGTAGGCCACTCTGCGCTCTCCGGTGCGTTCCACACCCGGCACGACGGTGGCCGCCATCGACAGATGCTCCGCGTCGAACTCCAGCGCCACCGTGAAGGGGCCGCCCACCACCGGTTCGTGCCGTTCGGCCAGCGCCGCCGCCTCCTTGGCGGCGGCCCTGATGTCGGAGGCGGTCCGGGACGGCGTTCGGCACACCGCCGCGTACCGCGACACATGGTCCTTGACGGCGACCTTGAGCGCCTCCGGCGCGTATCCGAGCGCGTCCTCGCAGGCCAGGTCGTCGCCCGTGACGAGGACGACGGGGACGCCGTACTCGGCGACGACATGCGAGTTGAGCAGCCCCTCACTGGCCCGCGCGCCGTTCACCCACACCCCCGTGATCGAGTTCGCCAGGTAGGTGTGCGCGAGGACGCCCTCCATGCCGGCGCCCGTGTGGTACCCGACGAACGCGATGCCGTCCACGTCGCCGTGCTGCACGCCCTCCACCATGGACAGCGACTTGTGCCGGCCGGTGAGCATCTCGGCTCTCTCGTCGAGCCGTTCGAGCAGCAGGTTCCGCATGGACCAGTGCGCCTCGTTGATCAGCACCTCGTCCGCGCCGCCGTCGAGGAAACCGAGCACGGCGGCGTTCACGTCCGAGGTGAACATCGAACGGCACCGCTCCCATTGCGGCGTCCCCGGAAGCACGTCGGCCGGCCAGGTCACCCCGGTGGCGCCCTCCATGTCGGCGCTGATGAGGATCTTCACGACACACCCTCTTCGCACAGGTCAGCGGCATTCTCCATGTCGGGTCACGCTACGCGGCGACGCGGCGCCGGGCCAGGACGCCATGCATGGACATAACGGCCGGAACCGGTCCCGCGGCACGCTTCGCGACCGTCAGGCGGTCAGGGTTTCACGGCGGCCGCGGAGAACTGCGCGAGGGGGGCCACTTCGGCTGACGTCGGTACCGGCATCAGCGTTGCCGTCCGGGCTGTCCGGGGTCTGGAGTCGGGTCCGCGGTTCGCGGCCGGGGTCCGGAGTTCGGCGTCCGGAGTTCGACGTGAGGGGCGAACCCGGCCGGGATCAGTCCTCGTAGACGGTCAGGACGACGCCGTCCAGCTCGATGCGGCGCGGCGTCCCGCCCTCTCCGCGCACCAGGGCGTCGAGGCAGCGGCGGAAGAGCTTCAGCTCCTGCTCGCTGAGGACGGCGGCGGCGAGGTCGAGGAGTTCGGCGAGCGCGGTCTCGGTCAGTATGTCGGGCAGTTCGCCGGAGAGCAGGACGACGGACTCGCCGGTACTGCCCCGGACCACGGCGGTGGTGGGTCCTCCGTGCACGAACAGCACATGTCCCCCTGGGTGACACAGGGGTCGTGCGGCTCACGTGCCCCGAGCAGAATGAGAGACTAGCCGTGGATCTTGCCGGTTTCGGCGGTTCTGGATTCTTTTACCGGGATCCCCGGGAAGGGGAACCGGAACGGGTGCTCGCGCGTCCATGCCGTACGCCCTCGGTCGGCCCCGAAGCCTGACAAGCACCGCGCCCGGGGTCGCGTCCGGACCGCGCCGCATCCGGACCGCTCCGGGCCCGGCACCCGACGGCCCCGTCCCACCCGACGCGACGCCGGCCCCCGGCGTCTGACGTCAGATTTTGGATATCTGACGCCAGACGCCAGACGCCAAACGTCAGACGTCAGACGTCAGACGTCAGACGTCAGACGTCAGACCGATGGTCAGCCCCGGTGGGCGTCGCGCCCGAGGAGTGATTCCACGAGCGCGGCGACATGGCGCCGGTCGTCGACGGAGAGCTGCTGGACGCTCGCGATGAGCAGGTCGACCTCGGGGTCGGCCGAGGCGCCGGCGTCCACCACCGCCGACGCCGGGTCGGCCGCGTACACGTGAATGCCGCAGGCCTCCGCGGCGGCACGGCGCACGGTGTCCAACGACAGTCCAAGCCCCTTGGACAGCCCTTCCAGCGTGCTGGGCTGTGGCATACGCACCACGCGCTCGGTCGTCGCCAGGTGATGGACCGTGGAGCGCGGGATGCCGCCCCGACGTGCCACCTCTCCGTAGGACCAGCCCTCACGGTCGAGGCGATCTCTGATGATCTGCTGCAGTGCGTTGGCCACCGATGGTCACTTCCTGCTCGCCGCCGGGCGGAACTCTTCCAAGCGGGATCGATTCTACGTGGGGCTTCGCTCAGGCCCCAGAAGTCTTTTCCCGAACCGCTTGCGCGGCGAGCTCCGGGGCTACTACTGTCCAATCTCGTTGGACAGCATGTCCGACAAGATTGGACGAAGTTTGGGGGGAACCTGCCTTCGTTCGATCGGAAATGTCTATCCCTGAGGGGGACCTGATCATGATGGACAACCGTGAACTCGACACCGAGTCCGCCGAGCTGCTTCCCGGCCGTGAGGCCCTCGGACGCCTGAAGTTCAGCTTCGGCCGCACCACCAACGTGACCAAGCACGTCGCCAACATCAGCGCCCACAACGAGTCGGCCGCGCTCAACGACCACTCCTCGTGGTCGGACGCGTCGTCCAGCGCTGCCCAGGCCATCAACGTCTCGCAGTAGCCCGGCACGGGACGCCCGCCCGCGTCCCTGTCCACCCCCGCGGCTCCGGACGCCACGCCCGCGTCCGTCCTCGCGTCACCACCACGACCAGATCAACGAACCACGTCCCGAAAGGACATCCCATGAGCATGGACATGAACGAGCTGCAGTCCGAGTCCGCCGAGCTGCTTCCCGGCCGTGAGGCCCTCGGACGCCTGAAGTTCAGCTTCGGCCGCACCACCAACGTGACCAAGCACGTCGCCAACATCAGCGCCCACAACGAGTCGGCCGCGCTCAACGACCACTCCTCGTGGTCGGTGGCCGAGTCCAGCGCCAGCCAGGCGATCAACGTCTCGCAGTAACACCCGCCGCGCAACGGCTGTTCGGCGGACCGCGCCCGGGGCGGGCGCGGTCCGCCCTTGGGGGGGGGGGGGAAGGACCACACATGACGGCACTGGGGGACGGGCCCGCGTTGCTGTACGACACCGGGTCGCCGGTGCCGGGGCCGGGAGGAATCCCGGTCACCTACGAGCAGTTCGCCACGGGGACGCTGCCGGTTGTCGGCGTCGGCGTCGAGGTACTGCCGGTACCCCGACTCAGCTCCGGGCTCAAACTGCACGGGGAGTACCAGGGGTCGGGCTTCACCGACCCGAAGTACATCGCGCGCCGCGGAGACGGCCAGGTCGTGCAGCTGTCCCGGCTGCTGTACCTGGTCGCCTCCGCGATCGACGGCGTGCACGACATCGAGACCATCTCGCACCGGGTGAGCGCCCGCTACGGGCGCGAACTCAGCGCGGAGAACGTGCGCTACCTGGTCGAGGAGAAACTCGACCCGCTCGGCGTCACGGTGCCGGAGGGGCAGGACGAGCGGGAGATCACCGCGCCGCGGTCCGATCTGCTCCTCGCCCTGAAGGGGCACCGGATCATCTTCAACGAGCGCCGGGCGGGCCGGATCGCCCGCTCGCTGGCCTGGCTGCACCGCCCCACGGTGGTCGTGCTGATGCTGGCGGCGGCCGTGGCCATGGACGTCTGGCTGTTCGGCTTCTTCGGCGCGGTCGAACCCGTGCTGCAGGTCCTCGACCAGCCGGTGCTGATGCTCGTCGTGTTCGGGCTCACCGTGGCCTCACTCGTGTTCCACGAGTTCGGTCACGCCTCGGCCTGCAAATACGGCGGCGCGCGGCCGGGGTGCATCGGCTGCGGGCTCTTCCTCATCTGGCCGTCCATGTACACCGACGTGACGGACATCTACCGGATCGGCCGGGCCGGACGGCTCCGCACGGACCTGGGCGGGGTGTACTTCAACCTCGTCTTCATGCTCGCCATGACGGGCGCGTACTTCGCCACCGGTCAGCAGTTCTTCCTGGCCACGGTGTATCTCGGGCACTTCGAGATCCTGGAGCAGCTGATGCCGGCCGTCCGGCTGGACGGCTACTACATCCTCGGCGACCTGGCCGGCGTCCCGGATCTCTACGGCAAGATCAAACCGATTCTGCTCAGCACGGTGCCCGGACGACGCGGAAAGGCGGCCCGCGCCGAGGTCGTCGGGCTCAAGAAGTCCTCGCGCACCATCATCACCACGTGGGTCCTCACGATGGTGCCGCTGCTGATCGGTGAACTCGGCTACGCGCTGTGGAACCTGCCGCGGATCGTCGCCACGATGGTCCGCTCGCTCACCGCGCAGGTCGTGGGCACGGGCGACGCCTTCGTCAACGGCCAGATCGCCGCCGGTCTGATCGGGGTGATCGGCTGCTTCATGCTGCTGTGCCCGATGGCCGGTGTGGTCTACCTGTCGGTGAAGATGGGCGGCCGGGTCTTCCGTGCCGCCAAGCGCTCGACCGACGACAAGCCCCGACTGAGGGTGGCGCTGTGCGCGCTGGCCCTGGTCGGTCTTGGCACGCTGAGCTACGCGTGGGTCTCCGGCGTGACGCCCGAGCCGCTGCCGAAGCGGCCGCCGATCGCCCCGATCCTCCAGCCCGGCGTGTCCACGGCGGAGCCGCCCGCCCGGCAGGCGACCGCGCCCGGACCGCAGGCGTCGCCGTCCGGCACCGCCGCGGTCCTGCCGTCCGGCGCCGCGTCCCCCGGCGCCTCGGGCGCCGCCTCGGCGAGCGCCTCGGCCTCGCCCAGCGCGGACGCCGGGGCCTCCACGTCGCCGAGCGCGGGCCCGTCCCAGAAGCCGGCCGAGCCCACCGGCGGCCAGAACACGACGGGTTCGGCCTCGGCGGGCACGCCGGCCGGTCCTTCCGAGGGACCCGCCGAACCGTCGACGTCCGCGGATCCGTCCTCGGCGGCGCCGACCACGGATCCGCCCACCCCGACCGACAGCCTGAGCGCGACCGGCGAACCGCCCCCGGCCACACCGTGACCGGCCGCACACTGCACCGACACCACAGGAGAACCATGTGAGCGCACATGTCAACGCCCATCGAAAGCCGAACCCCGTCGGCAAGTCCCTCGGCCGAAAGGCCATGCGCATAGGCCTGTTCGCGGCCGGCGCGGCCGGTATCGCCGCCGCCGTACCGGCCCAGGCCGCCATGGCCGCGGGCGGCGGAGGCCATAACGCCGCCGTCGCCGAGGACCACACCTTCAGCCACGCGGACCGGGCCCATCCGACCCAGGTCAAGGACTCCTTCACCGTGCGGCAGTTCGGCACGGTGAAGTCCGCGGGCATCCGCAACCAGGCCAACGCGGTCTCCGTCGGCTGCTCGGTCGACGCGCACTGCCGGTCGGTGGCCCTGTCCTTCCAGATCGTCACCCTCGCGGGCCGGCACACGCACCTGAACGCGGTGAACCTCAGTGACGCGGCGAACCAGCACTGTGACGGATGCCAGACCCTGGCCGGTGCCTACCAGTTCGTGGTCTCCACCGCGCGTCCGATCACTCTGGACAGTGCGACGAAGAGCCGCCTCGCCGACATCCACCGCAGGCTCGACGAGTTGAGCCGTTCCGGTATCCCGGCCGCCGACCTCAAGACGAAGGTCGACGCGCTGGCCGCCGAGGTCACCGGAGTCCTGCACGACGCGGTGGCCGACGCGCCGAAGGCCGCGGACCAACCGGCCGTGGCGGTGCACCGTCACATGGACGGCTGGCCCGGCCACTGAACACAGGCGCCGCGAAGGGCCGTTGACGAACGCCGTTGACGAACGCTGTTGACGAAGCCCGTTGAAGGAGATCGTCGCGCGAGGGCGTCGCGCGGTGCGTACCCGGGGCCGTTGAGCAGAGCCGCAGGCCGAGGTCGCCGCGTTGTCGACGTTGTCGACCAGGGCCACTGAGAGGGGTACGGCGTCACCGACCGGCCGGTGACGCCGTACCCGTGCCGTGACTCAGTCCGCGGTGCGGCCCGCCACCAGCCACTTCGAGGGCAGTTCGATCCGGGTGCCGAGCGCGGTGTACTCGGCCGTGACGAGCGGGAGTTCACCCCTCGCGAGGACGGTGAGACCGGCCGCCCCGAGGTGGTCGGGGACGGATTCGTCGGAGACCTCGCCGGGGGCGATGCCGTGCCGGAAGACGGGTGCCAGCTTGGCGGGAGGGCCGTCGGAGCCCTGCGCCAGCCCCATCAGGACGGGACGGGCGGCCTCGGCGAGTTCGACGAGGAAGACCCGGCCCCGCTCCCCCACCAGGGTGGCGATGCCGTCCACCAGCGGCTGGCGGTCGTCCGGTTCGCACTGGTGGAGCACGCCCCGCATATAGACGTTGGCGTCGCCGAGTTCCGCGTGCAGGTGCTGCACCTCGCTCTTCTCCGACGCGTCGAGCAGCCGGTACGTCGCCTGTCCCGCGGCGTCGGCATGACGGGCGTGGTCGAGCGCCGCGGCCGAGATGTCGGCGCCGACGACGTGCGGGAAGCGGTCGGCGAGGAATCGGGTCTGGGTGCCGTTGCCGCAGCCCAGGTCGACGAGAGGCAGCCCGTGGAACGTCACGTACGGTTCGAAGAGAGCGAGATGGACGCCCGCGGTCAGGGCCGGCTCCGCATCCCAGAAGACGGCTCCCTGTTCGTCGGAGGCCTCGCGCCAGAAGCCCTCCCAGGCTCCCCTGTACCGACCTGTCACGCTCATGCCCGCTCCCCAGGTAGCACCGCCGCCCGCCGAGCACGACGGGCGAGATCGGTCTATCGCGCCTGGAGTGCGGCGACAAGCATGCGGCGCATTCCTTCACGGGTCATTTCGATCCGTCTACGCCGTTGCGCGCCCCCCACGCCCCCTGCGCCCCCGAAAGCCCGCGGAGTGTGCGGGGGAGCCCGAGGAGTGTGTCAGCGTCGCGGCAGCGTCAGTTCGAACCACACGGTCTTGCCGCCACTGGTGCGGCTCGTGCCCCACTCCCGGGCCAGCGTGCTGACGACGCGCAGACCGCGTCCGAACTCGTCGCCGGGGCCCGCGCTGAGCAGCGTCGGCAGGGTGTGGTCGTCGTCGGCCACCTCGCACAGCAGGGTGTCACCGCGCACGAGGCGCAGTTCGACCCGGCGGCTGTCCGTGTGCCGTACGGCGTTCGCCACCAGCTCGCCGGCCATCAGTTCGGCGGGGTCGGCGAGCCGCTGCAGGCCCCAGTCGTGGAGCTGCTCGCGGACCGCGGCGCGGGCCCGGCCCGCCTCGGCCGGATCGGACGTGAGCCGCCATTCGGCGATGTCCTCGGGTTCGATGCCGCCCAGCCGGGCCATCAGCAGGGCCACGTCGTCCTTGCGGCCGCCACGGGTGTTGAGGGCCCGGATGATCGTGTCGCAGGCGTCGTCCATGGACGCGGCCGGATGGGCGGCGGACTCGCAGAGCGTGGCGAGGCCGACACCGATGTCCTCGCCGCGCACCTCGACCAGGCCGTCGGTGCACATCACGAGCCGGTCGCCGGTCGCCACCGGTACGCGCACCGTCTCGAAGGGGACACCGCCGACCCCGATGGGCGCGCCGGTCGGCAGGTCGAGCAGATCGCTGCGGCCGTTCGCGGCGCGGACCAGGACGGGCGGGATGTGACCCGCGTTGGCGATGTGCAGCTCACCGGCGATGGGGTCGTAGATCGCGTACAGGCAGGTCGCGAGGTAGTGCTCCCCGAGCCGCTGGGCCAGGTCGTCGAGGTTGCGCAGGAGTTGGGCGGGCGGCAGGTCGAGCGCCGCCATGGTCTGCACGGCCGTACGCAACTGTCCCATCATCGCGGCCGAGTGGAGACCGTGGCCCATCACGTCGCCGACGACGAGGGCGGTGCGGGAGCCGGGCAGCTTCACCGAGTCGAACCAGTCACCGCCGACGCGTCCGAGGAGCGTGCCGGGCAGATAGCGGGTGGCGATGTCACAGCCGGCCATGCGGGGCGCTATCTGCGGCAGCATGCTGTCCTGGAGCGTCTCGGCGACGCTCTCCTGGTACGTGTACATGCGGGCGTTGTCGAGTACCAGGCCGGCCCTGGCGGCGAGTTCGGCGCCGGTGACCCGGTCCATGTCGTTGAATTCGACGCGCTCCGGGTGACGCAGCAGGACCATGAACCCGAGCACCACGTTGCGGGCCTTGAGAGGCACGACCAGCATGGAGCGGTGGGTGATGAGCGGCCTGATGTCGCGCTTCTCGAACTGCGCGGCGATCATGTGGCCCATCCGCTCGCTGATGCGCGGTACGAGGACGGGCTCGCCGGTGGTCATGCACTGGAAGAACGGGGTGTGCGCGGGGAAGGGCATGGCCTCGCCGACGGGCACGACGTCGTCCCAGCGGCCCGGCTCGTCCGTGTGCTCGAGCGCGACGCGGTGCCACATCGTGGTGGTGTCGGGCACGCCGTCGGGGAACCCCTCGCCGGCGACGACCTGTTCGCGCAGATAGGTGCCCGCCACGTCCGTGAAGCGGGGCACGACGGCCCGGCTCACCTCCATGACGGTCCGTGCCAGGTCGAGGGAGGTGCCGATGCGTCCGCTGACCTCGTTGAGGAACTCCAGACGCTCGCGCACGGCGACGTACTCGAGGTCCTCGCCCTCGTCCTCCGCGCCGTGGATGTCCAGTGCGTCCGGAGCGTCCTGTGCGTCCCGCGGGAGCGGCGGGCCGGCCGCCGCGGCCCCCGCGGCCCGCTCACGGCGGGCCTTGCGCCCGGCCCGCCGGGGCACCCCCCAGTCGGGGGTGACGGGCACCCGGTCGTTCTGGCTGAACTCCATCACCGGATAACCGAGTTCGAGGATCTGCGCGACGACGCGGGCGCCTTCGTCCACACTCATGCTGGGCAGGATCTCGGGCAGTCTGCGGGCCAGCTCCTCGGCGCCGGGGAAGTCGGTGTGCAGCGCGAAGGCGGGTGCGATGCGCTCGACGGCCACCCGGTCGTCGGTGTGGCGCATCGCGCCCGCGTCGGCGGCCAGGACCAGCAGCCGCTCCCGCCCCGGGCCCACCAGCGGGTACGCCCACCACAACACGTCGACGCGGCCTCCGCCCCGGCCGCTGTCGTCGTCCGCCTCGTACTCCCGGCCGGGCACCGTGAGGCGGGCGCGCCCGGCGGCCGGGTAGGAGAGCCGCCCGTCGAGCGAGGACTCCAGGTCGGGGCCGAGCCCGTCGTACGCGGCGTAGGCCCCGTACAGCGCGGTCTCGTCCTCCTCGGGGAGCACACCGGAGACGGGGAGCAGGTCGACGGCGGGGTGGCCCACCGCGTCCTCCCTGGAAACGCCGAACAGACGTCGGGCTCCGGTGCTCCAGTGGGACACGAGGCCGTCGCGGTCCACGGCGACCACGGCCAGCGGGACGCGCCCGGCATCGGCGCGTTCCGTCACGCCGTTCCCAGCTGCGCGGCTGGGAGATGTGCCCACTTCGGTGCCACGCGAAGTGCCGCTCTCCATGGCCCAGGCCCCTCTCCCCGCGGCTCGGCAAGATCTGTGCCGCACCCACCACCGTACGACCGCGGCCCGTCGCGATGTGCGGCAACAGGGGAATTGACCTTTACAGGGACCGCTCCGGCGCACCACTTGTCGCCGCTCCGGCGCGCCACCCGTCGCCGGTGCGGCGGGTGGCGCCGGTCAGTCCTCGTGGCCGAGTTGCAGATCGCGCTCCGTGCGGCCCCCACCGGCCACTTGGAGCACGGTGGCCACCGGCGGGTAGCCGGCCGCGATGACGGTGTACTCGCCGGAGGACAGGTCCACGAAGCGGAACGTGCCGTCGGCGCCGGTGGTGAGGGTGTCCACGACATTGCCCGCGGCGTCCAGGAGCGTCACGCGCGCGTCCTCCACGGGCCGTCCGCCGCCCGCCCGTACGGTGCCGCGCAGGACGGCGCCGCCGGCGAGTTCGACGTCCTGGCGGGTCTCGCGGGAGGCCTGCACGCTGACCGGGAGCGCGGCCGGCCGGAACGCGGGCGCGCTGCCGGCGAGGGTGTACTCGCCCGCCACCAACTCCGTGATGACATAGCCTCCTTCGCGCCCGCTGCGGGTGGTGGCCACCACCTCGCCGTGGACGTTGGTCAGCGTGACGGTGGCGTCGCGCACCGGGGTGCCGTCCGCGGTCAGCACGCTCCCGGCGAGGCGGCCGGCGCCGCCGAGCACGACGTCCAGCTCCACGGGACGCTCACCGATCGTCACGGAGACGGCCTGCGGCTGGTGTCCCCCGGCCGCGGCGATCAGGACGTACGAACCCGATCCGGGCGTGGACAGCGCGTACCGCCCGTCCTCACCGCTGGCGCCTCGCCCGATCTGCTGTCCGGCGATGTCGATGAGCGTGAGCGCGGCGCGTGGCACGACGGTTCCGTCGGGGTGCTGCACGGTTCCGCAGACGGGGATCCCGGCGGCGTACGTGCTGCGGGCCGGGGGGACCGGCACCTGGGTGAGGGGCACGGAATCGGTGTCGGCGGCGGGGGCGTTGTGGGACACCAGCGGTTTCTCCTTGAGGAAGAAGGCGATGAACAGGCCGAGGACGAGCACCGGCACGAGGTAGAGGAAGATCCGCGGCATGGCGTCCGCGTAGGCCGCGATGTAGGCGTCGCGCAGCGGTGCGGGCATCGCGTGGACGAGTTGCGGGGTCAGCGACTCGGGGTCCGGGAGGGCGGTGCCGGCCCGCGCCGGGACGCGTTCGGCGAGCGCGTCCGCGAGCCGCCGGGCGAACAGCGTGCCGAAGACCGCGGCGCCCACGCTGCCGCCGATCTGCCGGAAGTAGTTGTTGGCGCTGGTCGCGGTCCCGAGGTCGGCGGCGCGCACGGAGTTCTGCACGGCGAGGACCAGCACGGGCATCACCATGCCGATGCCGGTGCCGAGGACGGCCATCCAGACGCTGTAGGCCAGCCGGGACGTGTCGACCTCCAGACGGGAGAGCAGCCACATGCCGAGCGCCGACAGGGCGCCGCCGAGCACCGGATAGATCTTGTAGCGGCCGGTGCGGCTGATGAGCTGGCCGGAGACGACCGAGGCGCCGACGATGCCGCCCATCATCGGGAGCATGAGCAGGCCGGACTCGGTGGCGCTGGCCCCGTCGACCATCTGCAGGTAGGTCGGCAGATAGCTGGCGGCGCCGAAGAGGGCGACGCCGACCACCAGGCCCACCAGAGCCGTGATGTTGAAGACACCGTCCCTGAACAGCCGTGGTGGGATCAGGGGTTCGGCGGCGAAGCGTTCGACGACGAAGAACAGGACGGCCGCGGCCAGGGCGCCCGCGCCGAGCCCGAGGATCACCCGGGACCCCCAGGCGTACTCCGTACCGCCCCAACTGGTCAGCAGGACGAGGCAGGTCGAGGCGGCGGCGAGCAGCAGCACCCCGAGCACGTCGACCCGCCCCCGGCGGGCGGGCTTCGGCAGTTTCAGGACGACGGTGACGACGGCCAGGGTGAGCAGGCCGAAGGGCACGTTGACGTAGAAGCACCAGCGCCAGGAGAGGTGGTCGGTGAAGTAGCCGCCCAGCAGGGGCCCGGCGACCGAGGCGAGACCGAACGCGGCGCCGATCAGGCCCATGAAGCGGCCGCGCTCCCGGGGCGGCACGATGTCCGCGATGATCGCCTGTACGCCGATCATGAGGCCGCCCGCGCCGACGCCCTGGACCGCCCGGAAGGCGATCAGCTGGTCCATGGTCTGCGCGCGTCCGGCGAGCGCCGAGCCGATCACGAAGGTCGCGATCGCGAACTGGAAGACGCCCTTGCGGCCGAAGAGGTCGCCGACCTTGCCGTAGACCGGGAGTCCGACGGTGGAGGTGAGCAGATAGGCGGTGATCGCCCAGGACATCCTGTCCAGGCCGTGCAACTCACCGACGATCTTGGGGAGCGCGGTGGCGACGATCATCTGGTCCAGCGCGGCGAGCAGCAGCGCGAGCATGAGCCCGAGGAAGACGAGCCGTACCTGGCGCGGGCCCAGCCGGTCGGGGCCGGTGGGGCCGATCACCTCCGATACGGCGGGCTGCGGGGGTGAGGCAGCCGGTTCGTCCTGTACCAGAGTGATCCCGCCCACGGTCCGTTCCCCTCGTCGCACCCACTGCACAATTCCCGCTTATCGCGACAACTGCGAGCAAGCGCGACGAGTTACGGCGTACCGTCGCGTCGCGAGGAGATGCACTCGAACCGGTGAGGGCGGCAACGCGCCCTGGGGGGTTGCCTCTTGGGCCGGCGGATCACCGAAGGCCCCCTCGGTGCTACTTCTCCGTCTCGGTGGCGAGCTTCTCGAGCACCAGGTCGTAGATCCGGCCGAGGCCCTTGGGCGCGAAGGTCTTCTCGAAGAAGCCGCCGACGCCGCCCGCGCCGTTCCAGACGGTGCTCACGACGACCCGTGACTTGCCCTCGCCGGCCGGGGTGACCCGCCAGGTGGTGACCATGGAGGAGTTGCGGTCCTTCTCGACGAGCTCGCCCTCGGTCGGCTCGGTGACCTCGAGCAGACAGTCGCGGACGCGCTTGCTGGTGGCCTGGAGCTTCCAGTGGACGAGGGTGCCCTCGCCGTCGCCGCCCTCGCGCACCTCGTACTCGCTGAAGTGTTCGGGCATCAGCTTCGCGCGGGTGCCGGTGTAGTCGGCCAGGGCGTCGAACACCGCCTCCGCGTCCGCCGCGATGACCCGCTCCGTCGTGGCCTCGACCTGCGCCATGGCACTTCCTCCAGCACTTGGTGACTCGGGGTGTGCGGCAAGCCAACCACCACGCGGGCCGCCCCCTCAAATCGGGGTCCTCGCGGGGCGCGTGAGGGGCTCGCGGCTGGGGCGCGGAAGGGGTTCGCGGCGAGGGCGCGGGAGGGCACGCCCCGAGGGCACCGAGGGAGTCCGCCCCGAGGGCGCGGCGGGGGTCCGTCACAGGGCTCGGGAAACCGGGTCGCACGATCAAGGGAACATGTGTTCTATTCTGTGTCCAGTGCTACCGAGGAGGCCTCATGCGCTGGGAGAACCTCACAGCGGACCCCGCCGGGGACCGCGCCCGAAACGCCGCGCTGTTCGGCGCGGACGCGGTGAACACCCGCACGTTCGACACCCCGGAGTTCCGCGGCGTCACGTTCCACGAGATCCGGGCCCGCTCGATCGTGAACCGGGTGCCGGGGGCCTCCCGCATGCCCTTCGAATGGACGGTCAATCCCTATCGGGGCTGCACGCACGCGTGTGTGTACTGCTTCGCGCGCAGGACGCACAGCTATCTGGACCTCGACACGGGCCTCGACTTCGACTCCCAGATCGTGGTCAAGGTCAACGCGCCGGACCTGCTCCGCCGCCACCTGGGCTCTCACCGCTGGCACGGCGAGCACATCGCGATGGGCACCAACGTCGACTGCTACCAGCGCGCCGAGGGCCGTTACCGGCTGATGCCGGGCATCGTCGCCGCCCTGCGCGACCACGCGAACCCCTTCTCGATCCTGACGAAGGGCACGCTGATCCTGCGCGACCTCGACCTCCTGAAGCAGGCCTCCGAGGTCACCGACGTCGGTATCTCCGTCTCCGTGGGCTTCACCGACACCGAGCTGTGGCGCACCGTGGAACCGGGCACTCCCGCGCCCGAACGCCGCCTGGACGTCGTCCGCACCCTGACGGACCACGGCATCGGCTGCGGGGTCCTGATGGCCCCCGTGATTCCCTTCCTGGGCGACCACCCGGCCCAACTGCGTGCCACCGTGCGGGCGATCGCGGCCTCGGGGGCCACCTCCGTGACCCCGCTGGTGCTGCATCTGCGGCCCGGCGCCCGCGAGTGGTTCATGGCCTGGCTGGAGCGCCACCACCCTTATCTCGTACGCCGTTACGAGCGGCTCTACGCGGAGGGGGCGTACGCCCCCAAGTGGTACCAGCGCCGGATCACCCGTCAGGTCCACGAGCTCGCCCAGGAGTACGGCATCGGTCCCGCGCGCGGGGGCGCGCCACGCAGGATCGCCGCCCCCGGGGCCGCAGCGGCTGAACCGGCCGCGCCCGAGCCGACGCAGCTCACGCTGCTCTGAACGGCGCCGCCGCGGCCGAACGTCGCCCGCCCCGGAACTGGCGTTCGAACTCCCGCCTTTCGGCACCGCGCCGTCCGAAACCTCTGTGACGTCATCCGAGCGCATCCGGCGACCCAATCGGGTCAAGTCTTGTCAGAACGGGTTCTTCTGGGCCCCCACCCCGGGACGATGCGGCGAAGGCCGTGGCGTGCACGGCTCAAAATCCTCCGTCCTGGGAGGCGTTGTGAAGAAACGCGCAGCTGCTCTGTGCGGGGCTGCCGCCGTGGTGGCCGGGATGATCACGTCGATCCCCGCCGACGCGAGCGTCGGCTCCGCGACCGCACCGCGCACCGTCCGGACCGCGAAGCTCACCTGGAAGAAGTGCGGTACCAGCACCTATCCGGCGCTCCAGTGCGCGTCCGTGCAGGTGCCGCTGGATCACTCGAAGCCGGACGGCCGGCTCATCACGCTGGCGCTCTCACGTGTCCCGCACACCGCGACGAGGTATCAGGGACCGCTCCTGGTGAACCCCGGCGGCCCCGGCGGCAGCGGGATCACGATGGCCGGATTCGTCGCCTCCGCGCTGCCCAAGGCGGTGGCGGCGCAGTACGACGTCATCGGCTTCGACCCGCGCGGCGTGGGCGCGAGCCGGCCCGCGCTGGACTGCAGGCCCGGTCACTTCGCCCCGGTCCGGCCGGACACCGTGCCCAGCACCCCCGCGATCGAGAGGGCCAACCTCGACCGCGCCCGGTCCTTCGCGAAGGGGTGCGGCGAGAAGTACGCGAGCCTGCTGCCGTACATCGACACGATCAGCGCGGTCCGCGACATGGACTCGATCCGTGCCGCGCTCGGCGCCAAGAAGATCAACTACTTCGGGTACTCCTACGGCACCTACCTGGGCGCCGTCTACGCGAAGCTCTACCCGCAGCGCGTACGCCGGCTGGTGCTCGACTCCGTCGTCGACCCCACCGGCGTCTGGTACGACGACAACATCGGGCAGGACTACGCCTTCAACGACCGCCATCTGGCCTTCCTGGCCTGGGTCGCCAAGCACGACGCGACGTACCGGCTCGGCACCGACCCGGCCAGGGTCGAGGCCAAGTGGTACGCGATGCGCAGGGCGCTCGCCGAGAAGCCCGCCGACAAGAAGGTGGGCGCCTCCGAGCTGGAGGACACCTTCATCCCGGGCGGCTACTACAACGGTTACTGGCCCCGTCTCGCCGAGGCGTTCTCGGCGTACACGAACAAGAAGGAGACGACCCCGCTCCTCGCGGCGTACAAGAAGATCGGCGCCAAGGACGCCGCGGACGGCAACGGCTACAGCATCTACACCGCGGTGCAGTGCCGTGACGTGTCCTGGCCGCGCGACTGGAACCAGTGGCGCGAGGACAACTGGGCCGCCTACGGCAAGGCGCCCTTCATGGTCTGGAACAACGCCTGGTACAACGCGCCGTGCGCGTTCTGGCCGGCGAGCACGCTGCGGCCGGTGGACATCTCCAACACGGCACTGCCACCGACCCTGGTCTTCCAGGCGACCGACGACGCGGCCACCCCGTACCAGGGCGGTGTGACGGTCCATCATCAGCTGCTCGACTCCAGCCTGGTGGTCGAGCAGGGCGGCGGCAACCACGGCATCACGCTGAGCGGGAACGCCTGCCTGGACAAGTACCTGGCGGCGTATCTCACCAACGGCAAGGTGCCGCGCGGGAGCGGTGAGGCCGACGCGGTGTGCGAGAAGCTGCCCGACCCGGAGCCGCTGAGCACCCGGGCGGCGTCCGCCACCTCCCAGGGTGCGACCCTGCACGGGCTGCTCGGCCCCCGCGGCTGAGCACACCCGGACGCCCGTCGGGGGCGTTGTCACACCCATGGTCCACCATGGACGCATGAGTGAACTGACCCGCCTCTCCGCCCCCGACGGAGTCGCCCCCGCCGCCGCGTACTCACATGTCGTCCTCGGCACGGGCCGCCTCGTGGCGGTCTCGGGACAGCTCGCCCTGGACGAGGACGGCAGGCTCGTCGGCGAGGGCGACCCGGCCGCGCAGGCCCGTCAGGTCTTCGAGAACCTGCGCCGCTGCCTGGCCGCCGCGGGCGCGACCTTCGACGACGTCGTCAAACTCACCTTCTTCGTCACGGACATGGCCCATATGCCTGCCATCCGCGCCGCCCGGGACGCCCACATACCCGCGGACCGTCTGCCGGCCGCCTCCGCGGTCCAGGTCGCGGCCCTGGTCGGCCCCGAGTTCCTGATGGAGATCGAGGCCTACGCGGTGCTGGGCGGGTGAGCGGCGTCCGGGTCCGGGAGATGACCCTCGCGGACTGCGACCGGGTGTCGGAGATCCGCGTCCGCGGCTGGCGGGCCGCGTACAGGGGCCTGATGCCCCAGCCGTACCTCGACGCGCTCAGCACGGAGGAGGACGCGGCGGGGCGGCGCCGGCACTTCGGGCAGGGCGGCGGCGCGGTGGTGAACCTGGTCGCGGAGCAGGCGGGCGAGGTGGTCGGCTGGGCCTGCCACGGCCCGTGCCGGGACGGCGAAGTCCGGGCCACGGACGCCGAGTTGTACGCGATCTACGTCGACCCCGACCGGACAGGGGCCGGGGTGGGTCGCGCACTGCTGCGGGAGGCGGCCGAGCGCTGTGCCACCGCCGGGTACGAGCGGATGCTGCTGTGGGTGGTCAAGGAGAACACGGGGGCGCGCGGGTTCTACGAGCACGCCGGATTCGGCCCCGACGGCGCCGAGGAGCCGTTCGAGGCGGGCGGCGTCGAGGTGCCCGAGGTCCGCTACGTCCGTGCGCTCACCGACACCCCTGTCCCTCCGCCCACCCCGGCTCGCACCGATGCCGGTGCCCCCGCCCGCGCGGACGGTTCCGCGGTCTGACGCGGTCGGACGGCGGAGCCACCCGGAATGCGGCCCCCCGGGATGTCCTCGCCGGTTCGACCGCCACCCGCCCCCAGCCCTTCCCACCGGCGGGCGGGAGCGGACCGCGGGGGTGTCAGCCGGGTGCGCGCGCCGGGCAGGTGAGCGGGCCGCGGCGGGGCACGCGTCACTCCGGCAGCCGCGCCAGCGCGCGCACCGCCTCCTCGGCGAGCACCGGATGCGCGAGCGCGTCGTTCAGTACGGGTCCCGCGCGGACGTCGCCCAGCACGCCCAGCCCCCGCACGCAGGCGAGGGCGACGGCGCGGTACGGATCGTGCGGGCGCAGCCTGCGCCGCAGCGTGGTGATCAGCGCGGGTACGGCCTCGGGAGCGCGCAGCTCGACCAGCAGCCGCACCGGGTGCAGCGCGTAGGCGACGCGCAGCTCGTTGGTGGCCAGCGCGGCCGCCGCACGGGCCGTACGCCGATCGCCGAGGCGCTTGAGGGCGTACGCCGCGGACGCGCAGCGCCGTGGCTCGCGGTGGTTGAGCAGCAGGACGAGCGCCTCGAAGGCCCGCCCGTCGCCGGCCGTCCCGAGCCGGAAGGCCGCCACCTCCCGCGCCCACAGTGGTTGCCCCGGTTCGGTCAGCGCCGCCGCCAGTACGTCGAGGTCATCGGTCGCCACGAGTCGGTCGTACGCCGGCGAGGCCCCCGCCTCGACTCGTAAACGCTCCGTGAGTGATCGCAACTCCTCGTCCATGTCGCCGAGCCTAGATGCGGCTCCGGGACGTGGGGAGGTACATCACGAACTCAGGGGCTGGCGCGCTCGTTACCGGCGGGTTAAGCTCAGACGAGCGAGTTACCCACTCGCGTTTTCCTCAGGGCGGCCTGGTGACGCAGCCGCCGTGAGAGCAGTCGGTTCGGTGCTTCAGGCACCGCAGTACGACATGGCTCCGGGACAGAGCCGGTCGGCTTCACCGTTCACCGGGTACGCCCTCGCGTGCTCCCCGGCCCGGACGGCTCCGGGCATGTGCGCTCCTCAGCCCGGCACCACCCGCAATGCTCCGCACCCCGTGCGCTCCTCGGCGCACCCGCGTGCCCTTCTCAGTCGTCACCCTCATCTGGAGACCCGCGATGGCCGCTCCCCAGTCCGACATCCCTCTGTCCCCTCTCCAGACCGTCGCCGTCGTCGGCCTCGGCACCATGGGCACCGGCATCGCCGAGGTCCTCGCCCGGGCCGGCCGCGACGTCGTCGGCATAGACATCAGCGAGGCCGCGGCCGTCCAGGCCGTCACCGCGCTCGAAGCCTCCACCGCCCGCGCCGTGCGGCGCGAACGCCTCACGGGGCAGGAGCGCGAGGACATCCTCGGCCGCTTCCGCACCTCCACCGACCTCACGGCCGCGGCCGACGCCGACCTGGTCATCGAGGTGACCCCGGAGTCGTACGACATCAAGCAGCAGGTCCTCCGCGCGCTGGACGGCATCGTGCGTCCGGACACCATCCTGGCCACCGGCACCAACGCCCTCTCCGTGACGCGTCTGGCCGCCGACTCGGCCCACCCCGAGCGCGTCCTCGGCCTGCACTTCTTCAATCCGGCGCCCGCGATGAAGCTCGTCGAGGTCGTCTCCTCGGTACTGACCGCGCCCGCGGCGGTCAGCGCCGTCACCAACCTCGCCCTCGACCTCGGCAAGGAGCCCGTCGCGGTCGGCGACCGCCCCGGCTTCGTCGCCGACGGACTGCTGTTCGGCTACCTGAACCAGGCGGCGGCGATGTACGAGGCGAAGTACGCCTCCCGCGAGGACATCGACGCCGCGATGAAGCTCGGGTGCGGCCTGCCCATGGGTCCGCTCGCCCTGCTCGACCTGATCGGCGTCGACACGGCCCGTACGGTGCTCGAGGCCATGTACACCGAGTCCCAGGACCGGCTGCACGCCCCCGCGCCCATCCTCAAGCAGCTCAGCGAGGCGGGCCTGTCCGGACGGAAGTCGGGGCGCGGTTTCTACTCCTACGAGGCTCCCGGCAGCGCGAGCGTCGTGCGGGACGCGCTGACGCCGCTCTCCGGCGGCCCCGGCACCGCCGGCCGTCCGGTGCGCTCGGTCGGCGTCGCGGGCTCCGGAACGATGGCGTCCGGCATCGCCGAGGTCTTCGCGAAGGCCGGGTACGAAGTCGTCCTGGCCGCCCGCTCCGAGGAGAAGGCACAGGCCGCCAAGGCCCGGATCGGCAAGTCGCTGGCACGGTCGGTCGACAAGGGCCGGATGACCGCCGAGGCCGCCGCGAGCACCCTGGACCTGATCATCCCGGCGGGTTCGTACGACTCCTTCGCCGAGGTCGATCTCGCCCTGGAGGCGGTGGCCGAGGACCTGGAGGTCAAGCAGCAGCTCTTCGCGGTGTTCGACAAGGTCTGCAAGCCCGGCGCGATCCTCGCGACCACCACCTCCTCGCTGCCCGTCGTGGCCTGCGCCCGTGCCACCTCGCGCCCGCAGGACGTGATCGGCATGCACTTCTTCAACCCGGCCCCGGCGATGAAGCTGGTCGAGGTGGTCCGGACCGTGCTGACGGCGGACGACGTGCACAGCACGGTCCGCGAGCTGTGCGAGAAGATCCGCAAGCACCCGGTGGACTGCGGCGACCGCGCCGGATTCATCGTGAACGCCCTGCTCTTCCCCTACCTGAACAACGCGATCAAGATGGTCCAGGAGCACTACGCGACGCTCGACGACATCGACGCCGCGATGAAGCTGGGCGGCGGGTACCCGATGGGGCCCTTCGAACTCCTCGACGTGGTGGGCCTGGACGTCTCCCTGGCCATCGAGAAGGTGCTGCACCGGGAGTTCCGCGACCCGGGCCTCGCCCCGGCGCCGCTCCTGGAGCATCTGGTGGCCGCGGGCTGCCTCGGCCGCAAGACGGGGCGCGGCTTCCGCGAATATGCCCGCCGCTGAGCGTCCCGGCGACCGGTCCGTGGACAGCGCCGACTGGGGCGGACTGCTCGACCCGACCGGAGACCCCCCGCCCGTCGAGGGTGGGGGGATCCCCGGACTTGCACGTTCTCCTGCGCAGATGCAGTACGTTCGGGTCATGTCCCAGCCCGCCAAGTCCTCACGTACACCGGCCACGCCCGACGCACCGGAGAGTGCCGCGGGCGGTCGCGCCGCCGCGCAACGGCTCAAGATGCGACGGGAACTGGCGGCCTCGGCCATGGAGCTGTTCGCGACCAAGGGGTACGAGGCGACCACGGTCGACGAGATCGCGGCGCGGGCCGGGGTCGCCCGCCGCACCTTCTTCCGCCACTTCCGTTCCAAGGAAGAGGCGATCTTCCCCGACCACGACGACACCCTGATCCGCGCCGAGGCGGTCCTCGACGCGGCGCCCGCGCACGAGCACCCGCTCGACACGGTGTGCCGCGGCATCAAGGAAGTCATGAAGATGTACGCGGCCCAGCCCGAGATCTCCGTCTCGCGCTACAAACTGACCCGTGAGGTGCCCACGCTCCGGGAGGCCGAGATCGCCTCCGTCGCCCGGTACGAGCGGCTCTTCACCCGCTACCTCCTCGGCCACTTCGACGAGCATGCCCACGACGACGACGCCAACGACGATCCGCTGCTCGCGGAGGTCGCCGCGTCCGCCGTGGTCACGGCGCACAACCACGTCCTGCGGCGCTGGCTGCGGGCCGGCGGCCAGGGGGACGTGGAGGCCCAGCTCGACCACGCCTTCTCCATCGTCCGCAGGACGTTCGGGACCGGGATCGGCGCCGGGCGGGACGCCGCGCCGCGTACGGCGCCCGCGTCCTCCTTCACGGAGGGGGACGTCCTGGTGACCGTGGCCCGGGTCGACGCCCCGCTCGACCAGGTGATGCGGACGATCGAGCAGGCGCTGCGCGACCGCCCGTAGGGCCTGCGGCAGACGCCCTGGCAGGGGTCCGGCCGCCTTCGGCCCACGCCCCACCGACCCGTTGACCGGTGATCCGTGACCCATGACTCCGTCACCCGATCGGCGGAGGGCAGGAAGCGGGAGCCGCCCGCGGCGCACGGCGGCCGACGCGGCGACAGAGCCCGGACCGGACCCGCGCCCCCTGCCCCCGACCCGCCGGACCGTGGCTCCGCGAACACCGCGTCGCCACCCGCCCGGGGACGCTCCCTCCCGGGCATTCCCTCCCGGCACTCCCCCGGCCCGTTCGTGGCACTCTCAGCCCCTCCAAGGCACTCCCCGTGCCCACCGGGGCCGCTCTCCGCCCCCGCCGGACCACCCCTCCGGCCACCTCCCCGCCACTTCCCGGCACTCGCCACCCCGCCCACGGCCGCTCGCCGCACCCCCTCCGAGCTGCGGTTTTTGATCGATCATCGGCCAGTCTGATCGATCATCGCTCACGTGTTACGTAAAGATTTCACCTGAGCGCAACTGATGGCACTCCGTGCCTTGCCAGGTGGCACGGTGTGCCATACGTTGATGTTGTCCGGGCGGCCGGCGTGCAGAGATCCCTCGTACGCCGGCTGTCCCCGCACACCACTGGTGAGCGCGCCCGGACGCCTGCGTCACAGGCACCCTCCCGCGCCGACAAAGCGCTGCCACAGCACCACCTCCGCCGAACCGACGGCACACCCCTCACCTCAGCAGCAGCACCGACGTAACCCTCAGCGTCTTCCCTCGGACGCGTATCGCCGGAGGCAACACCGTGAAGGAAATCCTGGACGCGATCCAGTCGCCGGACTCCACGTCCGCCGACTTCGCCGCTCTTCCGCTCCCCGAGTCCTACCGTGCCATCACCGTGCACAAGGACGAGACGGAGATGTTCGCCGGGCTCAGCACCCGCGACAAGGACCCCCGCAAGTCGATCCACCTGGACGACGTGCCGGTGCCGGAGCTCGGGCCGGGCGAGGCCCTGGTGGCCGTCATGGCCTCCTCGGTCAACTACAACTCCGTGTGGACCTCGATCTTCGAGCCGATGTCGACCTTCGCCTTCCTGGAGCGCTACGGGCGGCTCAGCGAGCTCACCAAGCGCCACGACCTGCCCTACCACATCATCGGCTCGGACCTCGCGGGCGTGGTCCTGCGCACCGGCCCCGGCGTGAACTCCTGGAAGCCCGGCGACGAGGTCGTCGCGCACTGCCTCTCGGTCGAGCTGGAGTCCTCGGACGGCCACAACGACACGATGCTCGACCCCGAGCAGCGCATCTGGGGCTTCGAGACCAACTTCGGCGGCCTCGCCGAGATCGCCCTCGTCAAGTCCAACCAGCTGATGCCCAAGCCCGGCCACCTGAGCTGGGAGGAGGCCGCGGCTCCCGGTCTCGTCAACTCCACCGCGTACCGCCAGCTGGTGTCGAGGAACGGCGCCGGCATGAAGCAGGGCGACAACGTCCTCATCTGGGGCGCGAGCGGCGGGCTCGGCTCGTACGCCACCCAGTTCGCGCTCGCCGGCGGTGCCAACCCCGTCTGTGTCGTCAGCAGCGAGCAGAAGGCGGACATCTGCCGGTCGATGGGAGCCGAGGCGATCATCGACCGCAACGCCGAGGGCTACAAGTTCTGGAAGGACGAGACCACCCAGGACCCGAAGGAGTGGAAGCGCTTCGGTAAGCGCATCCGCGAGTTCACCGGGGGCGAGGACATCGACATCGTCTTCGAGCACCCCGGCCGCGAGACCTTCGGCGCGAGCGTCTACGTCACCCGCAAGGGCGGCACCATCACCACCTGCGCCTCGACCTCGGGCTACATGCACGAGTACGACAACCGCTACCTGTGGATGTCACTGAAGCGGATCATCGGCTCGCACTTCGCGAACTACCGCGAGGCCTGGGAGGCCAACCGGCTCGTCGCCAAGGGCAAGATCCACCCGACGCTCTCCAAGGTGTACTCCCTGGAGGAGACCGGACAGGCCGCGTACGACGTGCACCGCAACCTCCACCAGGGCAAGGTCGGTGTGCTCACCCTGGCGCCCCGTGAGGGCCTGGGTGTGCGCGACGAGGAGAAGCGCGCGCAGCACATCGACGCCATCAACCGCTTCCGGAACGTCTGAGGTCCACAGATGACAGAGCGTCAGCGTCAGAAGGACCGGCCGTGGCTCATGCGCACGTACGCCGGTCACTCCACGGCCGAGGCGTCCAACGAGTTGTACCGGCGCAACCTCGCCAAGGGCCAGACCGGCCTGTCGGTCGCGTTCGACCTGCCGACGCAGACCGGCTACGACCCCGACCACATCCTCGCCCGCGGCGAGGTCGGCCGGGTCGGGGTTCCGGTCTCGCACCTCGGTGACATGCGCCGGCTGTTCCAGGACATCCCCCTGGACCAGATGAACACCTCGATGACCATCAACGCCACCGCCATGTGGCTGCTGGCGCTCTATCAGGTCGTCGCCGAGGAGCAGGGTGTGGACATCACCACGCTCCAGGGGACGACACAGAACGACATCGTGAAGGAGTACCTCTCGCGGGGGACGCACGTCTTCCCGCCGGTGCCCTCGCTCCGTCTGACGACGGACATGATCGCCTACACGGTCTCCCGCATCCCCAAGTGGAATCCGATCAACATCTGCTCGTACCACCTCCAGGAGGCCGGTGCCACGCCGGTGCAGGAGATCGCGTACGCGATGTCGACGGCCATCGCGGTGCTGGACGCCGTCCGTGACTCGGGGCAGGTGCCCGCGGAGAAGTTCGGTGACGTCGTCGCCCGTATCTCCTTCTTCGTGAACGCGGGTGTCCGGTTCATCGAGGAGATGTGCAAGATGCGGGCGTTCAACCGCATCTGGGACGAGGTCACGCGCGAGCGGTACGGCATCCAGGACGCCAAGCAGCGCCGCTTCCGCTACGGCGTCCAGGTCAACTCCCTCGGCCTGACCGAGGCCCAGCCGGAGAACAACGTCCAGCGGATCGTGCTGGAGATGCTGGCCGTGACACTGTCGAAGGACGCCCGCGCGCGTGCCGTGCAGCTTCCCGCCTGGAACGAGGCGCTCGGCCTGCCCCGGCCCTGGGACCAGCAGTGGTCGCTGCGCATCCAGCAGGTACTGGCCCACGAGAGCGACCTGCTGGAGTACGAGGACATCTTCGAGGGCTCGCACGTCATCGAGACCAAGGTGGCCTCTCTGGTGGAGGAGTCGCTCGCCGAGATGGACCGGATCGACGAGATGGGCGGGGCGATGGCCGCCGTCGAGTCCGGCTATCTCAAGTCGCAGCTCGTCTCCTCGCACGCCGAGCGCCGGGCCCGGATCGAGGGCGGCACCGAGAAGATCGTCGGCGTCAACATCTACGAGTCGACGGAGCCCAACCCGCTGACGGCCGACCTGGACGCGGCGATCCAGACGGTCGACCCGGCCGTCGAGGCCCATGTCGTCGCCGCGCTCCAGCAGTGGCGCGACACCCGCTACCAGCCGCCGTTCAACCACCCGCGCCCCTGCAAGGCGCTGGAGCGGCTGAAGGAGGCGGCCAAGGGCACCGACAACCTCATGGAGGCCACCCTGGAGTGCGCCCGCGCCGGGGTCACGACCGGCGAGTGGTCGGAAGCCCTGCGCGAGGTCTTCGGCGAGTTCCGCGCGCCGACCGGCGTCTCCTCGGCGCCCGTCGCGGTCACCGCCGAGGAGGGCACCGCCATGGCGCTGGTGCGCCACCGGGTCGAGGAGACCGCCCGCGACCTCGGTGTGGGCAAGCTCCGGTTCCTGGTGGGCAAGCCGGGTCTGGACGGGCACTCCAACGGCGCCGAGCAGATCGCCGTGCGGGCCCGCGACGCCGGGTTCGAGGTGGTCTACCAGGGCATCCGGCTGACGCCCGAGCAGATCGTGGACGCCTCGATCGCCGAGGACGTGCACGCCGTCGGTCTGTCCATCCTGTCCGGGTCGCACGCCCAACTGGTGCCGGACGTGCTGGAACGGCTGCGCGAGGCCGGCGCCGCCGACATCCCGGTGATCGCGGGCGGGATCATCCCGAACGCGGACGCCGAACAGCTGCGCGCCGCCGGAGTGGCCGCGGTGTTCACCCCGAAGGACTTCGACATCACGGGAATCATCGGCCGTATCGTCGACGAGATCCGGAAAGCGAACAAGCTCGACCCCCTGGAGGTCCCCGCATGACCACGCCCGTCAACCGCCTTCGCCCGCGGCGATCCTGCCTGGCGGTGCCCGGCTCGAACCCGCGCTTCCTGGAGAAGGCCCAGGGCCTCCCCGCGGACCAGGTCTTCCTGGACCTGGAGGACGCCTGCGCCCCGCTGGCCAAGCCCGACGCGCGGCACACCATCGTGAAGTTCCTCAACGAGGGCGACTGGACCGGCAAGACGCGGGTCGTACGGGTGAACGACTGGACGACGCAGTGGACGTACCGCGATGTCGTCACGGTCGTCGAGGGCGCGGGCCAGAACCTGGACTGCATCATGCTGCCGAAGGTCCAGGACGCCCAGCAGGTGGTGGCCCTCGACCTGCTGCTGACCCAGATCGAGAAGACGATGGGCTTCGAGGTCGGCAAGATCGGCATCGAGGCGCAGATCGAGAACGCGAAGGGCCTGGTGAACGTCGACGAGATCGCCGCCGCCTCGCCGCGCGTGGAGACCATCATCTTCGGCCCGGCCGACTTCATGGCGTCGATCAACATGAAGTCGCTCGTCGTCGGTGAGCAGCCCCCGGGGTACCCGGCGGACGCGTACCACTACATCCTGATGCGCATCCTGATGGCCGCGCGCACCCACGACCTCCAGGCGATCGACGGCCCCTACCTGCAGATCCGCAACCAGGAGGGCTACCGCGAGGTCGCCGGGCGCGCCGCCGCCCTCGGTTTCGACGGCAAGTGGGTGCTGCACCCGGACCAGGTCGCCGCGGCCAACGAGATCTTCTCGCCCTCGCAGGAGGACTTCGACCACGCCGAGCTGATTCTCGACGCATACGAGTACTACACGTCCGAGGCGGGCGGCAAGAAGGGCTCCGCGATGCTCGGTGACGAGATGATCGACGAGGCCAGCCGCAAGATGGCTCTGGTGATCTCCGGCAAGGGCCGGGCGGCCGGCATGCGGCGCACCAGCAAGTTCGAAGCTCCGGAGGCCTGAGCACCATGCAGTTCGGACGTACGTACGAAGAGTTCGAGGTCGGCGCGGTCTACAAGCACTGGCCCGGCAAGACGGTCACCGAGTACGACGACCACCTCTTCTGCCTTCTGACCATGAACCACCACCCCCTCCACCTGGACACGAACTACGCGGAGCGGACGACGGACTTCGGCCGGAACGTCGTCGTGGGCAACTACGTCTACTCGCTGCTGCTCGGCATGTCGGTCCCCGACGTGTCCGGGAAGGCGATCGCGAACCTGGAGATCGAGTCGCTCAAGCACGTGGCGCCGACCTTCCACGGCGACACCCTCTACGGCGAGACGACCGTCCTCGACAAGACGCCCTCCCGGAGCAAGAACGACCGCGGGATCGTGCACGTCGAGACCAGGGGCTACAAGCAGGACGGCACGCTGGTCTGCGTGTTCCGCCGCAAGGTGATGGTCCCCACCGAGACGTACATCAAGGAGCGCGGCGGCGAGCAGCCCGGCCGCCCGGAGCCGACCGCACCCGCGGAGAAGAAGACGGAGAAGTAGCCATGGCGCGACTCGCCCAGACCGCCGGTCTGACCGACGTCCAGCAGGAGATCCTCTCCACGGTCCGCGATTTCGTGGACAAGGAGATCATCCCGGTAGCCACCGAGCTGGAGCACCGCGACGAGTACCCGCAGCAGATCGTCGACGGCCTGAAGGAACTGGGCCTGTTCGGCCTGATGATCCCCGAGGAGTACGGGGGTCTCGGCGAGTCGCTCCTCACGTACGCGCTCTGCGTGGAGGAGATCGCCCGCGGCTGGATGTCGGTGTCCGGCATCATCAACACGCACTTCATCGTGGCGTACATGATCAAGCAGCACGGCACCCAGGAGCAGAAGGACCACTTCCTGCCCCGGATGGCGCTGGGCGAGGTGCGTGGCGCGTTCTCGATGTCGGAGCCGGCGCTCGGCTCGGACGTGTCGGCGATCTCGTCCAAGGCGGTCCGGGACGGCGACGAGTACGTTCTGAACGGTCAGAAGATGTGGCTGACGAACGGCGGCTCGTCGACTCTGGTGGCCGTGCTGGTGCGCAGCGACGAGGGCCATCCCGAGGGCACGGCGCCGCACAAGTCGATGACGACCTTCCTGGTCGAGAAGGAGCCCGGCTTCGGCGAGGTCCGCCCCGGTCTCACGATCCCCGGGAAGATCGACAAGATGGGTTACAAGGGTGTCGACACCACTGAGCTCATCATGGACGGATTGCGCGTTCCGGCCAATCGGGTCCTCGGCGGCGCCACCGGCCGAGGGTTTTACCAAATGATGGACGGAGTGGAGGTCGGCCGCGTGAACGTGGCGGCCCGTGGCTGCGGTGTCGCTCAGCGTGCCTTCGAGCTGGGTGTCTCGTATGCCCAGCAGCGTCACACTTTCGGCAAGCCGATCGCGCAGCATCAGGCCATCCAGTTCAAGCTGGCCGAGATGGCCACCAAGGTCGAGGCCGCCCATGCGATGATGGTGAACGCGGCACGCAAAAAGGACTCCGGGGAACGAAACGACCTCGAAGCGGGGATGGCGAAGTACCTCGCGTCCGAATACTGCAAAGAAGTCGTCGAGGACGCCTTCCGGATCCACGGTGGCTACGGCTTCTCCAAGGAGTACGAGATCGAGCGTCTCTACCGTGAGGCACCGATGCTGCTGATCGGCGAAGGTACCGCCGAGATCCAGAAAATGATCATCGGGCGCCGACTGCTCGAAGAGTATCGACTCCAGAGCTAGCCGGGGTTGGATGTCCTGGTTCGGGGTGTTTTCTTCGAGAAGAAGATCACACCCCGTCAACACTCTTCGGCCGTCGACTCGGCTTCCTGGCTTGCCCAGTTGTGGCCCCCGACCGGTACGATCCCGGGAAAGCCGCCGTCCCCCGTTCCAGCGCGGCATCATCCGCTACGAAGGTCATCCATGCCCCACAGCCAAACCTCTGCACCTCGCGACAGCCTGGTCGGCGTACGCCTTGCGCGCGGAGCATCGCCGTGGCTTCTCCCGACCGTTGCCACCGCAGCACTCAGCCTGGCCCGCTCGCGCCGCTCCGGCGCCGCGAAGGCCGTGGCCGTACCCGCCACCGCGCTCGCGGCGGGCATGCTGTGGTTCTTCCGCGACCCGGAGCGAGAGATCGCCCAGGGCCGCGTCATCTCGCCCGCCGACGGTGTGGTGCAGAGCATCATGCCGTGGAAGGACGGGCGTACCCGCGTCGCGATCTTCATGAGTCCGCTCAACGTCCATGTCAACCGTGCGCCGCTCTCCGGCACGGTGACCTCGGTCGAGCACATCCCCGGTGGGTTCGTTCCGGCGTTCAACAAGGAGAGCGAGAACAACGAGCGCGTCGTCTGGCACTTCGACACCGAGCTCGGCGACATCGAGATGATCCAGATCGCCGGCGCGGTCGCCCGTCGTATCGTTCCTTATGTTCCCCGGGGCACGAAGGTCGAGCAGGGCGACCGGATCGGCCTGATCCGTTTCGGCTCGCGCGTCGACATCTACCTCCCCGAGGGTGTCGAGGTCGATGTGGAAGTCGGTCAGAAGACCGTGGCTGGGGTGACTCGAATTGACCGTGATTGATCCTGAGACACAGGCAGGCTGGGTGCCGGAGGCCGACGAGGTGGACGACGACGAGGAGATGCCCCTCTCTCTTCGCCTCTCGATAGCGGACACCCTCACCCTCGGCAACGCGACGTGCGGCTTCATGGCGGTGTACTTCACCACCACCGGCATCCTGATCCCGCACCTCACGGGCAGCCAGGAGTCGGGCATGGCGCGGCACAGCGCCGCCACGGCCGTCATCCTGATGCTCTGCGCCGCGGTCTTCGACCTGTTCGACGGCCTGGTGGCGAGAAAACTGCGCTCCTCCCCCATGGGCGCGGAACTCGACAACCTGTCGGACCTGATCAGCTTCGGCCTCGCTCCGGCCTACTTCGTGCTGGTCTACGGCATGGTCGCGGACGACGCGCACCAGAGAGTGGCCGCGGTCGGCGCGATCGTGGTGCTGCTGGCGGTCGTGCTGCGACTGGCGCGCTTCTCCTGCGTGACGGTCAAGGACGGCACGTTCCAGGGCATGCCGTCGCCGTTCGGCGCGCTGACGGTGGTCTCGATCGTGCTGCTGGAGCTTCCCTTCGTCGCCACGCTCATGGCGATCATCGGGACCGCGTGGCTCATGGTGAGCCGGGTCGAGTATCCGAAGCCGCGGGGACGCCTCGCGGTGGCGATGCTCTCCTGGATCGTCCTGAGCATGGGCATGCTGGCGGCCTGGGCCTTCGACGCTCCCGGCGGGCAGCTGCTCCTCCAGACCGGATGTGCGCTCCAGCTGGTCCTCGGTGCGGTGATTCCCCTCTTCGCCACGGCCCGGAGGGTGAACAACTTCCGCGACAACCGGCGTGAGGCGCGGGCGGCACAGCTGCCGTAGCACCCCGTACCACGGCGAAGGGCCCCGAACCGGTCGGTTCGGGGCCCTTCGGCGTGAACGGACAGGGTCAGTCGCCCGGTGTGTAGCCCTCGGCCACGGCCGAGGCGGCGGCCTGCCGGACGACCTTCATCCCGCCCACGGCGTTCTTGTCGGGCTGCAGGATGACGCTCTCCTTCGAGGAGGGGGCCTTGGGGTCGGTGAAGTCCTGGGTGATCCCGAAGCCCGGGTCGAAGTCGTTGATCGTCAGCAGCGCCTTGTCGACGCCCTCCCTGGTGAGGTCCTTGCCGGCGCAGGCCTTCTTGAGGGCCTCACCGAAGGCGAGAGCGGCGGTCCAGCCGGCCACCACACCGTTGTCCAGCGAGTCCTTCGGGTAGGCGGCCTTGTAGTCCTCGACGAGCTTCCTGGCCTGCGGGGTGTCCGCGCCGATGGGCAGCGAGGGCGAGGCGACGTAGTAGTTCTTCATCAGGGCGGGACCCGCCTGGGTGGCGAGCAGCTGCGGCGCGAAGGCCGAGTTGTTGCCGATGATCGGCACGTCGAACCTGCCCGCCGCCGCGACCCCGACGAGCGAGGCCGCCTGGCGCGGGCCCGCGCTGATCACGATCGCCTTGACGCCGGCCTGCTTCAGGGCGGCGACCTGGGCGGTCATGTCGTTGTCGGTCGGCTTGATCTTCTGCTCGACTATGGTGAGCCCGGACTGCTTCGCCATGTACTTCGAACCGGCCAGGGCGTTCTCGCCGTAGTCGCCCTCGAAGTACACATGGCCGACCTTGTCGCCCTTCTTCAGGCCCTTCTCCTTCATCAGGAAGTCGAGGGCGTTGATCGTCTCGATGTCGTACGTGGAGCCGATGACCCGGATGTACGGGCTGCCGAGCAGGTGGGCCGACCAGGCCTGGGGCAGCACCAGACCCTTGTCCCGGCCGTCCACGCGCTGCTTGACGGCGGCCACGAACGGCGAGCCGATGAACTGCGTGAACCCGAGTACCTTCGGCTCCAGCTCGGTGTACCCGGCGACCGCCTTCTGCGGGTCGTAACCGTGGTCGCGGACGGTGAGCGCCAGGTGGTAGCCGCACACACCGCCGTCGGCGTTGGTCTGCTTCACGTAGAGCTGCTGGGCCTGCGTGACGCTCTTGCCGAGGGTCGCGTAGACCCCCGTCATGTCGGTGAGCACCCCGAGCGCGATGGTCTTTCCGGAGACACCCGCGCCGGTCTTGACGCCACCCGCCGCCTCCTTGTCGCTCTCCTTGCCGTCCTTGGCCTTGGAACTGCACCCGGCCAGCACGAGCAGCACCGCGAGCGCGCCCGCGACCGCCTTCGCCGCGGGTGCTCCCGGCCTCCGTACCATGCGCATGGTCATCCTTCCTCCCCTGGGTTGGGCCTGCCGCGACGCCGGGCGGCCACACTGGCCAGGCCGCCGGGCAGGAAGAGCACCGCCGCCACGACGGCGGCGCCGTACAGGTACCGGGCCGCCTCGCCCGGTGCGATGCCGCCGGTTCCCGGGTCGGAGACCAGGGGCAGGGCGTCGCTGTAGTGGGTCAGCAACTGGGGCAGCAGGGAGACGAAGGCCGCCCCGACCACCGCCCCGGCGACCGAACCGAGGCCGCCGATGACGATCATGGCGAGATAGTCGAGCGAGAGCGTGATCCCGAAGTAGTCGGGCACCGTGCGCTGGAAGATCAGCGCGAGCAGCACCCCGGCCAGACCGGCGTACATCGAGGACAGGACGAAGACCCCGGCGCGGAACCGGGCGACCGGGACTCCGATCACCCCGGCCGCGATCCGGTGGTCGCGGATCGCGTTCAGGGCCCGGCCCGGACGGCCGCGCAGCACCCCGCGGGCGAAGAGCGCGCCCGCCAGGACCAGAACGAGTCCCACGTACCAGAGCTTCTCGGCGGAGCCGAAGGGAACGTCGGCGATCACCGTCTCGCGGTCGTCGAAGGTGAGGCCGAACAGGCTCAGCGGCGGTACGTCGCGGCCGTTGAAGCCCCCGGTGAGATCGCGCGCGTTGAACAGCACGTGCTGGCCGATGAAGATCAGGGCGAGGGTGGCGATGCCGAGGTAGGCCCCGCGCAGCCGGCCGGCGATGGGGCTGAAGAGGCCTCCCGCGACTCCCGAGACGCCGACGGCCAGCACGGCGGCGAGCCAGGTCGGCAGTCCCAGACCGGTGAGGCCGTCGCTCCCGTCGGCGGCGAACACGCAGTAGCCGTACGCGCCGACCGCGAGGAAGAAGGCGTGGCCCATGGAGAGCTGTCCGGTCGCGCCGGTCAGCAGGTTGATGCCGATCGCGCCGATCGCCGCGGCCATCGCGAACAGGCCCGCCTGGAGCCAGAAACGTTCGAGGTAGAAGGGCAGGGCGAGAAGGAGGACGGCGCATCCGGCCCGGACGTACAGGTGACCGTGCGGCACCCGGAGGGCGCGCCTGCGCGCGGGCCGCGGCTCACCGGCCGTCTCTTCGCGGGCGAGGACCTCAGACACGGGCGAGCTCCTTCGTGCCGAACAGCCCGGCGGGCCGGATGAGCAGGATCGCGACCATCACCACGTAGGGCGCGAGATCTCCGAGACCGCGCCCGAGGAAGCTGAGATCGCTCTGGTAGCCGGTGGCGAGGGACTCGGTGATGCCGACGAGGAGCCCGCCCACGAGCGCGCCCGTCGTCGAGTCGAGGCCGCCGAGGATCGCCGCGGGGAACGCCTTGAGCGCGGCGAGGGAGGTGGCGCGTTCGAGACCGGGCGTCGGGAAGACGGTGAGGAACAGCGCCGCGACGGCGGCCAGGCCCCCGGCGACCGCCCACGCCCCGAGCGACACCCGGCGCAGCCGCACACCCATCAGGGCCGCGGTCTCGGGGCTCTCGGCCGCCGCGCGCATCGCCACACCCCAGGACGTGTAGCGGAAGGCCAGCAGGAAGACCGTGATGAGCAGGGCCGCGGCGGCGAACGCGGCGATCCGGGTGTGCGCGAGGGAGACCGGCCCGATGGTGAGTACGGCGTCTCCCCACGGATCGCCGGGGCTCAGGACGTTCGTGCCGATACGGCGGGTCAGTTCGGTGGTGAGCAGGATGTCGACGCCGATGGTGACGATGGCGAGGACACTGTGGTCGGAGCCGCGATAGCGGCGCATCACCAGGAACTCCACGGCGGCACCGACCAGGGCGGCGCCGGCGATGCCGACGAGCAGCGCGGGCCAGAAGCCGATGTCGTCGTGCAGGGACGCGGTGATGTAGCCGCCCGCGAGGAGCAGCGAGGCGTGGGCGAAGTTGACGACCTCGGTGGCCCGGAAGATCACGACGAAGCCGAGGGCGATCAGGGCGTAGACGGAGCCCAGCGAGACTCCGTTGAGGAGGAGCTCGGCGAACGTGCTCATCGGTCGGTCTCCTCTGCGTCGAGGCGTTCGCCCAGATAGGCGCGGACGACCGCGGGGTCGTTCTGTACGTCGGCGGGGGCGCCGTCGGCGATCCGGCGTCCGAAGTCGAGTACGGTCACCGCGTCCGCGAGCCGCATCACCACCCCCATGTCGTGTTCCACCAGCACGATCGAGATGCCGAGGCTGTCGCGGACGCCCGCGACGACCTCGGCGGTACGGCGCCGCTCGTCGGCGGTCATGCCCGCGACGGGTTCGTCCAGCAGCAGGAGCCGTGGCTCCATGCACAGGGCGCGGGCGAGTTCGGCGAGCTTCTGCTGCCCGTACGGGAGCGAGCCGGCCGGCCGCCCGAGCTGCCGCTCCAGACCGACGAACGCGGCGATCTCACGGACGCGTTCACGGTGCCGGCGCTCCTCGCGGGCGGCGGAGGGCAGCCGCAGCCCCGCGCCGAGGAATCCGGTACGGGTCAGCCGGTGCCGGCCGAGCAGCAGGCTGTCCTCGACCGTGACGCGGGGCGGCAGGGCGAGGTTCTGGAAGATCCGCGCGACGCCGAGGGCCGCGATGCGGTGCGGAGGCAGACCGGTCAGTTCGTGCTCGCCGAAGCGGACGCTTCCGGAAGCCGGCCGGTAGACACCGGACAGGACGTTGAAACAGGTCGACTTCCCGGCGCCGTTGGGCCCGATGAGAGCGTGCACGGTGCCGGGGCGCACGGTGAGGCTCACCGCGTCCAGGGCCGTCAGCCCGGCGAACCGGACCGTCAACTCGCTTATGTGGAGCGGGGGGACGGCGGAGTCCCCGGCAAGTCCGGGCGCTTCGACGGCGGTTGGCACGGTCTCGGGTCTCTCCACGAAGGCGCTCACCCCTTCCAGCGCGGCAGGGCCGGCAGCGCGCCGCGCGCGCGTGACGCGTCGGCGGCGGCGTCCTCGTCCACCACGCCCAGATAGCGGCGGCGCACCTCGTCGGAGGCGGCCAGCTCGGCGGCGGGGCCCGAGAGGGTGACCTCGCCGACCTCCAGGACATAGGCGTGGGTGGCGAGCCGGAGGGCGAGAGCGGCGTTCTGCTCGACGAGGAGGACGGAGGTGCCCTGCGCGTTGATCTCCCGTACGGTGTCGGCGATCCGGGCGGCCATCAGCGGGGCGAGTCCGAGCGAGGGCTCGTCGAGGAGGAGCACCTTCGGGGCGCCCATCAGCGCCCGTCCGACCGCGAGCATCTGCTGCTCGCCGCCGGACAGCAGTCCTGCGCGCTGCTGGGCGCGCTCGGCCAGCACGGGGAACAGGTCGTGCACGCGGCGCAGCGCCCGGGCCCGGTCGGCCCGGCCACCGGTGGCGCCGAGCGCTCCGGCCCGCAGGTTGTCGGCGACCGTCATCCGGGCGAACACCCGCCTGCCCTCCGGCACTTGGGACACTCCGGCGGCGACCACCCGGTCCGGCGGCAGCCGGTCGAGTGGGCGGCCGCCCAGGCTGACGGACCCTCCGGTCACCGCCCCCGCGTGGAAGGAGAGGGTCCGGCACACAGCACGCAGCAGCGTCGACTTGCCCGCGCCGTTGCCGCCCAGGACCGTGACCACGGCACCTTCCGGCACGTCCAGCGACACCTGGCGCAGCGCGCGCACGGGTCCGTATCCGACCGACAGGTTCCGTACGAGCAGAGCGGAACCGCCCATGACACCTCCCTTGTCCTTGCTGGGTCCTTTGTCCTTGCCCGGTTGTCCTTGCCCGGTCCTTTGCCCTCGCTCGGTTGTCCTCGCTCGGTGTGGCGCTCACCTCAGCACCGGCGGGGAGTGTCCGTCCACGGGAGGCGGGCGAATCGCGGCGGGTGCCCAGAGGTCGTGGCCGACCGTTGTGCGCGCGCACAACACTGCGTGTCAGGGGCCTGTGCGGGGCGGTGCGGGGATGGCATCCTCCGCCCATGGGAGGGCGCAGACCGCGGACCGGTCATGACTGGAAACTGCTCGCGGAGTCCTGCGGGGCTCTGCTGGAACGACTGCCCGAGCTCGTCGACCAGCACCTGCGACAGCTCGCCGAGTACTCGCCCGTCTACGCGCAGGTGCTGCCGCAGGACCAGCAGTGGCGGGAGGCGGAGACGGCCATGCGCATCGGCATCGAGACGATCTCGGCGCCACGGGCCTCGCCGCGCCGTGATCTGGAGCACGCCGAGCAGGCGGGCCGCCGACGGGCCCAGCAGGGGCTGCCGCTGGAACTGCTCGTGCACGCCTACCGCGCCGCGGGCTATCTCGTGTGGGACGCGCTCCTGGAAGGCCCGGAGGGCCCGGTGGGCCGGGAGCCGGAGCGGCTGGCGGTGCTGATGCGTTCGGCGACGATGGTGTGGTCGGCCGTGGACGCCCAGACGGTCGCCGCGTCCGAGGCATACCGGACCACCGAGCGGGAGCTGCGGCGGCGCACGGACGAACAGTTGCAGGCGCTGCTCGACGCCCTGCTGGAGGGGCAGGAGGCACCCGGCCTCGCGGCGCGGGCCGCGGCGGGGCTCGACCTGCCCGAACAGGGACCGTACGCCGTGGTGGTCCTGCGCCCGGAGCGCCGGGACTTACGGGAGGCGGTCCCCCGGCCGGTGCAGAGCGGGGGGCTGCGCTTCATCTGGCGGATGCGGGCGGACTGCGAGATCGGCGTGGTGGCGCTCGGCGCCGACCGGGACCTGGACCGCGTGGTTCGGCTGCTCCACGGCCGGTGCTCGGGGCCGGGCGGCATCAGTCCGGTGGTGGCGGGCCTCGGAGAACTCGGGCGCGCGCGGAGGCTGGCCGAGCTGGCGTTGCGCACCTGTACGCCGGACTCGACGGAGGTCGTACGGCTCGACCAGCGGATGCCGACCGCGCTGGTGGTGAGTCAGCCGGAGCTGGCCGGGCGGCTGGTGGCGGACGTGTTCGGGGCGCTGCTGGAGCTGGAGCCCGCCGACCGGGCGGTGCTGCTGGAGACCCTCGACGTGTGGCTGCTGTGCGAGGGCTCCGCCGGGCGGGCCGCGGGGCGTCTGTACTGCCACCGCAACACGGTCTTCAACCGGCTGCGACGCCTGGAACAACTCACGTCACGCTCCTTGGCCCGGCCCCGCGACCTGATCGAGATGACCCTGGCCCTGGACGCGTACCGGTTGTCGGCGGGCGGGACCCCGGCGGGGTGAGGGGGCCTCCGGCAGGGGGGCGGGTGCGGCAGGGGCGGCCGAGGTCGAACGGGCGGCCGAGTCACCTGGGCCGCCGGGTGTCGGCTGCGCGGGTGTGGGGGGTGGGGCAGGGCGGCGGGTGCGGCTCCCGCGGACACGGGGGCGGGCGTCAGCCGGGAAGACTCCCCGCCTCCCTGGCTGACTCCCGACGGCGCAGAGGACTCCTGGCGGCTCAGCGGACTCCTGACGGCTCAGAGGAGGAAGTCGCGTCCGATGTTCTCCGCGACACGCTCCAGGATCGGACCCGCGTCCGCGATGCACTTCGCGATGTCGGGCTCGACGTCGGTGAGCGGGTACGCCCGCCGGATGCCGGCCCGCCCGAGCGCCTCCGGAGGCAGGGCGAGCCGTCCGCAGACCGCGACGACCTCCTTGCCCGCCGCACGCGCGGCCGCCGCGACGCCCGCCGGGGCCTTCCCGTGCAGGGTCTGCTCGTCGAGCGAGCCCTCACCGGTGATGACGAGGTCGGCCCGCTCGAGAGCCGGGGCGAAGCCGAGGACGTCGAGCATGACCTCGATGCCGGGACGGAAACGCGCGCCCACGACGAGCGCTCCGTACCCGATGCCGCCCGCCGCTCCGGCACCGGGCGCGGCCGCGTACTCCGCGGCCCGCGAACCGATCGCCTTCTCCAGGACGGCGGTGAAGTGGGTGAGCGCGGTGTCCAGGACCACCACGTCGTCGGGGCTCGCGCCCTTCTGGGGGCCGTACACGGCCGGGGCGCCCTTGGGACCCGTCAGAGGGTTGTCCACGTCGCTGGCGAGGACGAGATCGACCGTGGAGAGCCGGGCGTCCAGGCCGGACAGGTCCGCGGTCACCACGTCGCCGAGCGCCGCACCGCCGGGCGGCACCCGTTCGCCTTCGGCGTCGAGGAAGCGCGCTCCCAGCGCGGACAGCATGCCCGCGCCACCGTCCGTCGTGGCGCTGCCGCCGACACCGAACACGATCGTGCGCGCTCCCGCGTCCAGGGCGGCGCGCAGCAGTTCCCCGGAGCCGTACGTCGACGCGGTGAGCGGCGCGAAGGTCCCGGCGGGCAGCCGCTGCAGCCCGCTGGCCTCCGCCATCTCCACGACGGCGGTGTCGCCCCGCAGCGCGAAGGCGGCCGTGACCTCGTCCCCCAGGGGCCCGGCGACCCGTACCTCCCGGCGCTCGAAACCGGCCGCGACCGCCGCGTCGACGGTGCCGTCGCCGCCGTCGGCCACCGGCAGCGACTCGACCACGGCGGCCGGCGCCACCCGGCGCAGCCCGGCCGTCACCCGCTCCGCGACCTCGACGGCGGTCAGCGAGCCCTTGAACTTGTCCGCGGCGATCAGCACCCGCGGATCACGCCGGTCGCCCGCGCGTGTCGTCTTCTCGGCAGAGTCCGCCACCTTGCAATCCCCTTGCTTTCCGGCCTCGCACACGTCGAGGCAGTCGCGCCGCTGCGACCTTAACCGGAGGACGACCCTGCCGTCATACTGCGACCGGCCCGCGGAACACCGCACGGCGGCGGCCGGAATCGGGTAGACCGGAACCATGACCCCTGTGGGCACTGAGCTCGCGGACCGCGTCCTCGGGGGCTGGCTGGGCCGGATCGCGGGCAACATGCTCGGCAAGCCGGTCGAGCAGGGCGACCACTGGACGCGGGACCGCATCGACCGCTATCTGCGACGGGCCGCCGCCCTGCCGCTCACCGACTACCTTCCCGGGCCCGCCGACAGCGACGACGGCGAGGGCGACCGCGACGAGTTCGCGCTGCGGCCCGAGTGGCGGCAGTGCGTACGCGGCCGTATCCACGGCAGTTGCCGGGACGACGACGTCGACTACGCGATCCTCGGCCTCGACCTGCTGGAGACACACGGCTTCGGCTTCAGCACCGAGCAGGTCGGCGACCTGTGGCTGCTGCGCCTGCCCTATCTGCAGACCTTCACCGCGGAGCGAGCGGCGTACCGCAACCTCGCGGCCGGCCTCAAGCCGCCCCTCACCGCCACCTACGACAACCCGTACCAGGAGTGGATCGGCGCCCTGATCCGCGCCGACATCTACGGGTGGACCTGTCCGGGGCTGCCGCGCCGCGCGGCCTCCCTGGCGCGCAGGGACGCCGTGCTGTCCCACACCGGCAACGGCGTGTACGGCGCCATGTGGGCGGCGGCGCTGGTCTCCGCCGCTTTCACCGCGCCCACGGTGCGCCACGCGCTCGACACGGCGCTGACCGTCATCCCCGCCGGCAGCCGCCTCGCCCGCACCGTGCGCCGGGTGCTCACGCTCCACGAGACCCGGATGACCTGGGAGGACACGCTGAGCACGGTGTCCGAGGAGACCTCCGGGCTCGGCTGGATCCATGCGATCCCGAACGCCGCCGTCCTCACGGCCGGGCTCCTGTACGGCGACGGCGACTTCACCCGCACCATCACGCTCACCGTCCGCGGCGGCCTGGACACCGACTCGAACGGGGCGACGGCGGGCTCGGTCGCCGGGGTCCTGTGCGGGGCCGAGGCAGTTCCCGCGCAGTGGAAGGACCCCTTGGAGGACACGGTACGCAGCGCGGTCTTCGGCTTCGACGGCGTACGGATCAGTGAACTGGCGGCACGCACGGTCACGCTCGCGGAGGCCGGAACCTCGGCCTCGGCCTCGGGCTGAACGGAGCCGAGCCGGCGGCGGTCCCGGGCCGGCGCGCGGGCTCGTTACGCTTCGTGGATGACCACCCCGGACTTCGCCACGTACATCGCGGGGCTGCCCCGTGTCCTCGCCGGTGCCGCCGTGCTCTTCCGCGGCGCCGACGGGCGGATCCTGCTCGTCGAGCCCAACTACCGTGAAGGCTGGGCCCTTCCGGGCGGCACCGTCGAGTCGGACGACGGGGAGACCCCACGGCAGGGTGCCCGCCGCGAGACCGCCGAGGAGATCGGCCTCGACATCGACCCGGGCCGGCTGCTCGCGGTCGACTGGGTGCACGGGGCCGGGCGCCCCCCGCTGGTCGCCTATCTGTACGACGGTGGAGTCCTCGACGAGCGACAGCTCAAGGCGATCCGGCTGCAGGAGGAGGAGTTGCTGTCGTGGCGGCTGGTGCCGCGCGAGGAACTCGCCCATCATCTGCCGGGCTCACTCGGCCGCCGGGTGCTGGTCGCGCTCGACGTCCTGTCCGAGGGCTCGGGAACGGCGGAGCTCGAGAACGGCCACCGGGTGGGCTGACGCCCGTTCCGCCCGTTCCGCCCGTTCCGCCAGATCCGTCGGTCCGGTCCGGCCGGCGGTACGCGCGGGCCGGACCGAGGCCAGGCGGATCAGGCGCCCGACGCCGTCGGACCCGTCGACCACGGCCGGACCGACGGGGTCGGGGCCGCTTTCGTCGGGGCCGCTTCCGTCGGTGCGGCGGGTGCTGGGGCGGGCCTGGGTGGCGCCGGGCGGCGAGATGTACGCCCAGGAAGGGGACGACGCCCGTACCCGCTGGTTCGCGGGTACGGGCGTCGTCTCATCGGTCACCCTGGGGGCGATGTCACACGGTGCCGCGCCTGATCCGGCGCAGGAGCACCAGACCCGCGATCACGAGCACGCCGCCGCCCGCGGCCGGCCACAGGTTCGTGCCGGTCTCGGCCAGGTCGCCGCTCGCGACCGTCTGCGGTTCGGTCTGTGCCTGGGCCTGCGACGACACCTGCGCGGACGGGGCGTCCCCGCTCGTGGCCGGCGTCTGACCGGTGTCGGCCGCGCCGTCCTGGGTCCCAGCGGGCGCGTCGTTCCCGGCGGCCGGGGTCGTCGTGTCCGCCTTGGGTACGACGCCGCCCTGGTCGCTGCCCTCCGGTTCGGCACCGCGCGTGGTGGCCGGGGGCTTCGGCCGCTGCGTCGCCGCGGGGGTACCGGGGTCGGCCCCGGCGTCTCCGCCGGAGGTGGGGTCGGCACTCGGGGTCGGGGCTTCCTTCGTCGGCTCGTCGGAACCACCGCCGGCGTTGCCGCCGTTGCCTGCGTTGCCGCCGTTGGCGTTGCCGTTGTCACCACCGTTGCCGCCGGCGCCACCGTTGGCGTTGCCGTTGTCACCGCCGCCGTTACCGCCGTTGCCACCGGCACCACCGTTGGCGTTGCCGTTGTCACCACCGTTGCCACCGGCGCCACCGTTGCCGTTGTCGCCGCCACCGTTACCGGCACCGTCGACGCACTGCTTGCCGGTGTTGATGCAGTCCACCATGTCGCGCATCAGGGACGCGTCGAAGACGTTGATGAAGTCGTCGTGGTCGGTGATGGCCTTGTGCAGCTGCTCGGGGAACCCGTCCACGGCGTACGGGTTCTTCACCTGGCCGTTGTCGATGGTCGGCTGCGGAACGTCGTAGACCAGCCGCATCGTCAGCTGCGGAATCGCCTTGAATCCGCCCGCGCAGTTGCCGTTCGCGTCGGCGAAGGCCACGTGCGTGCGGTGGTTGGCGCTGTCGATGTTCTGCCCGTCCCAGCAGCTCTGGAAGGCGAACTTCCGTATCACGCTGCTGCCTTGGGGGCAGATCGGGTACTTGTCCGTCAACTGCACCTTGTCCTCGAACCCGGTGCAGCTCCAGTGCGCGTTGGCGTTCGCGGGGCCGTTGACGAACGCCTTCGCGTCGCCGGTGATGATGCGCAGGAAGGTCGGCATCTCGACGACCTTGCTCTGCGGAGAGCCCACGAACTCGATCTGCGCCTGCTTGGCCTGGAGGACCTTGCCGATGTTGCCTTCCAGACCGCCGCCGTTGCGGTCGGCGTCGAACTCCTGCGTGCCGTCCTGCACACGGAGCACCGGCCAGTAGTAGGTGGACTTGTCACCCTGGTTCTTGCAGGTGGTGTCGCCCCCCGCGAGGTCGTCGTTGCTGGCGAACGCGTCGTTCGACTGGTTGCCGACGTAGTCGTGCAGGTGGTGGGCGCCGTTGGCGACACCGGGGGCGACGATCACGTTGTCGGTGTTGAACTTCTTGTTGGCGTTCACCCCGCACGTGGTCGTGAACGTACCCGTCGAGGCGCCGCCGCTGTTGCCCGGCTTCTGCTGCACGTTCGGCTGGACCGTCGTGATGTCCACGAAGTCCGCGGCGACGGGCCCGCTCACGGGCGCGGTGCCGCCGCCCTGCTGGCCGTTGTTCTGCTGGCCGTTGCCGTTCTGCTGCTGGCCGCCGTTGTCGCCCTGCTGCTGGCCGTCACCGTTCTGGTCACCGGTGTTGTTCTGGGCCGGAGTGGCGGGGACCGCGGTGCAGGTGGCGACACCGTCGAGCATGCTCGGGGCCTCGGCGCCCGCGTTCTTGAAATCGATCTTGATGCGGTCGATGACCGCGCCCCGCTTCTCCTTCAGCGGGCCGAGGACCGCGTTCTGCACGAAGCTCGGGTCCTGCTTCTGGGCCTGCTCCGCCGAGGCGAGGCGTGCGTACGCCTCGGAGATCTGCTGGTCGAGGAGGGCGAGTTGCTTGTCGACCTCCGCCTTCGCCGCCTCCGGCACCTCTGTGAGCTTGCTGCCCACGTCCGGGCAGTCGATCGTGGCGGCTCCCGCCGCCTTGGTCTCGTTCTGCTGCCCGGACGCACCGCCCCAGCTCTCGGTGGCTGACGCGTATACGTTCACCGCCACCAGCCCTCCTCCGCCCAATATCAGCGCGGCTGCGGCAAATGTCGCACGCCGTGCCCCTGTGGGGCGTCTGCGCGTGTTCCGTCTCACGTGTGTACTCCTACGCCTCGTAACAGGCCCGGCATGGAAATCCCCCATGCCATACGTAGAGGGGCCCGGGTGCGTTCAAGTGCCTCAGGAATTCACAGCGGCCTCATACGCGTTGACCGACGGATCACGGCCTCGCGGCCCCGCGACCCTCGCTCCGGCGCACCCTAGCGGCTCCGGCCACGGTTGGGCGAAGTCCCAGGTCGACGCAGGCGAAGAGCGACGCTGTCACCTCCGGCCGGACCGCTCTCCGCTCCGGCCGGAGGACCGTTACCGTCGGCCGGCGCTGTACCACTGTTGTCCACCGTGCCGGATGCACCTGTCTGTAACGGGCTCCGGGCGGCCGGTGGTTCGCCCTCGCCGGACAGGCAGGCGTGATCACGCGCAAGGCGCCCCGATTCACGGGTAGTTGTACCTCACGTGAGGTCCGGCATCCTCAGGTGATCGGCATGATGCGCTTCCTCGGGACAGAGGCTCGTCACCCGTTGCCCGCCTGGTGAGTCAGGCGGCTCGGGGAGGAAGGCCCACGGGATCAACACTGCGAAGGACGACCACGTACGTCGGCGCCGCGGGCCGGCACAGCCTTGCAGGCGACCAGTAGGCCATCAGTAGGCCACGATCCGGAGACCTTGCGCATGAGCGGCACGAACCCCTCGTTCACGAGACGTGCGACCTCGGTCGAATCGGTCACCCCTTCGTACCGCCGGACCGCTGCGTCCCTCGCCAAGCTCCTCACGGCGTTCCGGTCGGGACAAGGCGGCTACGGCGGAAACAGCCAATCCATCGCGGCGAGGCTCTTGTCGACGTATTTGCCTTGTTCCGTCTCGATGCCGTGTGCGAGGTCCTCGAAGACACTGCACCTGGCGTAGAACACGGCACGCTCGCCGAGAGCCGCGAGGTCGTCGGCGTCGGTTCGATAGCCGCTGATGGCGGCGCGGGTGGCGGCGGGGCCGAGATCGCGGTAGAGCAGCCCGAAGTCGTAGGCCGGGTCGACGACGGCTGCATCGCTCCAGTCGATGATGCCGGTCACTCTCCACGTGCCCGGGTCGACGAGAACGTGTTCGATCCCCAGATCGTTGTGGGAGAACCTCGGGGTGCATCCCTCGTGCGGTGGTGCGGCGTCCAAGAACGCCTCGATGGGTCGGCGGTGCGCCGCCGGTACCTGCCCGGCTACCGTCACGTAGATCTCCGTGGCCTCCTGTCGCCACTCGGCCAGCGGCTGGTGGTCCACGTCCACCAGATCGACCAGCCGGTCGATCGGAACAGCGTGCAGCGCGGTGAGCAGCTCGCCGAGCGTGGCGGCGATCGACGTGCCGTGGGCCGATCGCCGGTGCCGCGACATGTCCAGCAATGGCGCGCCGGGGAGCTTGCGGTAGGCCAGGCATCCCTGCTCCGCGACCGTGAACGCCGGTTCGGGGACGGGGAGCGGCGAGATGTCGGCGACGGCAGCGAGCACGCGGGCCTCGTGGCCCACCAGGGCGCTCCGCCGTGCCAGGTCGGGCTCCTTGCTGAAGCGCACGACCAGCTCACCGTTGACCTCGTACACCAGGTTGTCCAGGCCTTCGCCCAGCGGTACGACGGACTCGATCTGATAGTCGGGCATGTGCGCAACCACGACGCCGCGGACGTCCCCGACGCGGTCGCGGCCGCGACTGGTCATGTCCCGACCTTAGCAATCGCCCGGATGCGGCCGACGTGCTCATCGGGCGACCGCGCGGCCGCCGACCAGGCCCGCAAGCGCGTGGATGGCCTCCCGCCAGGCATGGAGGAGTGGCTGTGAACGCGGCTCGATGATCCATGTCAAACCGCCCTCACAGAGCCCTTTTTGGGAGCGGGGGTCTCGCGCTGGGGCTGGGCCGACGATGACGCCCCGGGGCAGGCTTCGGCGGGTTGCTCGTCGGTTTCAGCGCGCTTTGTGCGGACGATCACGCAATTCCCCGGCCGAGCGGAGGCCACGCGAATTCACATGACAGTTGCGAGCCACCTCCGCGATCCTTGGCCGATGACCACGAGACCGGACCTGCTGGGTCTGAACATCGCATGCCCTCCGCCCGACGAGGGTGTGGTGGAGGTCCGCCCGATCGTCAATGGCCGGGATCTTCTCGCCGAGGTGGTCCCCGGTGTGGTCAGTGGCCCCTGGTACCTGGGAGTAGGCCCCAGGTATCTGCTGGGCCAGGATGGGCCGTTGCATGCCACGGCGACGCCCCACGAGGTTCGTCTCGCTTGGTCCGGGTGCGGCGTCGAGGTGTGCTGTGGCGCGCTGTACATGACGGTCACGCGTAACGGGGGTCATGTTGTCTGGGCGGGCTGGCGCGACGTGGCCAATCAGGACCTCGACCTGCCGGAGCTTCGCTTCACCGCGGGTCAGTACGAGGCCGAGGTCCTGCGAGCCGGAGAGGACCGCAGTTGGGAGTGGCCGGCAGGAGCGGTGGCGCGGCTGTTGAGGCCGGGCTGAGGGGACGCGGGGACTGGCTGGGCAGGTGGGACTGCGAGTTGGAAGGTGTCTGGGCCTCCCGCAAGGAACCCGATCGAATCGACGTCGTCCTGACGCACCCCCGTGACCGGACCGATGTGGATCTGCCCTGGCTCCAGTTCGGGATGACCCTCCCGATCTCCGCGGACGACCCGTCGGAGCAGGCCGCGCGCCTTGAAGCGCTGCTGACCGCAGGCGATCCCCGTGCCACCGCCGAGGTCTGGGGAGGTTCGCATGATGCCGGGCAACTGGGCTACCCCTGGCCGCCGGTCGACCCGCTGGCCATGTGAGCGGCAGGGAGAGGCGGGGCTGGGCCTACACCTCCCCCAGCGCCCTCGCCAACCCGAGCCTCCCCGCGGAAGTGATGCACGAATACCTGGATGCCGCAGGCATCCCTCGCTGACGCCGATGGAATCAGGGGCAACCTGCGGGTTCGGGACGTCGTCCCCCATGGAAAGGGCCATGCGTGCACCCTGATGACTCATGCCAAGTCGCGCTCACAGCCTTTTGCGTAACCGTAAGTCGGGCCGTCCGGTGCCTCATCCGGACCACGACGAGCGAGGAGTGGTCACGACCTGTGGTTCAACGGGCGCTGCTGGCCGGGGTTGATGAATCGGCTGCCGATCCGGCTACCGGACTTCCGTCGAGACGGGGTCGAGGAAGAAGAGGCACGAGTCGGCGTTGAACTCGCGCACTTGGGCGACGAAGCGGAACTGGTCACCTTCGCCGATCGTGGCGGGGATCTTCTTGCCAGTCAGTTTCAGGTCAGCAATGTTGACGTCCTCGTACTTGAAGGCCGGGCCGACCGTCGTGTTCGGTCCCTTGTTGCCCGGGCCCAGGAGGATGTCGTAGCGGGTGTCGTAGTCACCATGGTGTGCCATGTTCACGATCGAACCGTTGAACGCGAGCGTTTCGCCCTTGTGCTTGGTTGCGAAGTTCAGGTTCGCGTCGTCGCAGTAGTCCGCCTTCAGCAGCTCCGCGAACTCCGGGTTGTTCTGGGGGGTGATCGTTTCAGTGGCAGCCGACTCGGCTGCGGTCGGAGTCGGGGTAGGGGAATGCTTCTCGCTCGCCATGGCCGTCGACTTGTTCGATTTGCCTTCCTTATCGCCTCCGCCGCTGACTGCCGAGGCAACGCCGATGACGGCGGCCAGAACCACTGGGACGGCCGCCGCCGCGCCGATCAGTAGCCACGGCTGCGGTTTCTTCGGCCGACGGAAGCCGAGGGTGGAGCGAAGAGTGCCCTGGGCCTCCTCCACGAGTTCCCAGCCGTCCTTCTGCATCTTCGAGATCACCAACCTGTCGGTGCCGCGAACGGTCCGCACGGTCTTGTACTCGTACCTGATCTCGTCAGCCATACGGCTTCGCCCCCAAAAAAATGAACTGTTCATACCAGCTGCCTCGCGAGCATATGGGACTCGTCGCGTGTGCTCGATCCGGATCACGGAGCACTTGGTCGGAGGCCGGCAGGCTGGTCAGGCCGCATACAACTGCGTGCTGGTCGCGGCGCCGGACAGGTCGATCCTGCGCTTGCCACCCAACCGGTGCAGTCCGTACCGGTCCTTGATGGGCTGTCACCGACAGCCACGAGACCTCGACGACGATCCTCCTTGGTGGCCTCGCCCATCTTGTCTCGCGTCTCCCCCGAGACCGCCCACCGTCAGCCTGCGGTGGTCTCGGCTGCCGCGTGTTCGGCTTCCTCTCGCACGTCCGTGTCGGGATGACTGAGGAAGGGGCTCGATCAATGGAAGGGCCTGGGGATCGTGCTTCACGCCGAAGATGTAGAGGGCATGAGCGCCGAGCTCCGGCTCCATCGTCGGCATTGCGGCGACCAACGGTCGGACGATGCCCAGAGGCAGGCTGTGGTGATTGCACGCCTCGCTGGTCGAGTTGAGGGCCGACTCGCGGGCCATGGCGCCCGGTTCGTCGCCCGCCAGGCCGACCATGTGCGAGACAACCAGGCGAGTGGAATCCGCCTCGAGTGCGTTGCCGCGTAGGAGGTCCCGGAGGATAGCGTGCTTGCGTGGTAGGGACCGGGGGAGGTTCAGGATGAGGACGTGGTGGCTCATGCGTGGCGACGTTCGGGTGGGTGAGCTTCGCGAATACGGGGTCGATCAGCCCACGTTCCTGTGCCACTTCGTGCCCGGACCGGGATGGGAGACGACCTGCCGGGCGCTGTTCGAGGCGTGGGCGGCCGTACAAGGACCTGACCCCGACGGGAGGAGGAATGCGGAGGCCATCCGCCCCCTCATGGGACTTGGGCTGACCCTGCACCCTCAGGGCGGAGGTGCGCCTCTGACCTGCTTCAGAGACTGCATCTTGCGTATCTACGGGGACACGGCCCGCCTCCGCTACTGACCAACAATGCTCAAGTCCGCGCGGATGAACGCTGTTAGGGTGCGACGTCGTGAGTACGGATATCCATGGCGGGATCGAGTTTCGCCATCCCGGCGCCGGTACCGACTACTACGACGGCGAGCCGTGGGTGACGGCCATGGATCTTTGGCCGCTGTATGACGAGACCGACTACGCCGCCTTCGCTTGTCTCTTCGGAGTGCGTAACTACGCGGGCTTTCAACCGCTTGCCCCGGGCCGTGGACTTCCCGATGACCTGTCGAGCGGGATGCGTTCGCAGTTGGGCCCCTTGGTCGCAACGGGCGATCTGGACGGCGCGAGCTGGGTCAGCTGGGTGGAGCTTGCGTCGATCGATCACACGGCCGTTCCCAATCTCCGCACGGGCCGACTGACCTGGCACACGAGATCGCTGCCATCGGTGCGGTATCGACAGTTCGTGGACGATCCGTGGCCGTCGGACGTTCTGTCCGTGGTGGGCGTACCACCCGCGGGCGTGCGGGGTGCGGCAGAACGCGTGGAGTGGACTACCGGCGAGATGGTCTGTACGTACGAACCGTTGACCGTTGGCGCTGTCCTGGGTCTTGAGACGCACTGGCCACATGTCTTCGCTGTGATGAGGGCTATGAGCGGCCGCTTCGGGGATGAAGGCGTTCGCCTGGTCGTGCCCTTCGACTGACGTCGCGCAGCACGGCTCTCACAGCGCGGGAACGCCGCCAGGCCCCCTCACCGGCTGGCCCGCACCCGGCGACTTTCCCCCACCACGTCGATATTCCGGCGGGCACACCATGTCGGGGTACGTGCGGTGTGCGGCCACGTCAGTACCGGCGGACTTGGCCGGCTGTCCCATGGCCCGTACGGGCGGCGTGGCGGAGAACGCGGGCAGTTGAGTGCGGACTTGCTCGACTCGAGGAGGAAGTCCCCGAACCGGCCCGGCAGCCGCAGTGTCGCCTCAGGACCCAGCGCGTAAGCCAAGGCGGAGAACCTGTCCCTCACTCGAACGACCCACTCAACGGCACGCAGCCGGGGCGTCGCTGACTGCCCCGGGCCGGACAAGCGATACCGCTCACCTGTCACGCTCGCCGCAGACAACGACGCTACGGAGCGGTGCCCAACTCGGGCTCAATCCTCAAACGGCGTGGGGGCCGACAGCTTGGCATCGGATCGTCCCGGCCGGCCGGCGTGGGAGGTGATGCACATCGCTTCACCTTGCTCCCGCACTCCTGCCGATCCAGTGGGAACGTTCCCGATCGATCAGCGATTTCCATGATCTGTTTCGTTTGAAGGGAATCTCGAAAACTCGGGAGAACAGCCACGCGATAAAGATCGTGAGAGGCAGAGCCACCACAAGCGTGATCCAGAATGTGGGCAGTCCAGGCGATACGAAACGTGGAGCTACTCGGCGGATTACCACCATGACGATGGGTAAGTGGATCAGGTAGAGGCTGTAGGAGAAGCTGCCGAGGCTGCGAATGGGGCGTGTGGTCAGGAGGCGTACGAGTAGGGCGGGTTTGCCGGTGGCTACCGCGGCAAGCAGCATCGCCATGGCGGGAGCGATGGCGAGATCTACCCAGAAGTAGTGGTCCACCGTCCACGCGGAACCCTGGATGATGCCGAGAGTCAGGACTGGCAAGGCGGCCAGCATGGCGAACCATCCCCATGGCAGGCGTTGAATTCTGTCCGACGCAATGACGATCCCTGCGCCTCCTACGCCTGCGGCAAAAACAGGAGCGAGATGCGGGGCAAGCCAGTTGTCGCCCTCCACCGGGGATGCGCCGGCCGCCATCAGGCCACCGGCAATCACCGGGAGGGTCACACAGGCGACCAGGGCCACCGCGCTCAAGCGCCGTCGGAGCAACAGGACAAGGGGAAAGAGGAGATAGAGTTCGGCCTCGACCCCGATGGACCAGAATGCGCCGTTTGGTGTGGGGGCGGTGAACATGTCTTGAGCTACGAGGCCGTACACCAGGATCGACGTACCGCTGGGTGGCCCGTGGTGAGAAGCCGGCACCAGGAAAGTGGAAATGATCAGGCTCATAGCCAGCGCTGCCCAATAGGGAGGCAGGATTCGCCAGGCGCGTCGGCGCAGGAATGGGGCGACGCCGCCTGAGCGCCAACCGTGACGCGCCGGGGAGATGGCCAGGGAGAAGCCGGACAGCACCAGAAAGAAGACGACGGCAAGGCGCCCGTACATGAGCCCGTCCAGCCATGGAGGCGCCGAACTGTCGGGATACCCCGGGAAGGTGTACAGCCAGCAGTGGAACAGCACCACATACAGTGCCGCCAAGCCGCGGAGACCATCCAGGCCGTGCACTTGCCGATGGGCATGCGTTCCGCCCGGCTTCTCCTCCGGGCCGGCTGGGGCGGCTAAGTCATGAGTGCTGCTGACCGGGCGACTCGTATCCGCTAAAATCGTCGAACCCTTTCTCGTGGCATCGCTCGTTGCATCCCGCCGGCACGTCGGCGGCCGCTGGGGATGCATCCTGCGGCAGGCCCCCGCGCCGGTCGGCACGGTGCTGTTCGCAGAGACTGGTACGTGGGATCTGGCCGAGGAGTTCAGCGGCCAAGTCGACGGATCCTCGTCTTCCACGCGGGACCCGCACCTTCATCTTCATCAAGTAGCCCCTCCCGCCTATCCGTTATCCGTGCGAATGATGGGGCGCATCTGCACAGCAGGCCGGTTGAGTTACCCCCGACGGCATCAACAGGACTGAACACGAAGGAACATGTCAGAGGATGCCGGTCGTGTTGCCACGGCAGCCGTCCGGCCACCCTCGGACGGGAGCCCAAGGGGACAGGTGCGATTCCATGACCCGCGGAGTGGCCCTTGCAGTCTGTGAACCCGCCCCCCAAGCGGTGGACGAGTCGATGCGGATCCCGGCGAGGCAGCAGAACCAGCCCCATCGCCCGTGCCCGGATATCGGGTCGCTCCGTGCAGGCGAGCGCCGTACCTTCATGTCCATGAACAGGCCACTCGTCGCCATCCTCAGTGGGGCAGGCATCTCCACCGATTCCGGGATCCCCGATTATCGCGGGCCCAACGGGCTGTGGCGGAAGGATCCCGAGGCCGAGAAGCTCGTCACGTACGAGTACTACATGGGTGATCCGGAGATCAGGCGCCGGGCGTGGCAGATGCGGCGCGAGAGCGGCGCGCTCCGGGCCGAGCCCAACGCCGCGCACCGGTCGGTGGCCGAGTTGGAGCGATCCGGGGTACCGGTGCGGGTCATCACCCAGAACGTCGACGGACTCCACCAGCTCGCCGGAATGCCCGCACGCAAGGTCCTCGAACTGCACGGCACCGCAAGGACAGTGGTGTGCACCGGGTGCCACGCGAAGACGCCCATGGAAGACGCCCTCGCACGCGTCGACGCCGGTGAGGGCGACCCGGCCTGTCTCACGTGCGGCGGGATCCTCAAGCCAGCGACCGTGATGTTCGGCGAACGCCTCGACCCCGTCGTCCTCGGCCAGGCCGCCGCCATCGCCAAGGCCTGCCAGGTGTTCATCGCCGTCGGCAGCAGCCTCCAGGTCCAACCCGCCGCCGGCCTCGCGGGGGTCGCCGCCGACCACGGCGTCCGGCTCGTCGTCGTCAACGCCCAACCGACGCCGTACGACGACCGCGCCGAGGAGGTCGTACGGGAACCGATCGGTGTCGCGCTGCCGGCGCTGCTGCGTCGGCTCGGCGCGGAGAGCGGCTGATCACGGCGGGAAGTTTCGCCTCGCCCCGGTCTCACGGGTTCCCTCGCCCCGCGCCGTCCTCCCCCTTCCACCGCGACCAGTCGTCGATGCGTTCGGTGGTGACCAAGGTGACCACCGTGCCCGCCGGATGAGGGGAGGCGAGGGTGCCGGACATGCCTCGCCGAATGCGCCGGGGTTCGGCCGCCGAGACCTGCACCACCTCACAGGTCGGCTGCCCCGGGCCGCCGAGGAGGCAGTGCACCCCTGCCTTCAGCGCTGGCGAAGAAGGGTCGGAGACCGGGAACTCCTCCGAGCGCATGCTCCGGATCGGCTCCGTGAGGATCATCGCGGGTGCCTCCGCCTCGGCTCTGATCAGGTAGCCGCCACGGGCGGATACCTCGTCGTCGACCGGAGTCTCGTCGGCCTGCCTCGCCCGGGAGCTCGCCCGCTTCAGGAACCTCATGGTTCATTCTCTCCGCGCCGGAACGGGTCAGAACAGGGCGGAGCCCCGCTCGAAGTCCAGCAGGCTCCGCTTGCGGTCCAGGCCGCCGCCGTAGCCCGTGAGGCTTCCGTCGGCGCCGACCACACGGTGACAGGGCACGATGATGCCGACCGGGTTCCTGCCGTTGGCGAGGCCCACCGCGCGGGAGGCCTTGGGGTTGCCGAGGGCGTCGGCGAGTTCCCCGTACGAGCGGATCTCGCCGTAGGGGATCCTGGTCAGTTGGTCCCAGACGCTGCGCTGGAAGGGCGTGCCGGCGAGGCGCATCGGCAGGTCGAACTCCTTCAGATCGCCCGCGAAATAGGCCGCCAGCTGACGCTTCGGCTCGGCCAGGAGGGTGTCGTCACGCTCGCCGAAGTCCTCCTCGGGCGGGCGGTGGCGCTGTCCGACCATGTAGAGGCCGCACAGGAGCCCGTCGTCGGCGACGAGGGTGAGAGGACCGTAGGGGCTGTCGGTGACCGTGTGTCGTTTCACTGGGTGTCCTTGGTGCGGGCCCGGGACGGGCTCATACGGGAAGGAAGTTGATCGGGTGGCTGTCCGTCGCCCACAGGTACTGGACCGCGTACGCCCGCCACGGGCGCCATGCCGCCGCGCGGGCGGTGAGGGCGGCGGGAGTGGAGGGCAGGCCCAACTCCCGTGCGGCACGCCGGACTCCGAGATCGGTGGGCAGGAACGCGTCGGGGTCGCCGAGGGCGCGCATCGCGATGACGTCGACCGTCCAGGGGCCGAAGCCGGGGAGGGCGAGGAGCCGGGCCCGTGCCTGCGCCCAGTCGCTCTCCACCCCCAAGTGAAGTGTGCCGTCCGCCAGTTGGCGCACCAGCGTGGTGAACGTGGTGCGGCGGGTGCGCGGCATGGCGAGGGATTCGGGGTCCAGCGCGGCCAGCGCGTCGGGGGAAGGGAAGAGATGGGTGAGGCCGCCCTCGGCATCCTCGACCGGCTCGCCGTGCGCGATGACCAGACGGGCGGCGTGGGTACGCGCGGCGGCCGTGGAGACCTGCTGGCCGAGTACGGCCCGTACGGCGAACTCGGCCTCGTCCACCGTGCGCGGCACCCGGCGCCCCGGCGCCTTGTCGACGAGCGGGGCGAGCAGCGGGTCGGTGCGCAACTGGTCGTCCACGGCGACCGGGTCGGCGTCCAGGTCGAGCATGCGGCGGCAGCGGCTGATGGCGACGGTCAGGTCGCGCAGGTCGCTGAGGGTGAGACGGCAGCCGATGTGGTCGGCGTGCGGGGTGAGCGCGACGATGCCGTGGCCGTAGGGCAGTCGCAGGGTGCGCCGGTAGGCGCCGTCGCGCCACTCCTCGACCCCGGGCACGGCCGTCGCCGCGAGGTGGCCGAACAGGTTGTCGGGGTTGAGAGGGGCGCGGAAGGGCAGTCGCAGGCACAGTACGGCCGGTGCGGCCGTCCCCGCTGTGCTCCCCCCGCCCATCCCTGCCCTGCTCCCCCCGCCCATCTCTGCCCCAGTCCCCCAGGACGTCCCCGCCTCGGCCACTCCGCCCGCCGTCGCTCCCCGGTTCGCCCTCGCGACGGCCGCCGCCCGTTTCCTCGGGAGGCGTTCGCGCAGTTCGCTCGGTGAGAGGGCGAAGACCTCGCGCACGGTGTCGTTGAAGGTGCGGATCGAGGAGAACCCGGCCGCGAAGGCGATCTCCGTCATCGGGAGCGGGGTGGTCTCGATGAGCAGCCGCGCTGTCTGGGCGCGCTGGGCCCTGGCGAGTGCGAGCGGCCCCGCGCCCAGCTCGGCCAGCAGTTGCCGCTCTATCTGGCGAGTGCTGTAGCCGAGCCGGCCGGCCAGGCCGGGGACGCCCTCACGGTCCACGACCCCGTCGCCGATCAGACGCATCGCACGGGCCACCAGGTCGGCGCGCTGGTTCCACTCGGGCGAGCCGGGGCTGGTGTCCGGGCGGCAGCGCTTGCAGGCCCGGAACCCGGCCTGCTGGCAGGCCGCCGCGCTCGGGTGGAACGTCATGTTCTCCGGCTTCGGCGGCACGACCGGGCAGCTGGGACGACAGTAGATCCGGGTGGTCAGGACCGCTGTGAAGAACCAGCCGTCGAAGCGCGCGTCCTTCGACCGGACGGCGCGTACGCAGCGCTCGGTGTCGGTGTGCATCCCGTTCCGCATATCTCCAGGATCGGGCACGGGCGGGGGTGGGGCTGGCGAGAATCCGACATCAACCTCGCGGGGCCTCGGGCGGGCCGTCTCCCCCACCACCGTCCCGGCCACCGCACGCGCTCCCACTCTCCACGGCACACCCCCGCTCCGGCTCCGACTCCGGCCACGCGCGGTACACCGGCGGCCGCGGCCGGGACCGTCAGCGGGGCTCCTCGCCCTGGGCGACCTCCACCTCATGGTGGAAGGCGAGGACACCGGTGGCCGCCGTGCCGGCCGAGGCGGTCGCGCAGGCGGCCAGCAGGAGGGCGATCCAGGGGGCGGTGCGGCGGGGCGGCCGGGGAGCCGCGAGGAGGGCCGCGACCCGCTGGGGTACGGGTCCGGTGGTGGCCGCGGGGGCGAAGGCGGGGCGGCCGGAACGGGCCGAGGAGGAGGCGAGGGCGGCCCGCGCGATGGCGCGCGCGGTCAGCCGCCGGTCCCCCACGACGGCGGCGGCGGCCTCGTCGGCGGCGCGTTCGGCGGCGAGCGCGATGACCGCGCGGACCGGACGCAGCCCGGGATGGCAGTGCGCCGCGAGCTCGGCGAGGACGAGGAACCGGTGGTGGCCGCCGGCGTTGTGGGCGCGCTCGTGGGCGAAGAGGACCTCGCGTTCGTCGGCGCCGAGGCTGCGGAGCATTCCCGTCGTGACGACGATGCGGTGGGGGCGGCCGGGCAGGGCGTACGCGTCCGGGTGGGGCGACTCGATCACGCACAGGTCGCCCGCGGCGGGGCGGCCGTCGGCCTCGGTGCGGGCGGCCCGGAAGGCGCGCAGCTGCCGCAGCGCGGAGCGGACGAGTGTGCCGGCACCGAGGGTCAGCAGGCCGGTGGCGGCCGTCGCCAGAGGCAGGACGACGAGGTCGGACGGGGTGCGCAGCGGCCGGACGAAATCGCCGAGTCCCGCGAGGAACGGCAGCTTGAGCAGGCCGGTGAGGACCAGTGCGCCGAGGGCGGCCACGGAGGAGCCCGCCACGACGAGGACCGTGAGGGTCACCGTCCACAGGGCGGCGACCGGAGTGAGCCGGTCGAGGCAGCGCCGTGCCGCCGCCGGTACCGCGAAGGGCACCAGGAGCGGGATGAGCAGCAGAGCGGTCATGACCCACCCATCGTAGTTGCGCGCCAGGTTCCGGTCACTCGTCCCGCTCGCCGCGTCCGCGTTCCGGTCGTCGACCTGCCGCCGGCTGTCCGTCCGGTGCCGGTGACGCCTGCCTGTCCGGTACCGGTGACGGTGACGCTTGCCCGTCCGATGCCGGTGGCCCGTCCGGTTCCAGCAGGCCGCGCAGGAGACGCTCGTCGTCGGGGCTGAGCTGGGCGACGAACCGGGCCAGCGCCGTCTCGCGGTCCTCGTCCCGGTCGAGCTCGGTGTGCATGCGGCGAGCGGTGAGCCCGTGCGGGTCCTGGACGGGGAAGTAGGCGAAGCCGCGGCCCTGCCGTTCCCGGCCGACGATCCCCTTCTCGTGCAGCCTGGACAGGATCGTCGTCACCGTCGTGCGGGCCAGGTCCGCCCCCAGTCGCGTCTGTACCCCGCCGGGCGTGAGGGGTACGTCGGCGGCCCAGAGGGCGGCCATGACAGAGGCCTCGAGCTCACCCGCCGGCCGGCGTTCGTCCTTCGCGCTGGTCATGGGAACGATCCTCACCCCGATATCGTCTACAGTTCAGTAGACCGTCTACAACATTGTAGTCAGTCGGGTGTCGTCACGACCACACCCGCCCCTGTCCCAGTATGAGAGGGCTCGCGACGATGACCGCACCTTTGTTCGCAGCGTCACAGCTCGGAACACATCTCGGATCGCAGCTCGGGGCACATCTCGGATCACAGTCCGGGGCGGGCCACGGGGTGGATCTCGCGTCGTGGCTCGGGTCCGAGCTCGCGGTGAACGTGCTCAGTGCCCAATCGCTGCTCGCCGCCTTCGGCGTGCTGGGTGTGGGCGTGGTGATGTTCGCGGAGACGGGTCTGCTGATCGGCTTCTTCCTGCCCGGCGACTCGCTGCTGTTCACGGCGGGCCTGCTGTGCACGGGGTCGGGCCAGGGCGGTCTGAAGCTCTCGCTGCCCGCGCTCCTGGTCGCCGCCGCTGTCGGCGCGCTGGCCGGGGCCCAGTGCGGCTATCTCATCGGGCGCAAGGCGGGTGGCGCCCTGCTGGCACGCAGCGGCTCGCCCCGGTTGCACGCGGGGGCTCAGCGCGCCGAGGAGCTGCTGGAGCGGTACGGGCACGCGAAGGCGATCGTGCTGGCCCGCTTCGTGCCGGTGGTGCGCACGGTACTGAACCCGATGGCGGGCGCGCTCCAGGTACCCGTCCGCACGTTCACCCTGTGGCAGGTCGTCGGCGGCCTCGTCTGGAGCCTCGGCCTCACTCTCGCCGGATACGCGCTGGGCTCGTCCATTCCGAACGTGGACCGATACCTCCTGCCGATCATCGCCGTGATCATCGTCGTGTCGCTGATCCCGCTCGCCGCCGAGTTGCGCCGCTCGCGCAGGGCCGCCGCCGTGGAGAGGGGTGCCCAGGGATGACGTTCGCGTTCGACGGGTCGTCGATCGACGGCTCCTCCTACACCTACGTCGTGGGCCTCGCCCAGGACACACCGTCGTGGCTGGACACGCTGGTAGAGGACTGGTCGACCTACGGGCTCGCGGTGTTCGCCGTCCTCATGCTGGCGGGCTGGTGGCGGGCGCGGCACCACAGCCCCCGGTCCGCGCTGACCGCGCTCATGGTGCCGGTGATCGTCGTGGTGGCGTACGGGGTGAACTCGGTGTTCAAGCTGCTCGTCCGTGAGGACCGGCCCTGCCGGAGCCTGCGGGTGAGGACGCTGGAGGCGTGTCCGGCGCCGGGTGACTGGTCGTTCCCCAGCAATCACACGGTCATCGCCGCCGCGGCCGCGGTCGCCCTGCTCTTCGTCTCCCGGCGTCTCGGCACGGTCGCCGTGGTGGCGGCCTGCGCGATGGCCGTCGCCCGGGTCTGGGTGGGTGCCCACTACCCGCACGACGTGGTGGCCGGCGTCCTGGTCGGCACGCTGATCGCGAGGGCGCTGACGGCGTTCCTCGGCAGGGTCTCCGACCCGCTCGCGGGCCGGCTGACGCGATCCCCCCTGCGACCGCTGCTGGTCCCCGCGTAGCGCTTCCGGACGGAAGCCACCGGCCCCCGGCCACCGGCTTGTGGCCGCCGGACATCCGCGGCACCGCGGCACCACCGCGGCGACGCGACGCCGTACGGGAACGGGCGGGGCCGGCCGTACGGAAACCGCTGAAGGAGAACCATGCGTCACACGATCCTGGTCGTCGAGGACGATCACGCCCTGCGGGACGTCCTGCTGCGCGGTCTGCGCGACGAGGGTTTCGACACGCTGCCCGCCGCGGACGGCGCGACCGCGCTGCGGCTGGCCGGGGCCGAGGTCGGCGCGGCCGTCCTCGACGTCGGACTGCCCGACGCGGACGGGCGGGACGTGTGCCAGGCGCTCCGCGCCAACGGGTTCCTCCGGCCCGTGATCTTCCTGACGGCTCATCATCACCTCACGGACCGGCTGGCGGGTTTCTCGGCAGGTGGCGACGACTACCTGCCCAAGCCCTTCCATCTGACCGAACTCGCCGCCCGGCTGCGGGCGGCACTCAAGCGAGGCGGCTCGCGCGGCGGCACCCTCCCGTCCCCCACGGCCGGCGACGTCGTCCTCGACCCGGTCCGGCACGGCCTATCCGTCCGGGACACCCGGGTCGCTCTCACCCCGACGGAGTTCCGGCTGCTGGCGGCGCTGATGGCGGGCGCCGGGGACATCGTGCGGCGGCGGGAGCTGATCCGGGCGGGCTGGCCCGAGGGCGCCCAGGTCAGCGACAACACGCTGGACCAGTACCTGACCCGGTTGCGCCGCAAGCTCCGGGACGGCGGCAGCACGCTGACCGTCACCACCGCGCGCGGTATCGGCCACCGTCTGTCATGAGGGACCTCGCCTCCCGCTGGTCGCCTCGCACCCTGCGCGGCCGGCTCTCGCTGGTCGCGCTCACCACCGCGACGCTCCTCATGGTGATCCTCACCGTCGCCTTCAACACGGTCGAACGGCATCACCTCCAGCACCAGGCGGACGACGAGCTGCGCACCCGCGCCACCGCCGTCGCGGCGACCGTCGACACCAGCACCTCGCGGGTACGGGTCCTGGAGACCCCGGGCGAGGAGCTCCTCGACGCCAACGTCTGGATCTACGCGGACGGCAGGCTGCTCGAAAAGCCCTCGTCCGCCACCGTCACCGGCCCGCTGACCCGTGCCGCCGGCCGGCTCGCGGCGCGCGGCGGCCGGCATTGCGCGAGCGCCTCCGGTGACCACGCCGTCCGGCTGTGCTCACAGCCGGTGCCCGGCGGCAAGGGCAGCGCGGCGGTCGTCACCGCGCTGGACCTGTCCCCCTACCGCGGCTCGGCCGACACCCTGCTGCTCGGCTCCCTCGTCCTCGACGCCGCCATGCTCGCCTGCACCTACGGGCTGACCCGGCTGGCGGTGGGGCGCGCGCTGCGTCCCGTACGCACGATGACGGAGCAGGCCACCCAGTGGAGCGCCATCACCTCCGAGGAACGTTTCGGCAGCGTGCCCCGCCCCACCGAACTGGCGCGGCTGGGTGGTTCGCTGGACGCGCTCCTGGACCGTATCCGGGCACTGCTGCGCCACGAGCGTCAGCTCACCCGGGAGCTGTCGCACGAGCTGCGCAATCCGCTCGCCCGTATCGTCGCCGAGCTCGACTGGTGGCAGGCCCGTCCGCGCTCCGCCGAGGACACCCTGGCCGTCCACGCGGCCATCGCCGACGCGGCCCTGTCGATGCGCACGATCTGCGACACCCTGCTCGACGAGGCCCGCGACAGCGCGGCCACCGCGCCCGGCACGGCCGCCGTGGCGCCGGTGCTCGGACGGCTGGTGGACCGCCTCGGCAGTGCGCGCGAGCGGGTGGAGGTCGTCGTCACCGCTCCGGACGCCGGGCTGTCGGCCGGAGTGCCGGACGCCCTTCTGGAGCGGATCGTCAGCCCCCTGCTCGACAACGCGCTGCGGCACGCGCGCACCAGGGTCGGGATCCAGGCCCACGGGGAGCCCGGCGGCGTACGCGTCGAGGTCACCGACGACGGCCCCGGCGTACCACCGTCGTTCGTGGCGCAGCTTTTCCAGCCGGGCCGCCGGGCCGATCCGGGGGACGGACACGGCGGAGCGGGCCTGGGACTGCCGCTCGCACGGCGCCTGGCCCGGTCCGCCGGCGGGGAGGTGGACCACGATCCGCGGTACACCGACGGCGCGGCGTTCGTGGTCATCCTGCCGGCGGGCTGAGGAGTCGCCTCTCGGCCGTGGGGTCGCCTCTCCGCCGAGCCGGGCGGTCGCCGTGCCCGCGGGCAGAGTGGGCAGCGTTTCCGCAGGCGGGTCGGTCAGCCTTCCCCGGGGCTCAGCGACGGCTCCGACCGGGCGACGTCCTTGCGCGTCGTCGCGAGGTACACCACCAGGGCCAGGATGACGGCCAGGAACAGCACGCTGGTGATCACGGTGCCGAAGCCCAGGCCGCCGTCGCCGGTGGGCTGAGAGAGGTAGTCGCCGATCGAGGCGCCGAGCGGCCGGGTCAGGATGTAGGCGATCCAGAAGGCCAGGACGGCGTTCAGACCGAGCGCGAAGCGGGCGACCGCCACGGCGGCGATGGCGAGACCGAACAGGACGGCGGAGACCCAGTATCCGAGGGCCATCTTCTCGGCGACCAGGTCACCGGCCGCGGTGCCCAGAGCGAAGGTGAAGAGCACCGCCAGCCAGTAGTAGGCCTCGCGCGACACGGTGTCGATGCTGTGGATGGACAGCGTGCGCTCGCGGCGGTACCAGACGGCGAAGACGATCGCGAGGGCGACGGAGAACACGGCGGTGCTGGTGGTCAGCGGTACGCCCAGGTTGTCGGTCAGGTTGTCGCTGATCAGGGTGCCGACGACGCTGATGAGGGCCACGGCGAGCCAGTAGACGCCGGGGTTGTAGGCCTTGGTGCGGAACTGGACGACGAGCACCGCCGCCAGCAGCGCGCTCATCAGCAGCGACACGCCGGTCAGGCCCATGCCCAGTTTCTCGTTCAGGAGGTCCGCCGCGGTCTCGCCGACCGTGGTGCACAGCACCTTGATGATCCAGAAGTACGCGGTGACCTCGGGAACCTTGTTCCAGCGCAGGCGATGGCCGGGGGCGGCGCCGGTGTGCGCGTACGCCCCGGACGTCTCAGATGTCTCAGTCATGAGGCCGACCCTGCCAGCGGGATCCTGAAAGCATCCTGACTGCGCCGCGGCCCGCCGCCCCGCCCCACGGCCCCTTCGCGAACCCCGGCCGACGCCGCCCACGCTCGCTCAGAGAACCCGACGACGCGCCAGTACCGCCAGCACGACCAGGCCCGGCACCAGTGGCAGCCACACCGTCAGGAGCCGGTAGCCGACGACCACGGACGCCGCCTCGACGCCGGGCGCTCCGGTCAGGGTGAGGGCCAGGACGAGGGCCGCGTCCAGCGAGCCGATTCCGCCAGGGGTGGGCAGCAGGACCGCGGCGCTGCTCGCGGCGAGGTAGGCCAGCGCCACCCGGGCCGGTGACGGCGGCAGTTCGAGGGCCTGGGCGACCGCGACGACCACGGTGGCGTGCAGCGCCGCGAAGGCCAGCGAGCCACCCCACAACGCGGCGGCACGGGCCGGGATCCCGTGCACGGCGCGCACGTCCGCCAGGACGGCCCGCACCGCGCGCCGCAGCGGTCCCCGCAGGAGCATGACGGCGGTCACCGCCACGGCACCCGAGACCGCGACGACGGTCACGGAGACCCCCGGGAGGCGCAGTACGCCGGGGCAGGCCGACGCGAGCACGGCGATCAGGAAGGCGCGCGCGACGGCTCCGGCCGTGGCCTTCACGCCGAGCGCGGTCGCCGAGCGGGCGACCGGCAGTCCGCACCGGGTCAGGAAGCGCAGGTTGACCGCGCCCGCGCCGAGGCCTGCGGGCAATACATGGTTGGCGGCGGACGCGGCGAACTGCGCGGCGACCAGCCGCCCGGCGGGAAGTGGCCGGGTCACCGCGCCCTGCTGGGCGAGTGCGGAGCACACCCAGGTCCCCCCGGTGGCGACGGCCGCGACGAACAGCCAGCCGTGGTCGGCGACGGCCAGCCGGTCGGTCCCGGTCTCGATCACCGGCCAGTGGTGCCGCGCGAGATACGCGGCGCCGACCAGGACGGCGAGCGTCAGCGCGGCGTGCGGAAGGACCCTCCTGGTCTTGACCATCGTCCACCTTTCACCCTACAGAGCGTAGGGTTTTTCACCCTACAAGACGTAGGGTGAAAGAAGGGGGAAGCCGCAGGAGAAAAGGGTCGGATCAGAGCGAAACGGGTGGGGGCGCACTCCGTCAGCCCTCACCACCGTCCGCACCCCTACGCGCTGTAAGGTGGCGATCATGGCTGGCACAGGCCCCCACGGGAGGGCGGAACGGCGCAGCGCCGGCGCGTTGGAGAGCGAGGTGCTCGCCGCCCTTTGGGCCACCGACAAGCCCCTCACTCCCGCCGAGATACAGAGCGAGATCGGCGGTGACCTCGCCTACAACACCGTGCACACCATCCTCAAACGCCTGTACGACAAGGGCCTGGTGCTGCGTGACGTCGACGGCCGGCGCGGCGCGTACCGGCCCGCCAAGAACGCGGCGGAACTGACCGCCGAGGCCATGCACGAGGCACTGGACCGCGGGCCGGACCCGATCGCGGCGCTCCAGCAGTTCGTCACCGGGCTGAGCCCCCGGGAGGAAGAGGCCCTGCGCGACCTCCTCGGGAGGAGCGGACCGTGAGGATCGACGTCTACATCCCCCTCTTCCTTCCTCTGCTGCTGACGGCCACCGCGGCACAGGTGGGCCGACGGATCTCCCCCGCGCCGGCCGCCCGCGTCCTCACCGTCGCGGCCGTGCTGACCGCGGCCGCTTCCACCTGGGCGCTGGTCCTGCTCGCCGCCACTCTCGTCAACGAGGCGCCGCTCGTGGCCACGGAGACCGGCGAGACGGGCCGGCGCCTGCCCGAGCCGGTGCCGGTGGCGATCGCCATCGCCGCGATCACCCTTCTCTGGCTGATCGTCTTCCGGCTCGTACGGGCCCTGCGTGCCCACTACGCGACCCGTCGCGTCCTTGAACGGCTGTGCGCGGGGCACCCCGCGGACAGCGAACTCGTCGTCGCCGCGTCCTCGACCCCGCGGGCCTTCGCGATCCCGGGGACGCCGGGCCGGATCCTGGTCACGTCCGCCATGCTCGGCGCGCTGGAACCGGCGGAGCGGCGGGTCCTGCTGGCCCACGAACGCGCCCATCTCACCCACCGGCACTCGGCGTTGTCGACCGCCGTGACCCTGGCCGCCGCGGCCAACCCCGTACTGGAGCCGGTGCGCGCCACTGTCGCCTTCCTCGTGGAGCGCTGGGCCGACGAGGAGGCCGCGCGCGCCGTCGGGGACCGGCGCACCACCGCGCGCGCCCTCGCCCGGGCCGCCCTGGTGGCCCAGCGGGCCCGGCCGGGCCGCGCGCTGAACTTCTCGCAACACGCCGTCACCCGCCGGATCGCCGCGCTGCAGACGGCTCCGCCACCCAACCTGTGGTCCGTCGGCGTGGCCGTACTGGCACTCGCCGTCCTGTCGGCGCTCGGCGCCCTGGACGCCACCGGAGATCTGCTGCGCCTGCTGGGCGAGTCACTGCCGGGCTAGTGCCGCGGCGCTGATACCTGCGTCTGGATCAGGTGGCGGAATGCGGGGCGGGCACCCGTATCCGCGGCGGTGCCGACGATTGTCGCCGGTTGCCATCGGGTGGCGACGGTTGCCGTCGGTCCTGACCGCTCAGGACGCTCAGCGGGTGTGCGCGTCCACGGCGTCGATGATCTCGGGCCAGAGTGCGCGGGGGCGGTCGTGTCCCATGTCGGGGAGCAGCAGGAGCCTCGCTCCCGGCACCAGGTCGGCCGTGCGCTTCCCGCCGCTGGGATCGATCAGGGTGTCGTCCAGGCCGTGGATCACCAGGGTCGGGACACGAAGGCCACGGAGCGCGTCGGCGCGTGAGCCGCCGAGGATCATCGCGCCGAGTTGCCGGCCGGCTCCGGCGGGGTAGTAGCCGCGGTCGTAGCTCTCGGCGGCCAGTTCACGCAGGAGTGCGACGTCGCCGTAGCGTCTGGACGCCCACACCAGTTCCCTGTCCGCAGCCGCGACATACCCTTCCCGGTCCGCCGGCTTCGGGCCGAAGAGGGCCGCTCGGGCCTCGTCGCTGGGCCGGCCGTAGTCGGGCTCGCCGGTCGAGGACATCATCGACGTCAGGGTCAGTACCCGCGCGGGACGGCTGACGGCCATCGTCTGGGCGATCATGCCGCCCATGGAGGATCCCACCACGTGGGCGCGTTCGATCCCGAGCGCGGTGAGCAGGCCGAGGCCGTCGTCGGCCATGTCCTGGAGTGTGTAGGGCACCATCGCGAGGGCGGACGGGATGTCGCCCGAGCTCACGGCGTCGATGAACCGGCCCACGTCGACAGGGTGGTCGTCGAACCTCGTGGACAGCCCGCAGTCGCGGTTGTCGTACCGGATCACATGGCGGCCGCGTTCCGCGAGCGCACGGCAGAAGTCCTCGTGCCAGGCGATCATCTGGGCTCCGAAGCCCATCACGAGCAGGACCGCCGGATCGGAGGAGTCGCCGAACGTCTCGTACGCGAGGGACACTCCGGGCGCGACTTCAATGATCGACATGCTGTGAGTGTCGCAGCGCCGCCCGTCCGCGCGCACCCGGTATTCGCCCTGCCCGACGGCGCGTTCGGTGGAGGATCGGCCGAAACCTCATGTCACCGCGTGTCACCGCGAGTCACCGCGCCGACAGAGCCGGGCCGGCCAGCGGGAGGGTGACCTCGAACCGGCAGCCGCCGGGGACGTTGTGCACGGCGGCCCGCCCTTGGTGGGCCTCGACGATGCCGCGGACGATCGCCAGGCCCAGACCCGCCCCGGCGGGCGGGGTGCGCGCGTGGCTGCCGCGCCAGCCGGTGTCGAAGACGCGCGGAAGGTCCTCCTCGGGGATGCCCCCGCAGCCGTCGGTGACGGACAGCACCACACCGTGGTCCGACCGCTCCGCGGCGATCGCCACCGTGCCGTCGGCCGGTGTCCGCCGGATCGCGTTGACCAGGAGATTGCCGAGGACACGGCTCATCTCCTTGCCGTCCACCTCGACCGGCACCGGCTCGACACGGTCGCCGACCAGCCGCACCCCGTACTCGCGGGCGAGCGGATCGGCACCCGCGAGGGCGTCGCCCACGAGGTCGTACACGGAGACACGGGAGGGGGACAGGGCCAGGCTCCCCGCGTGTATGCGGGAGAGTTCGAAGAGATCGCCCACCATGTCGTTGAGCCGTTCGACCTCGGTACGCATCTGCCGCAGATAGCGGTTCGGGTCGGCGGCGACACCGTCCTCCAGCGCCTCCGACATCGCGCGGAGCCCGGCGAGCGGGGTACGCAGATCGTGCGAGATCCACGCGACGAGTTCACGGCGTGAGGTCTCCAGGGCCCGCTCGCGGTCCCGTGACTCGGCGAGCTTCCTACTGGTGGCGGCCAACTCCCGTCCCAGAGCCGCGAGTTCGGCAGTCGCCGGACCGTCGGGGGCCGCGAAGTCACCGCCGTCGCCGAAGGAGCGGGCGGCCAGCGTCAGATCCCGGCTGCGGGCCACGACCCAGCGGCCCAGCAGCAGCGCGGTGGCCAGCGAGACGACGGCCGCCATGGCCACCACCGTCGTGACGACGGTCAGGTCGTGCGAGGACAGGAACATCGCCCACGCCACGGCGAGCGTCCCCGCGAGCATCGCGGTCACCCCCACGGCGGCGACCACGGCGAGGGACGCCGTCAGCGAACGGCGCCGGATCAGCCACAGGGTGCCCGCGCCGAGCAGGCCGGCCCCCGCGGCGCCGAGAAAGGCGAAGAGGACGATGAGCAGCATGTCACGCATGGTCAGACCGCCTCCCTGGACGTCGTGGCGTCGAAGCGGTAGCCCACGCCCCACACCGTGTGGATCAACCGGGGTCTCGCCGGATCGTCCTCGACCTTCCCGCGCAGCCGCCGTACGTGCACGGTGACCGTCGAGAGGTCGCCGAAGTCCCAGCCCCAGACCTCACGCATCAGGTCCTCACGGCTGAACACCCGCCCGGGGTGCCGGAGGAAGAACGCGAGGAGATCGAACTCCCTTGTCGTGAGGGCGAGTTCGACGCTCCCCTTGGTGGCGCGGCGGGCGGCCGGATCGAGGCCGAGACCGGCCGCGTGCAGCGGGTGCGCGGCGGTGGCGGGGCGCGCGCGGCGCAGTACGGACTCCACGCGCAGCACCAGTTCCCGGGGACTGAACGGCTTGGTGACATAGTCGTCCGCGCCCACCTCCAGGCCCAGGATCCGGTCGTCCTCGTCGCCCCGCGCGGTGAGCATGATGACGGGCACGGGTCCGCGTCCGCGCATCCGCCGGCACACCTCGAGACCGTCCATCCCCGGCAGCATCAGGTCCAGCACCACCAGGTCGGGCCAGTGCGCGGCGGCACGGGCGAGCGCGGCGGGCCCGTCCGCGGCACGGTCCACGAGGTAGCCCGCGCGGTCGAGGTAGCCGGAGACGACCTCGGCGACGGTGGGGTCGTCGTCGACGACGAGGACCCGTGCGGTGCCCCCGTGCCCGGCCGGTGCGGTCGCGACACCCGGCACCGCGTCGGGTCCGGCACCTGCGGATTCGTACGGCTCATGCATGGCTTCAGCCTCCCACCCGCGCCGGGGCCGTGCGGCCCTCCCCCGCTCGACGTCCGTGTTTCGTAAGGAGCCGAAGCCCGATATGTCTCTTTCGTGTTCGTAGGGTGAGAGCCGTGAAGACCTCTCCCCCGGCGGACCCCGTAGTCGATGTGGTCCTGCCCTGTCTGAACGAGGCCGAGGCCCTGCCCTGGGTGCTCGCCCGCATTCCGTCCGGCTGGCGCGCGCTGGTCGTGGACAACGGGTCCACGGACGGTTCCGCGGAACTCGCCCGTGGCCTCGGCGCCACCGTCGTGCGCGAGGAGCGCCGCGGGTTCGGTGCCGCCTGCCACGCCGGACTGACCGCGGCCACCGCCGACATCGTGTGCTTCTGCGACTGCGACGCCTCCCTCGACCCGTCCCTGCTCGTCCCCTTCGTGCGCGAGGTGCGCGACGGCACGGCCGACCTGGTGCTCGGGCGCCGGCGCCCGCAGGGGTGGCGCGCGTGGCCCGCGCACGCGCGGGCCGGAAACCTCGCGCTCGCCCGGATGCTCCGCCGCCGTACCGGACTCGGCCTGCACGACCTGGGCCCGCTGCGGGCCGCACGCCGCGAACCGCTGCTCGCCCTCGGTCTCACGGACCGCCGCAGCGGCTATCCGCTGCAGATGGTCGTCCGCGCCGCGGACGCCGGCTGGCGCGTCGCCGAGCACGACGTGCCGTATCTCCCGCGCACCGGCGCCTCCAAGGTCACCGGCACCTGGCGTGGCACCTGGCAGGCGGTACGGGACATGCGCCGTGTGCTGGCGGAGCCCCCCGCCCCGTCCCGCGCCCCCGCCCCGTCCCCGGGAGGAACCACCCCGTGAGCACCCTGCTCGTCATCGCCAAGGAACCGCGGCCGGGACGGGTGAAGACCCGGCTCACCCCGCCGTTCACGCCCCGCCAGGCGGCGTCGCTCGCCGAGGCGGCACTCGTGGACACCCTGCTCGCGGTCGCGGCGACGCCCGCGCGACGCCGGGTGCTGGTCCTCGACGGCGTGCCGGGTCCCTGGCTGCCACCCGGCATCGACGTCGTACCGCAGTGCGGGGGTGGCCTGGACGAACGGCTGGCCGCCGCCTTCGCGGACTGCGCCGGACCCGCCCTGCTCATCGGCATGGACACCCCGCAGGTGACGCCGGAACTCCTCACCGTGGACTTCGCCGGCTGCGACGCGTACTTCGGACCGGCCGAGGACGGCGGTTTCTGGGCGCTGGGGCTCGCCGTCCCCGACCCGGACCTGGTGCGGGGCGTACCGATGTCGACGGCCGCCACCGGCGCGGCGCAGCGGGAGCGGCTGACCGCGGCGGGGCTGCGTGTCCACGATCTGCCGCGTCTGCGCGACGTCGACACGGCGTACGACGCCGGGCTCGTCGCCGCGGCGGCACCGCGCGGTCGGTTCGCCGCCGAGCTCGCCCGACTCGAAGCGGAGGTCCCGCGATGAGCGCGGCACGCGAACTCGCCGCTGTCCCCGGCGCCGTGGGAAGCCCGGCCGCCGGACTCACGGGAGGCCGGACCTCGGGTCCCACGGGCGGCCGGACCACGGGCCGCGCGGGCCGGACGCCGGCCGTGCCCGCGACCCTGCCCGCGGGCGGCGCGACGGGCGTGACCCCGGCCAGAGCGGCGGCTCCCACGGGCCGCGCGCCGGCCACCGCGCCGGCACGGCCCGAACCCGGCCTCGCCGAGCACCCGGCACCCGACCTGCCCGCGCACCTCGAACCCGACCCGACCGCGCACCCCGAACCCGACCTCACAGGAGGAAGGGCCGAACCCGGCCTCGCACGGCGGGCCACGTCCGACGTCTCCGCCGCGCCGCCGGCCGGCGAGCGGGACGCCCCCTGGTCCAGCGATCCTTACGCCGACGCGCTGCGGGTCGGTCGTGGCCCCCTCTATCTGCGCCGGACCGACGGCTGGCTGCTGCCGCTGGAGGTGGAGCGGTGGTGCGCCCGGGCCGACACCGCGGACCTGGAGATGCTGCGGCGCTGCGAGGGGGCCGTGCTCGACGTGGGATGCGGACCCGGCCGGCTGATCGCGGCACTCGCCGCGCAGGGGCGGCGGGCCCTGGGCATCGACGTCAGCGAGGCCGCCGTCGAACACACCGTCCGGCTCGGCGGACAGGCGCTGCACCGGTCGGTCTTCGAGTCCGTTCCGGGAGAGGGCCGCTGGGGCACCGCGCTCCTGATCGACGGCAACCTCGGGATCGGCGGCGACCCCGCCGCCCTGCTCGACCGGATGGACCAACTCCTCTCACCCGGAGGGCTGTTGATCGTCGAGACGGTGCCCGTCGACGTCGACGAACGGGTGCGGGTGCGCGTCGCCGACGGCCGGGGAGCCGCCGGTACGCCCTTCCTCTGGGCCCGCCTGGGCACCCCGGCGCTGCTCCGGCACGCACGCCGCGCCGGCTGGCACCCCGACGGTCACTGGTCGACCGGCGGCCGCTCCTTCGTCGCCCTGCGCAGCCGCAGCGCGAGCAGCACCGCGGAACCTCCGAACAGCACCGCCGTGATCAGCAGCCAGCGAGTCAGGAAGCCGTCGCCCGCCAGGCCGGTGGCGGACCGGTAGCGGTCCGCCATCTGCCCGCTGATCAGCGGGAACCACAGCAGCAGCAGAAGGCAGGAGAAGGCCGCCGGGACACGGACGTAGACCGTCCACTCCCGGCGGCCGACCGCGCGCAGCCCCCGCGCGAGAACCCGGTCCGCGCCCGCGTACAGCGGCACGAGCACCAGGTCGTGCAGCAGCGCCGCGCCCACGAACCACAGCGTCACGCCGAACCAGTCACCGGCCAGCAGCCGCACCCCCGCATACCCGGCGAGCGCGAAGGAGCAGGCCAGCAGCAGGATCTGCGGCGGACTGCCCAGAGGCGGCCGGCGGACCGCGGTCAGCCGGCCGGCGAGTGACATGTGTCGCTTCATCACAGGTCTCCGAAGGTCATCCGGGCCACCCATTTGGTGTTGAGCACGCCGGGCGCCGCGGGAACGATGACGCGCGCCGGGTAGCCGTGGTCGGGGGTCAGGTCCTCGCCGTTGACGAACAGGGCGAGCAGGGAACGCGGATCGCGCACCTGGTTGTGGCGCAGGGCGCCCCGGCGGAACGCCCCGTGCCGCTGGAGCGACTCCACCAGCACGTCGGGCGCCGTGCCGTGCTCGTAGCCGACGAGTGCCGCGAGATCCCGCAGCGGCACCCCGCGCCACCACTGGTCGGAGGTGGACCAGCCCTCCACGCAGGCGATGGGCAGCGCCGAGCTGCGCAGGGGCAGTCGCAGGAGGTCGGCCCGGCTCAGCCGGACCGTGCCGGTGCGCCCGGCGACGACGAGCCGCCAGGCGTCCTCGCCCGTCTCGCGCGGGTCGATCCCGGCGTAGGCGGCCGTCTTGTTGATCTGGAACCCGCCCGGCCCCGGGCCCGGTTCGGGGCCGCCGTGTGGGGCGAGCACCGCGGTCTGCCGCAGCGGCGCGTCGAAGCTGTGCCCCGCCGTCGTCACGAACAGGAGCAGCGACCCGCCGCCCACCAGCCCTACGGCGCCACGTCGTGACACGGTGGGTTCGGCAGGGTTCGGTGACACCGACTGGCCCTGCTCCGCGGGGTGTTCGGTGGCCCCGGCACGGGGTTCGCCGTTCTCGGCGCGCATCCGGCGCACATTGCGCAGGGCCGCGGGTGTCTTCAGCGCGGCGTGCGCGACGAAGGCGGCGATGAACACCCAGGCCCCGTAGAAGTGCAACGGGTAGAAGGAGCCGGGGAAGAGGTAGTCGAGCTGGATGTTCAGCACGCCCGTGGTGAACTCGAAGAGCGCGCCGCCGACCAGCAGGAGCAGCGAGATCCGTTCCAGCGCGTGGGCGAGGGACCGGGCGGGCGGCAGCGCGAACAGCTTGGGGAGGACCGACCACAGTTTCGCGAGGAGTACGGGGACCAGGGTGATCCCGAGGGTGACGTGGACGCCCTGGGTGAGCCGGTACAGCCACGACGGATGGGTCGGCCAGGAGAACAGGTAGAAGCCGAGGAGCCCCTTGTCCGGAGTCTGGTCGTTCACCGGGGCCAGGTCCGGGTTGTAGGCGGCGTACGACAGCAGTCCCGTCAGGAACAGCACCGTGATCCCGCCGAGCAGCACGACACCGAGCACGGAGGTGAACCAGGGGCCGCGCACGGGACTGCGCCAGAACGCGGGCGAGGTGGGGAGGAGGGGAGGCCGTGGCATGCCCCGACCGTAGGGCGGGGAAGGCCCCCAAAAGGGTCTTCGAACCATGACGAAAGCCTGACGTCCATCCCTGTGGCGGCATCTGCGGGGCGCGCCCGGCCTAGCGTGCCGGTGTGAACCGCGATCTTCTCCGCGACCGTCCCCGCGATCTCTCCCCGGACCGCCCCCGGGGCTCGTTCCGCGATCTCCTCCTCGACCTGTCGGCGGTCCTCGCCGCCGCCCTGCTCGTCACGGTGGCCGCCTTGGTCGGCACCGCCGTCCAACGCCGCGACCATTCGCTCTTCGTCGGGTGGCCTCCCCTGTTCGCACAGTGGGAGCCGCATGTCGGACCCGGTACCCCGGCCGCCCTCGTGGTCGCCGTCGCCGTCGTGGCGTACGGGCCCCTCCTGGCGGCGCGCCTGTCCTGGCGCCCGCTGCTGTGCGCCGCCTGGGGCGCCACGACGGCCTGGACGTTCTCCCTCGCGCTGGTCGACGGCTGGCAGCGCGGCATCGCCGGGCGGCTGACGACCACGAACGAGTACCTCACCGTCATCGGCCGCTTCCACGACATCCCCGCCACCCTGCGGGACTTCACCGATCACATCGTGAGCCAGTCCCCCGCCCCCTGGCCCGCGCACATCGCCGGACACCCGCCCGGGGCCACCCTCACCTTCGTGCTGCTGGACCGGATCGGTCTCGGCGGCGGGGGCTGGGCCGGCATGTGGTGCGTCACCGTCGGCTCGACGGCCGCGGCCGCCGTCCTGGTCACCGTGCGCGCGCTGGCCGGGGAGACCCTCGCCCGTCGGGTCGTCCCCTTCCTCGTCCTCGCTCCGGCCGCCGTGTGGGTGGGCGCCTCCGCGGACGGGTACTTCGCGGCGGTCGCCACCTGGGCCGTCGCGTTCCTCGCCCTCGCGGTGACCGGCTCCCGCCCGCGGGCGACCGGACTCGTCGCCGGGCTGCTGTTCGGACTCACCGCGTATCTGTCGTACGGGCTCGTGCTGTACGCGGTGATCGCCGGCGCCGTCCTGCTGCTCGGCTCCCGACGGCTGCGTCCCCTCCCCTGGGTCGTCGCCGGAGCCGCCGTGGTGCCGGTGGTGTTCACCCTGCTCGGCTTCGACTGGTGGGAGGCGTACCGCCTGCTGGTCACGCGCTACTACCAGGGAGTCGGCGGGGTCAGACCGTACGGCTACTGGGTGTGGGCGAACCTCGCCTGCACGGTGCTGATCGTGGGCCCGGCGACGGTGGCGGGCCTGCGGCGGGCGGGCGCGGTGCGCGGGGGCGTGGGCCGCTGTCCGCGGCTGCCCGCCGCCGAACCCCGCCTCGCGCTGCTCGCGCTCGCCGCCCTGCTCGCCCTCCTCGCCGCCGACCTCTCCGGGATGAGCAAGGCGGAGACGGAGCGCATCTGGCTGCCCTTCGCGATGTGGCTGCTCCCGGCCGGCGCCCTCCTTCCCCGGCCGCGCGCCTGGCTCGCCGCACAGGCCGCCCTCGCGCTGCTCCTGAACCATCTGCTGCTGACCGGCTGGTGACCCCGTTCCCGAGGACGGCCGACGCGAGTAGACGACCGGTCGTACACTGACTCCATGGGACGGACCAGCGACGCCCGCGAGAAGATACTCAGCACCGCGCAAGCGCTCATCGAGCTGCGCGGTTACTCGGCCCTGGGCGTGGCCGAGATCTGCAAGGCGGCCGGTGTGCCCAAGGGCAGTTTCTACTACTTCTTCGAGTCGAAGGAGGCGCTCGCCCTGGCCGTGATCGACGAACACTGGACCGGCCAGCGGCGGGCCTGGGCGCAGATCCTGAACGGCGACGAGGAACCGCTGCGCCGGCTGTGGCTGCTGTTCGAGGCGACCGAGGCCGGTCAGCTCGCCGGGCAGGAGAGCTGCGGCACCGTCTCGGGCTGTCTTTTCGGGAACCTCACCCTGGAGATGAGCAACCACACGGAGGCGATCCGCACCCGGCTGCAGGAGATCTTCGACGAGCAGGTCGAGATGGTCGCCTCGGTCGTCGGTGAGGCGCTCGGGCGCGGGGAGGTCGTCGTGGCCGACGCCCGGGAAGCCGCGCGGGCGGTGGTCGCCCAGCTGGAGGGGCAGGTGCTGTTCGCCAAGCTCTACAACAACGCGCACCGGCTCGGCGCGCTGTGGGCGAACTGCCTGGCCCTGCTCGGCGCGCGTCCGCCCCGGGAGGCCGTGGCCGCGGTCTGACCGCGCGGCACTCCCGTCGACCGGCCGCGGGGTGTGACTCCCGAATTGATCCGCGGGCCCGCCCTCGGCGTACCGGCCTTCAGCTCACCGGCCGTCGGCGCCAGGCCGTCACGGGGCCCGCCAGATGTTGTCGAAGGCCGCGTTCTCGATGCTGCGGCGTTGCCGTACGGCCTCGAGTTCCGTCTCCGCGTCGTGCACGGCGTCCAGGACGGTCCCGACCGCTTCGTCGGCGGGAGCGGCACCCTCGCCGTCCGGGTGTTCGATGCCTACGGCGGCCGCCAGCCCGACGAGGACGGGATCGCCCTTCGACCAGCGGTCCTCCGCGCGGCGCCGGGCGGGCGAGTCGGCCCGCTCCGCCGGACCGCCGCGCAGCGGATTCCAGCGACGGCGTCCGGCGTCGACCGGGGTCTGCGCCTCGACGGCGGCCCGATAGGCCGCGAACAGATCACGCCCCCGGCGCCACAGCCAGTCCTCGACCGACTCGTACGGTTCCTGCCGGACGAGTGACGACACCGCCTGTGCCAGCAGGGCATCGTCCAGGGTCCACGCCGCGCCGGGCACGATGCGGTCATCGTCCAGGGTGAGGGCCCCGGCCCCGAGCAGGTCGACCAGCTCGGCCCCCGCGAGGGCCAGCGACAGGTCGCCCCGCCCGATGTCACGGCTGGACGTGACATCCATGGCGATGATCAACAGGTCCTGCGGTGTGGTCATGACGGACTCCACGTCAGAGATATCGGTGGCGAGTGGCGGGCGTCGGCGGCGCGGGTACGCCGGCGGCAGCCCGCCCACCGGTACGGGGCGGCATCCCGTAGTACCACCATGTGGTGCGGGAAGCCGATACGCAGCACGGCGGCATGCAGGGCGGCGTGCAGGGTGACATGCGCGGGGGCCGTCACGGCGTCCCGGCCCCCGCGGACGCGGTGACGGCCTCCGTCAGGAGTCGGTGGCGGTACGGCCCGGGTCGTTCGGGTGGGATTCCAGCGCGGTGACGTCCAGGGTCATCCATGGACGCAGCGGGAGCGTGCCGAGCACCTTCTCGTGGAGTTCGTCCTCGTCGGCGGCCCGCCAGATGCCGAGGCTGCGCAGCTCACCGACCGGGCGCCACAGCCGCGCCAGACGGCCGGCGGCGGCCAGTTCCCGGGCTCGGACGGCTTCGGCGGCGCGCCGGCGGTCGACCTCGTCCTGACTGGTGCCCTCGGGGATCGTGGTGGTGATCTCGACCAGGAACTCTCGCATGATCCCGCTCCGCTCGGTGAGGGTCCGGCCGGTACCGGAACGCCATGGATGGAGGGACGCCCGCGGGTTCCAGAGCCCGTGACTCCTGGAGCCGCGGTTCCAGGAACCGCGGCTCCAGAAACCTTGGGTCCAGGTTCCCTGGGTCCAGGAACCCGTGGGTCAAGGACCCCGCGCCTCCCTGGCCTCATCCTCCGTCCGGCACCGGGACGGCGCCACGACCGGCTTCCTCCCCGCTGGGAGGCGCGGCCTCGCAGCGACGTAGCATGACGGACGTGGAGCTGCGCCAACTGAGGTATTTCGTCGCCGTCGCCGAAGAACTGAATTTCGGCCGGGCCGCCGAACGCCTGCTGATCGCGGGCCCCTCCCTGTCCCAGCAGATCAAGGCGCTCGAACGCGACTTGGGCGTACGACTGTTCGACCGCGACCGCCGTTCGGTCTCCCTCACGCCGGCCGGCGCGGCCCTGCTCCCGCACACCCGAGCGCTGCTGGAACGGGCCGAGGACCTCCAGCGCTGCGCCGAGCGGCTCTCCGGATCGGAATCGGTGCGGCTCGGCTACGTCAACTGGCTCCCGCCGGACCTGACCGCCCGCACCGCCGGAGTGGCCCGGCTCCACCTCGACGCGTGGATCGCCCCCTCGCACACCCAGGCCGCCCGGGTCGCCGACGGCAGCCTGGACCTCGCGGTGTGCTGGGTGCGGACCAAAGACCTGGAACAACGCGGCCTGCACGCCCGCCTCCTCGGCGCCGACCGGCTCTACGCCGTCTCCCCCGGCGACGACACCGGCGAGGTGGCCGCGGCGGACACGGCCGTACTCCTCGACGACGACGCCACCTCCTGGTCGTCCTGGAACGTCTACGCCGACCTGCTGGCCCGCGACACGGGGGCCCGCGCGGTGCGGATCTCCGACGGCGGCATCACCGGCCCCGCGTTCTTCGACCATGTCCGCCGCAGCGGCCGTCCGGTCGTCAACTCCCCCAAGGGCCAGACCACTCCGCTGCCGCCCGATCTGGTCCAGCGCCCCGTCGTGGCACCGCGGATCCACTGGACCTGGTCGCTGGTCCGGCGCGAGAACGAGGACCGGCCCGCGGTCCTGGCCGCCGCCGAAGCACTCTGCGCCGACGTCGGCGACCTCGGCCTCGACGCCCCGGACTCCTGGCTGCCCGAAGGCGACCCGCACCGGCGCTGAGCCCACCCGATCGATCGCCTCACCTGGGCTGGAAGGCCGCGCCTACCAACTGGGAGGAAACCCGTCCCGTCCCGGCCCCCGTGGGCCTTTGACTTCCCCCTCCGGGCACCCTACGGTCCAAATAGTCGACCGGTCGGCTAGCAACGGGCTGGCCATCGGGGATCGGTCGGGAAACCCTCACCACACGTTTCGGAGAAGTCATCATGAGCTCTCAGGACCAGAAGGTCGCAGTCGTCACCGGTGCCTCACAGGGCCTCGGCGCCGGTATCGCCGACGCGTACCGCAAGCTCGGCTACGCGGTCGTCGCCACCTCGCGCACCATCGCCCCCTCCCACGACGCGGGCATCCTGACCGTCCAGGGCGACATCGCCGACCCCGCCACCGCCGAGCGGGTCATCGCCGCCGGCATCGAACGCTTCGGCCGCATCGACACCCTCGTCAACAACGCCGGCGTGTTCGTCGCCAAGCCGTTCACCGACTACACCGCGGACGACTACGCCACGGTCATCGGTATCAACCTCACCGGCTTCTTCCGTCTCACCCAGCTCGCCGTCGAGCACATGCTCAACCAGGGCGGTGGCCACATCGTCAACATCACCACCAGCCTCGTCGACAACGCCGACTCCAACGTCCCCTCCGTACTCGCCTCCCTGACGAAGGGCGGCCTCCAGTCCGCCACCAAGTCCCTCGCCATCGAGTACGCCACCCGCAACATCCGCGTCAACGCCGTCTCCCCCGGCACCATCAAGACGCCCATGCACCCCGCGGAGGCGCACGAGGTCCTCGCCTCCCTCCACCCCGTCGGCCGCATGGGCGAGCAGAGCGACATCGCCGACGCCGTCATCTACCTCGAGAACGCCCCCTTCGTCACCGGCGAGATCCTCCACGTCGACGGCGGCATGAGCGCCGGCCACTGAGTCCGCACGACGAGGGCACGACGAGGGAAGGACCCCGATGAACAGCACGACGGACAGTGAGACGATCCTGCGCGGCGTTCTCGACCGGTGGAAGGCCGGCGTGGACGGCCACGAACCCGAGCAGGTCGCCGCCCAGTTCACCGAAGACGCGATCTTCCAGGGGCTGCGCCCCTACAGCGTCGGAAGACCGGGCGTCGCCGCGTACTACGACGCGCAGCCGCTCGGAATGGCGGTCACGTACCGGATCCTCGAAACCCGGCGCCCCGCCGACCACCTCGTACTCGGCTATCTGGCGGCGGACTTCTCCTTCACGGACCGGCCCACCGTCAGCCTCACCCTCGGCGTACTGGTCGAACGCACGGAGGAGGGCTGGCGGATCGCCCACTACCAGGTCTCACGACCGGCCTGACCCTTACGGTCCCCGGCCCGCGGCGGCGGTCGCCGGCGCGGGCCGCCGGCAAAGGACAGGTGGGCCCGCCAGTGTTCCCACAACGGTAAAGGCCACTTCTGAAATGCATTCACCACGAGTA
>NZ_JBEXHZ010000018.1:0-135875 GCF_040608315.1 Streptomyces sp. NPDC005195
GGCCCCCCCCCCCCCGCGGCCCCCCCGCCCCCCCCCCCCCCCACCCCCGCGCCGACGACGTCCGGCACGAACCTGCCTTCTCGCTCGACGGCACACGCGTCGTCGGACACTCGCCCGACTTCTCTGAACAACGCCGGCGCCACGGCCGTGATGCCGCTCGCGGAGAGTGACCGGTCGGTCATCGCCAGGCTGTTCGACCTCAACGTGACTGCCCCGAGCATGCTCGCCCACGCCGCTCTGCCGCACCTGCGCGACTCCTCGGGTTCCCTCGTCGACGTCTCCAGCACCTGCGGGCACCGTCCTCTGGCCGGCGGGGCCCATTACGCCGCCACCGAGAGCGCACTCGAGCAACTGACCCGGGCTGGGCCCTCGAACTCGTGTCCGACGGCGTACGGGTGAACCTCCGCGCCGCCGCGGATCAGCCTCCTGGGCGCGGAGCACGCAGATGGGTCCGCCGCGCCAGCTCCTCCTCGTCGACCAGCGTGAGCATCGGCGTGCCCGGTGCGCAGAGCATGGTCACGACGAACCGGCACGGCGCGTCCGTACGGGCGTTTCCGTCCTGATAGTGGATGACGTCACCGCCCGGCTCCCAGAACGTCTCGCCGGCCTTGACGACGCGTTCCGGTTCGCCTTCGAGCTCGAAGCGCACCTCGCCCTCGAGCACGTAGCCGAAGGCCGGTCCCGAGTGGCGGTGCGGAGGGGTACCGGGGTCACCGGGGGGCCACTGGACGAGGATCGTCATCCCCGCGGCGCCCTCGGGGATGTGGGGCGGTTCGACGTCCTGCAGGACTGTCACCGCCGTCTTCCACACCTCGGAACGCGGCCGGTCCGACGTCTCGCCCGACGAGTCGTTGTTCGACACTACGGCTCCCTCCGTGCTGGCCCGCGCTCCGTGCTGGCCCGCGGCGACGGTGTCCGTCGCTGATCAAGCGTGCACGGGTCCGAGGGAGAGCACAACACGAGGCGTGCACGGCGGGGCGGGACGCGTGTCCTCACCACGCGTCCCGCGCATACGGCCGGTAAAATGGGGGACCCAGACCTGAAGGAGATCCATGTCCGCCGGGGATGACGCAGGCTCCCTCGACCAGGCAACGAGGGATTTCGTCGCGGCCCGTCCCCAGCTCTTCGGTATCGCCTACCGCGTGCTCGGCAGCGCCGTGGAGGCCGAGGACATCGTCCAGGAGGCATGGCTGCGGTGGCAGGGCACCGACCGCACCGACATTCGCGAACCCGCGGCGTTCCTGGCCACGGTCACCGCCCGCCTGGCCATCAACCTCGCACAGTCCGCCAGAGTCCGGCGTGAGACCTACATCGGACCCTGGCTCCCCGAGCCCGTCGACACCAGCGTCGACCCGCAACTGGGCGCGGAACGGGCGGAAGCACTCGACCTCGCCGTCCTGTTCATCCTGGAGAAACTGAACCCGGTGGAACGGGCCGCCTACGTCCTGCGGGAAGCCTTCGACTACCCCTACGGACAGATCGCCGACATCCTGGAAACCAGCGAACCCAATGCGCGCCAGCTCGTCAGCCGCGCCCGCAAACACCTGTCGGCCGAGCGCAGAGAACCCGTCAGCCCCGACGATCACCGCCGACTCCTGGAAGTCTTCCTCGTCGCCGCACAGACAGGCAGCCTGTCAGCGCTCGAAGAAGTACTCAGCGCCGACGTCGTCAGCTACTCCGACGGCGGAGGCATCCGCGGCGCGTCCAGGATCCCGGTCGTCGGCCGCCCCCACGTATCCAAGTACCTCGTCGCCTTCGCCCCACGGTTCTGGCCCGAGACGGACATCCGCTGGGTCGAGAGCAACGGCAGCCCCGCCGTCCTCGTCACGTCCCACGGAAACCCGGTCGTCCTGCTCTCCGTGGACGCCTCCGAACGCGGCATCGAACGCATCCTATGGGTCATGAACCCCGACAAACTCGGACCCTACGCGGCATCGTTGAGTGCCTGACGGTCCTTCCGGCCCGGACTGTGCGGTGGTGCCCGACAGGCGTGGAGACACAGGGCACCGGGGTACGGGCCCGCGGCGGTCGCAAGCACGGCCCCGGCTGTCACAACCGGGGCGGCCGGTCGGTCAACCAGCTGTCCGAGACCGGGGGCTTGCCCATGACACAAAGGCGCGGGACACATGGCACTTGGTACATCCGGCTCGCTGGGCTCCGCCCACCGCCGGTCCTCCCGCATGGGCTGCCGGCCTGAGGTGGTCCCGGCATGCTCCCGCCCTCCCACGGCGGTGCCGACCCCGCGGCCGGCGGTGGCCGGCGACAGCGCCCGCGCCCGCGCCGGAGCCGGTGCCGGTGCCGGAGCCGTGCGGTGACCGACGGGATCCGGTTGCCTCCGCCGTCCACCGCCAAGGACTTCGACGCGGAGTCCTTCGTTCCCCTCTACCGCACGACGGTGACCGTGAGCGGGGGGACAGCACGTCACGGGCGGGCCTCGGGAAGGGCGCTCTCGGCCGACGGCGTCCTGGATCTCGGCCTCGGTATGCCCGCCGAACTGGGAGGAGACGGCCGGGGAACGAATCCCGAGCAGTTGTTCGCCGCAGGTTTCGCCGCCAGCTTCCACGGCGCGCTCAGCCTGGTGGCACGCCATGCGGCCTTCGACCCCGCCGTGATCTCCGTGGAGGCGACCGTCGCGCTCGGGCGGGACCCGGGGGACGTCGGCCACCTGCTGTGCGTCGACCTCGTCGTGAGGTGGCCCGGCATCGACCCCGAGGCGGCCGCTCCGCTGCTGGCGAAGGCCGATTCACTGTGCCCCTACACGAAGATGGCCTGGCGGGGGACGCCGACGACCATCACGCTGACGTCGTAGCCGGGCCACGGGACAGACGGAATGAACGCTGTCACAACGTCCCTGACAGCAGGTCGTCCGGAAGGTCGTACCCCGTCAGGCCCGCGAACATTCGCAGGACCAACAGCAGGAAGCCGAAAACCCAGTTGAGCTCACGAGGCTTTCGGAACGCTCCGGTGAAGAACACGCGCAACAATGTGGACCAGCATCGCGGCGACGAAGACCAGCGCCGCCCAGTGGTGGACCTGCCGGATGAGCAGGCCACCCCGTACGTCGAAGGATAGGTGCAGGGTCGAGTCGAATGCCTCCGACACCGACTGTCCCCGCAGCGGGGCGTAACTGCCCTGATACGTCACTTCCTTCATCGACGGATGGAAGAACAACGTGAGATACACGCCGGTGACGACGATGACGAGAAAGCTGTAGAGGCATATCTCGCCCAGCATGAACGACCAGTGGTCCGGGAACGCTCTTCGCGCGCTCTCCCTGACCCGCCCCCGCACACCCAGGCGCCCGGAGGCCCGGTCGGCGACCCTCTCCCCCGCGGGACCTCGCCCCACAGGCTGTTGCTGGCTCCCGCCGCTCATGCCTCCGCCACCCCCCGCACATCGTTCGGGAACATCGCGATCGACCGACAGGAACTCGGGCCGCCCCCACTCCTATGACCGGCCCAGAAGTGTCGATGTGACGCCCCGGCCCATGTCACAGGAGCCGTGCCTGCCCGGTCTGAATGAGTGGGACGAGAAAGGGGAAACGGCGTCTCATTCGCCAGGACTTCACTGCCGGACGCCGAAATCACTGTCCGGGCACGGGCGTGTACGTACCGGCCTCGTACTGTCGGGCCGGCGATACCGCTCAAGGCCTCCGGAACCGCGAGGAGAATTTCTGTACGGCCGTGTGACGCGGCCGTCCGTGAGGGAGAATGCCGTATGGATCGTGTCGCTGCGGTGCCACTCGCGGAGTTGCTGGACGAGCGCCGCTATCTGCTGGACGTGGCCTGCTGGATGCTGGGCGGCGCCGGTGCGGCGGAGCGTGTGGTCGACGAGACGTATCGCCGGTGGTACGGGCTGCCGGACGCGGCGCGGGGCCGTATCGAAGTGCCCCGGTCCTGGCTGGCGAGGACCGCGGGCGGTATCTGTCTCGGCCGGCTCACCGGACCCGGCCCGCTGGACGACGCCCACGTCATCGCGGGTTCCGCGGACCGGCTTCGGAATGCCGAACATCCCGCGGCCACGCTCCTCGTCGACCACGCACGTCACGGCGTTCGCCCACAACCACCGCGGCCCGTCACGGCGAGCCGGCACGACGTCCTCGCCCGAGCGGTCCGTGAGGCCTGTGCGGCGCAGGACGCCGGACTGCTCGTCTCACTCCTCGCCCCGGACGCCACGGCGCTCTTCGACGGGGGCGGCAAGGTCCGCGCACTGGCCAGGCCCGTGCACGGCAGACGGCAGGTCGCGGCGAGCCTGCTGACCCTCCTGGCCCTGCACCCGCGCACCACGCTGACCGCCCACTCGGTCAACGGCCGCACGGGCCTGGTGGCCCGCTACGACCACCAGGTCGCCGCCGTCATCAGCCTCACCCTCACCGGCCGGCGCATCACATGCGTCTCGATCGTCCTCAACCCCGACAAGCTCCGCCCCTGGAACCGCCCGCCCGGCTGCCCCGGCCGGCCGGAGGGTCCGTCAGCGCGGAGCGACGGCCGGCTCTGACCGTCCGCCATCCTGTCGGGTCTCAGGCCGACGCCCCGACGACCAGCGCGACGCTGACCACGACCATCATCGCGGTGATGAGAGCCATCGCGGCCAGCGTTCCCCGGAGCCATCGCCCGAAGCGGATGTGGTGCCGCTTCTCCACCATGCTGATGCTGTCGGCGAGGTGCTCGGTCACCATCCGGGCGACGTGCTGCTGCTCCTCGACGTACCACTCCTCGATCTCGGTCCTCTGCTGCCGGGTCAGGCCGGGTACGCGTGCGGTGAAATCCGCCGCGCGCCGGTGGGCCGCGCGCAGATGGGACTCCCGGTACAGGAAGTTCTCGATGTCGTTCAGGCCGCGCGCGGCCTCCTCACTCGCGTCCAAGGTGCCCTCCAGAGGGGTAGACGCTTTCCTGCCGCCGGGCACCGGCCGCATGCTCAGGCCCGCTCACATGGCCGTGCGCCCTGTCGCTCACCCGGCTCCTCCGCCGGAGCGCCGCGGCCCGCCACTCGCGAGGAACGCGTCCCGTCGGTGCTGAACGGAGGCGAGGGAGACGAGATCGCGGCCGAACAACGCGGCGGTGAGCCGGACGGCGAGCACCCGGACCTTCCGCTCCCAGGTGGGCACGGCCAGGACGTGGTTTCCGCGCTGCATCAGCCAGGCGGGAAATCCCTTGATGACGATGCTCCTGTACTGAAAGATTCCGCGTCCCAGGCCCAGTGTCGCCACCACGCCCGGCACGGGTTCGTCGGCCGTACCCACGCGAAGGTCGGGGCGGGCCGTCACCTCCGGAAGGAACGGCTGGTACGTCATAGAGGGACGCGGGTCGACGACCGCCACCCGCACCTCACCCGTATGCAGGGCCTTCTCCAGGCTCCACGCGGTGCAGAAACCCGCGTTGCCGCCACCGACGATCACCATCTCGCGCATGGTTCCCTCAGTCCGTTGTTCGACACCGGAATAGACCGGGTGGGACGGGGTGGTGTGACACCCGCAGGAGCGGTAACGAGACAAGGGGCGCGTCGTGGCCTACGGGCCTACGGGCCTACGGGCCTACGGTAAACGCAAACCCTACATACTGTAGGGTTTGCGTCATCATGAGTTCGTCATGAGCCTCTTACGTCTCGGGGGACCCCTGTGAAGGAACGTGACGCCGATCAGACGGCGACGGGTGACGGCTCCTTCGAGCGGGTCCTGGACCGGGCTCTGCGATCCCCCCAGATCATGGCAGCGATAGAGCACTCCGGCGGCGCGGACACGCGCGAGCGCCTGCGCGGCGAGGCGCTGATGGCGCGCGCCGCCCTCTCCCGGACCGCGGCCGCCGAGTACGGCCGCTACCTCGGACTGCGGGCCCCGACCGGCCACCTGCCGCACCCGGGCCGACATGACAGTCCATCAGAAACCGTCGTGTGTACGCGGGAGAGCTCCGTCTCCGTGTCCGCGCTGCTCCTGCCCAGCCTCGGCGTCGTCGCCGCCGGCGTCTACGTCCTGAGCGGGTTCGACCTGCACGCCCTGGACGTACGCCCCCATCTCAACGACGGCCTGATCATGGTGGTGGTGATCCTGGCCGCCGTGACGGCGGGGGCGGCGCTGGGCGATCTGGTCTGGTCGCTGGCGACCCGCCGCCGTCCCGCGCCAACAGACCGTGAGCCCGGTGGCGCCGAGGCGAGACAGGCCCATCTGGACTGGCAACAGGCCCTTCTGGAGCGAGGGTTGATCCCTTTCCTGCTCGGGCGCCTGGACGGGCCGGAGCCCGTTCGGTCCTCCGGGACGGAACGGCCGAACCGGTCCGAGCGGGCCTTCACACCGGGCAGCGCGAAAAAGTAGCCGCCCGAGCGCGGCCGGGGCGGCCGAGGCGGCCGGCCGGCGGCTCGTCGATCGCGCTTCGATTCTTACCGCTTCCTTACCCCGCGACACCGCGCGGACCAGGCATTCTTACCGTGCGGGGCCCGCCGGCGGCTGGTCGTCAAGATCTCCGACGGCGATCCTCACCTTGGACACAACTCACCTTTCCTTACGGGATGTAGGGTTTCCCCCGCTCTGCGATTCCCAGGAAACGCACAGGTTCGCCCGGCCCGTCCCCACGGCTTTCTTCCCACCCCCTCATGCCAAGGTGATGCTGCACCGTGTCTGCACAACAGCCAGCGCTCGTCCCCGGACAGCGGAACTCGACATCACGGCGGACCGCTCCCGCCGAAGGGTCCGCCGGCGGCGCGGGGCCACGACTGCGGCTGCGGGCCGCCGCGGCCACCGTCTGGTATCTGCGGCTGCTCGCGCTGCTCAACCTGGTGGCAGTCGTCTCCCTGCCGTTCCGCCAGGAGGTGCACGAGCACAACGCGGGTCAGTTCTTCACTCCGTACCTGGCCACCGCCGGATTGATCTCGGCGGCCCTGGCGCTGTTCCTCGCCCTGGTGATGAGGCGCCGCAAGCGGGCCGCGTGGATCTTCAACATGCTGCTGGCGGGACCGCTCTTCGGGCTGTACGTCCTGGCGCTGACCCAGGCCCCCTACCGACGCCACGGTTTCAACTGGTTCTCGACTCTGTTCACCGGACTGTTCGTGCTCGCGCTGCTGCTCGGGCGCTCCGAGTTCCGGGCCGTCGGGGACCGCTCCAACCCCCGGCTGGCGCTGGCCGTCGGCGCCGGCGGCGTCCTCGTGAGCGGCACCCTCGGGACCCTGCTGGTGAGCGCCACCAACAAGGTGTCCGGGGCGCCGCTGAGCGACCGGATCGCGTACACCCTGCTGCGCGGGGTCAGCGTCGGCCCGCTCGCCGACCGTCTCGACTCCGTCGTCGCGCCCGGCTGGGTGGACGTCCTCATCAACGTCCTGATCGCCGCCACCTTCCTGCTCGTTCTCTACGCGTGCTTCCGCGCCCCTCGCGGCAGTGAACTCCTCGGCGAGGACGACGAGAAGCGTCTGCGCGCGCTCCTGGCCAAGCACGGCGAGCGGGACTCGCTGGGCTATTTCTCGCTGCGCCGCGACAAGGCCGTCATGTGGTCGCCGAGCGGCAAGGCGGCGATCGCCTACCGCGTCATCGGCGGAGTGACCCTGGCCTCGGGCGACCCGATCGGTGACCCGGAGGCCTGGCCCGGCGCGATCGAGGAGTGGCTGCGCGAGGCACGCCGGCACGCGTGGACACCGGCTGTGATGGGCGCCGGTGAGGAGGCCGGTACCATCTACGCCCGGCACGGCCTCGACGCCCTCGAACTCGGCGACGAAGCCATCGTGGAGCGCGCGGACTTCACCCTCGAAGGACGTGCGATGCGCGGAGTGCGTCAGGCGCACAACCGGATTCGCCGGGCCGGGTACACGGTCCGCATCCGCCGCCACGCGGACATTCCCGAGGCCGAGATGGCCACCCTGATCGACAAGGCGGACCACTGGCGGGACGGCGAGACCGAACGCGGCTTCTCCATGGCGCTGGGACGGCTCGGCGACCCGGGCGACGGCCGCTGCGTCATGCTGGAGTGCCACGACAGCCGGGCCGAGCCGCGGGCGGTGCTGAGTTTCGTGCCCTGGGGCGAGAGAGGGCTGTCACTCGACCTGATGCGCCGTGACCGGGACTCCGAGAACGGGCTGATGGAGTTCATGGTCATCGAACTTCTCCTGAGTGCGCGGGAGTTCGGGGTACAGCGGCTGTCGCTGAACTTCGCCATGTTCCGGGCGGTCTTCGACCGGGGTTCGCGGCTCGGCGCCGGGCCCGTGCTCCGGCTGTGGTGCACCGTGCTGACCTTCCTCTCCCGCTGGTGGCAGCTCGAGTCCCTCTACCGGGCCAACGCCAAGTACCGGCCGGTCTGGGAACCCCGCTACCTGCTGTTCGAGAAGAGCAGCGACCTGCCCCGCATCGGGATCGCCACAGCCCGCGCGGAGGGCTTCCTCGCCACGCCCGCGCTGCCCGCCCTCGGCCGTCGCGGACACCCGCGGACACGGGAGGGAAAGACCCAACCGCCGCACGACGGTGCGCCGTCGAGTCCGACGTCCGGTTCGCCGTCCGGTTCGTAGTCGACTCGGCCGTCCGCCGGGTGACGCGACGTGCCCGGCCGGTGCGGGACCGCCCGTGGGCTCCCGTACCAGCCGGCTCCCGCACCGGCCGGGCACCCGTCGCCACGCCCCGGTCACCGGGCGTTCACGTCTTCCGGCGACGATGCGGCCGACCGCCCGAGCCCGCTCCGGAGGAATCGACCACCCCATGAAACGCATCCCGGCCGCCCCCGCCCTGGTCCTCGCGCTCTTCGCCCTCCTCCCCTGCGCCCTCCCGGCGGCAGCGACGGGAGGACCCGCCGGTTCCTACGGGCCGAAGACGCCGTACACCCCGCAGCAGGACGCCCGTTCGTATCAGCGGGCACCGAAGGGCTTCGCCCCGGTGTTCACGGAGAACGTGTCCCGGCACGGCTCCCGCGCGGCGACGAGCGGTGAGGACGGGGAGTTGATCCTGCACCTGTGGGACATGGCCGCGAACGAGGGTGAACTCACGCGCGCCGGCGCGGAGTTCGGTCCCCAGGTACGGTCCCTGACCGCCGCGATGGAGAAGGTCGGGTACGGCAGTCTCAGCGGCCGGGGACAGCGGGAGATCCAGGGCACCGCGGTCCGTATGGAGCGGCGGCTGCCCGGACTGTTCGCGCGGATCGCCCGGGACGGCGAACCGATCGACGTCGTGAGTTCGGGCCAGGGCCGCGCTGTCGACAGCGGCCGGCTCTTCGCCTCCGCCCTCGCCGACACCGACCCCGCGCTCGGCCCCCTCATCGGCCCGGCGCGGGCCGACGCCGACCTCCTGTACTTCCACAAGTCCGCCGGGGGCGCCGCCTATCGTGACTACCTAGCGAACGACCAGCGACTGGCCACCACGCTCAGGAACATCACCGAACAGCCCGCCACCCGTCGCGCGGCCCGCGGCATCCTGAAGAAGATCTTCACCCCGGCCTTCGTCCGGCGCATCACGGCGGGCGAGTTCTCCTCGATCGGCTCCGAAGTGGACGCGGCGCAGGCGGTCTACAACCTGTACAGCATCGCCCCGGCCATGAGCGACGAGGGCGACTGGCACCTGGAGCGCTACCTCGCCCCGCGCGACGCCGCCTGGTTCGCCTACCTCGGCGACGCCGAGGACTTCTACGAGAAGGGTCCCGGTTTCGCCGACAGCGACATCACGTACAGGATGGCGGACGTCCTGCTCGACGACTTCTTCGAGAAGGTCGAGGCCAAGCGCGCGGGAACCAGCGACCTGGGCGCGGAGCTGCGCTTCACCCACGCCGAGGAGATCATCCCGCTCGCCGCGCTGATGCGGCTGCCGGGCAGCGCCGGGCCGGTGACGGAGAGCCGTCCCTACACCTACGCGGACAACTCCTGGCGGGGCGGGTCGGTGGCTCCGATGGCCGCGAACATCCAGTGGGACGTGTTCCGCAAGGGGAACACCTATCTGGTGCGGATGCTCTACAACGAGAAGGAGACCGCGTTCAAGCGTGGCTGTGAGCCCGTGCGGAAGGGCAGCTCGTTCTACGACCTGGACGAACTGGAACGCTGCTTCGGCCGCGAGCTGTCGTGACCGCCGCCTCCGTCCAGGTGACCTGGGAACTTCTCCGCCCGCACCGTCAGTTCTGACGAGACCGGCCCGGCGCGCGAGCGTCGGGCCGGTTCGGAACGACGAGTGCGATCAGTGAAGGAGCCACAGCGGCATGGTGTTCAAGAGGCTGCTCGGGGCGATGGGCGCAGGCGGCCCCTCGGTGGACACGGTTCTCGACGGCGGCGCGGTGGCGCCGGGCGGAATCCTGTCGGGACAGGTCCATCTCCAGGGCGGCGGCGCGGACGCGGAGATCGAGCACATCGGGCTCGATCTGATCGCCCGGGTCGAGGCGGAGCACGAGGACGGGGAGAGCGAAGGCGGCGTCGTCTTCGAGCGGTTCACCGTCGGCGGCGGTTTCCGCCTGGCGCAGGAGGAGCGGCGCAGCATCCCGTTCAGTGTGCCGCTGCCGTGGGAGACGCCGGTCAGTGAGTTGTACGGGCAGCCGCTGGGCATCGTGCTCGGGGTGCGGACCGAGCTCGCCGTGGCCGGCGCGAGGGACAGGGGAGACCTCGATCCGCTCACCGTTCGGCCGCTGCCGGTCCAGGAAGCGGTTCTGGAGGCGCTGGGACAGCTGGGGTTCGGCTTCCGGTCGGCCGACCTCGAGTACGGCCACATCGGAGGCACGGGGCAGCGGTTGCCCTTCTACCAGGAGATCGAGCTGGCCCCGGCGCCGCGGTACGCGCACGCGGTGAACGAGATCGAGCTGACCTTCCTCGCCACGCCGGCCGGCATGGAGGTCGTGCTGGAGGCTGACAAGCGCGGCGGACTGTTCGAGTCCGGGCACGACGCCCTCACCCGTTTCACGGTGAGCCATCAGGACGCGCACACGCTCGACTGGAACAGCGAAGTCGAGGGCTGGATAAGGGAGTTGGTCGAGCACCGGGCGTCGTACGGCTCGCACGCCTCGTACGGCCACGGCGATCCGTACGCCGCCGGGAGCGCGTACGGGCACGCGCCCGGCCACGGTGGGCACGAGGGCCGCCACTCCGGACCCGGTGTGGGGACCGCGATCGCGGCCGGCGCGGCGGGACTCGCGGTGGGCGTGGTGGGCGGCCTGGTCGCGGCCGAGGTCGTCGACGAGGTGGGCGACTTCTTCGAGGGCGACGACGACGAGGACGGGGAGGGCGAGGAGGACTGAGTCCCGAGCGATGTCCGTACCGGGCGGCCGTGCGTGCCGACCCGGTACGGACGCCGGGAGTGTCAGCGCGCGGTGCCGGGAACGTCGGCCGTCGTGCGCGGGGCGTCCTGCCCGGCGGTGTCGCGGAGGGCGTCCACGGTGGTGCCGCCGTGGGTGCCCGGCTCGGTGGTGGCCGCGGGATTCTCGTCCTTCATCGCCTTGGCCTCGCTCTTGAGGATGCGCATGGACTTGCCGAGCGCGCGGGCGGTGTCCGGCAGCTTCTTCGAGCCGAACAGTACGATGAGCACGATCCCCACGATCAGCAGGTGCCAGGGTTCCAGTCCGTTGCGGAGCATCGTGCGCCCGCCCTTCCTCGCATCGGTCGAGGAAGCGTCCCGCGGGTCGCCACCCCAGAAGATTGCCACTTTGCGGGACTGTACAACCATGGTTCGGGCCGGAGGGCCTCGGCCCGTTGTGCCGCGCTCCGGTCGCCGGCACGACCGCCGTCCCGCTGCCCGTCCCCACGCTGCTGCCCTGGAAGCAGAGCTGCCGCTGCGCGAAGTCCCCCCTCGCGGTCTCCCTGGTGGTTCCCCTTGTGGTCGCCCTCATGGTCGCCCTCATACGAGGGTTCCGGCTTGTCGGCCGCGTTCTTGGTGACGGCCGCCGACTCACCGGTCAGCGCCGACTGACGCACACTCAGCCCGCTCGCGCGCAGCAGCCCTACGTCGGCCGGGACCAGGTCGCCCGGTCCCAGCCGTACGACATCACCGGGCACCAGCTCGGCGACCGGGATGTACCGGACCGTCGCCGGCCCGTCGGCGTCGGCGTCGGCGCGCCGGACCACGGTCGAGGTGTCGGCGACCAGCCGGCGCGGTCCGGCCAGGGACCGGTCGGCCCGATGCTCGTCGGACGCCCGCAGCACGCAACTGACCGCGACGAGCGACGGTGTGCGCGCCGAAGCCGAGCAGCCGTTCCGCGGCCTCCGTCTCGGTGCGGCCGCGCGGACCACTGTCCAGACGCCGCAGGACCTGGAGCGAGGTCGGACTGTCCGGGCTCTGCGGGCTCGCAGGGCTCCGGGAACAGGGTGAACTCGACGTGCCGGACGCACGGAACCTGCTGGACATGCTGGACAGTCGCGGCACCTCTCAGGCGCCGAAGCCGCGCAGCCGCCCCGCGCCCTGCGCGGGCAGCCCGGACCGGTCGGCTCGATCGGCCCGGTCGGCCCGGTCGGCCCGGTCGGCTCGATCGGCCCGGTCCGTCAGTTGTCCGACCATGAGGCGTACCACGGTCACCACGTCCGGGTCGTCGACGAAGTAGACCTGGCGCCGGCCCTCGCGCCGGGACCGTACGAGGCCGGCGAGCTTCAGCTTGGTGAGGTGCTGGCTCACCGCGGGCAACGCCCCGCCGACACGCTCGGCGAGCCCGGTCACGTCGCTCTCGCCCTGCGCCAGCGCCCACACGATGTGCAGCCGTGCCGACGACGCGAGCAGACCGAAGGCCGCGGCCGCCTCCGCCAGCACCTCGGCGGACGGATCGTCGAAGCCGCCGACCTCTGTCGCCACCGTGATTCCTCCCCCTCGCCGGGATCGTTTCGCGCGAACCGCCCCGGCCGCCATGTGAACCGCCCCAGTCTAGGGAGCCCGGCCGGCAGCGGGGGCGGGACGGGACCCGACCGGGCCGGGACGGACGCAAACCGGGTCCTGGCGGCCGGACGCCGACTGTCAGTGCCGTGGTGCACACTCACGATCAGTTGCCGAATGTCCGGGGAGGACGCCGTGTTCACGGGGATCGACGAGGTCGACTGGGCCTCGATGGAGCATGCCTATGGAAGCGCGGAGGAAGTACCCCGGCTGCTGCGGGGGCTGGCCTCGCCCAGCCCTCAGGAGCGTGAGAGAGCGCTCGACGGAATGTACGGGGCCGTGCACCACCAGGGCGACGTGTACGACTCGACCCTCGCGTGCGTCCCCTTCCTGTTCGCGCTCGTCACCCGGTCTGAACTCCCCGACCGGAGCGGCATCGTGGAACTGCTCGTCAGTATCGGCGGAGGCGCGGCTCCCCACGAACAGCCCCTCGCGGACACGGATCCCCCCGGGGAGGGGCCGCTCGAAGGGGCGGATCCCGCCGACGACAACTACGCGATGGCCCGCACCGCGGTACGGGCCGGTGCCGCGGTCTTCGCCGAGCTGGCCGGGGACCGGGACCCGGAGGTGCGCCGGGCGGCGGCGACGGCCGTGCCGGTCTTCCTCGACGAACCGGATCGGGTGCTCGGCCTGTTGACGGGGCGGCTCGACGAGGAAGAGGAGGAGCGCGTCCGCCCGGCCCTCGCCGAGGCCCTCGGCCTCTTCGCGCGCCTGCGTCCGGCGGCCGGTGCCGCGGCCGCGGACCGCCTGGTCGCGCTCTGCTCCGCACCGCACGACCCGGGGCTGCGCCTCGCCGCGCTCGGCCAACTCGCCGACTGCGCCCCGAGGACGACATTCGCCTCAGCCTGTCTTCCGCCCCCACAGTGGTCCGATCCGCTGCCACTCCTCGTCCCACTGCTCCATGCGGCGCCGCTCCATACGCCCGCGCACGAGTCGCCCGCCCATGAACGGCACCCCCGCGGCGCTCACCCCCATCAGGATCCCGACCAGCGAGGCGCGCAGCCGGGCCTGGGAGGGTGAGGCGGGCCTGGTGACCAGCCGGCCGCCGCCGTCCGTCCACACGGTGACCGGGGTGCCCGCGTGACTGCCGACCGAGACCAGGGCCTGGCCGGCACGCGGCGAACCGTCCGCCGCGGACCAGCGGACCTTCGCCCACACCCTGTCGGCACCGGTCGCCGACGCGGGCGACTTCGGCACGTCGTCGGCGAGCAGCGCCAGGACGGAGTGCCACTCGGCGCGCTGCCGGGCGAGGCCGTGCTCCACGGACTGCGTCGCCAGCAGGCCGACGAGCACCCCGCCGAGCACGGTGAGCGCACCGGCGACGAGCACGATCCAGGCCTCGACGGCGTCACTGCGACGCCGCAGCGGATTGCGCCGCCATCTCCACAGCCATCCGTTCGGAACCTTCGGACCACGGAATGCCGGCATCAACGGCGTCCTCCTCACGACCGCACGGACATGTCACGTCGACCTCCCATACGGGCTCGGTCCCTCCGATGCTCACAACGAGCCCGTCGACGCGTCCGTTTCAGCGCTCCCGTCACTCTCCGCTCTCCGTCCCCCGCCCCCCGTCCCCCGCCTTCCGCCCTCCGCGGACGGACCGTCGACGGACACCGCCGACCGGCACGGCCGTCATTGACTCCCGTGCTGTCGCGACATCGCCGAGATGTGCTCGGTGATGGCCTCGAAGAGGAGGAGGCCCTGATCCACCAGGTCCTCCCTCGAGACGTCCAGGACTCCGCTGAACCAGCTCAGGGACATCTCGCCGATCGCCCCCACGACGGCCACGGACAGGGCGGCCGTGTCGATACGGGGGTCGAGCGGCCGCTCCCTCAGCAGGGAGTCCACGAGGCCGCTCATCCGCCGCAGGCCCAGGCGCCGTTCGCGCGCCGTGAGGGGGCCGGCGCCCAGGGATTCCGCGAGTTTGACGCGCCCTTTCTTCGGGTCTTCCAGAGGAAGGCCGACGACGACGTCGATCATGTTCCGTGCCCGGTCGCACAGCGGCTGGTCCGTGCCGATCGCCTCGGCGCACCGGGTGATCTGTTCCTCGTAGATCTCCCTCATGAGCGCCGCCATGAGGGCGTCGAGGGAAGAGAAGCTCTCCGCGAAGTACCTGTCCTTCAGGCCCGCGTGGCGGAGCACCGCGCTGATGGAGGTGTGGGCGTATCCCCGGCTGGAGAAGAGTTCGAGACCGCTCTCCATCAGGCGCCGACGGCGGAGCGAGGCGCGCTGCTCCGCCGTCGCTCCGCCATAGGTCCTCACGGTGTCCACCTCTCCTGAGGTGCTGTTCTGCGCTCACGGTGCGTTGCCGCGAACCAGGTCCGGCCGACCCTCATCGGAGCCTTGCCCACCATTCTTCAACGCGATTCTACCCATCTGGTGACGTTCTACCCCAGATGGGTGTAACGTCGCTTTTATTCAGCAATGAACCAGGGAAGCGCTCCTCACGAGGTGGGTGTCCGCCGCAGGGGGCGTCCCGGACGCGGCCCGCCCGCAGGCTCGATGCGCCGGGCGACGGCTTGAAGGACCGGGCCGGTATCAGGCCCGCGTACCAAGGTGCTCGGCTCACCACCGGAGGCGGCCGCCCGCCCCAGGTGAGTCCGGGCGGCGGCGTCAGCCGGGCGAAGGAGCCATCATGACTTCCACCGGAACCGAAGGCTTCGACTACGTCATCGTGGGCGCAGGGAGTGCCGGTTGCGTGCTCGCGGACCGTCTGAGCCGCGACGACCGTGTCCGCGTGCTGCTCCTCGAAGCGGGCGGCCCCGACACCGACGAACTCATCCACACCCCGGCCGCGCTCGGAATGCTCTTCCACTCGCACGCCGACTGGAACTACCGGACGGTCGGGCAGGCCACCCGGGGCCGCACCTTCTACTGGCCCCGCGGCAAAGTACTGGGCGGCTCGTCATCCACCAACGTGATGGTCTACATCCGAGGCAACCGGCACGACTACGACGGCTGGCGTGACGAGCACGGAGCGAAGGGCTGGGGGTACGACGACGTCCTGCCGTATTTCATGAGGTCCGAGTCGAACCGCCGCCTCGGCGGGCCGTACCACGGATCGGAGGGACCCCTGCATGTCGAGGACCGCGTCTACACCCACGACCTCTCACGGGCCTGGCTGGACGCCGCCGTGGAGTGGGGACTCGATCCCAACGACGACTTCGCGGGCGCGTCCCCCGTCGGCGCCGGCCCCTACCAGGTGACATGCCGTCACGGACGGCGGTGGTCCGCGGCCGACGCCTATCTGCGCCCTGCCCTCGGCCGGCCCAATCTCACGGTACGCGTCGACGCCCTCGCGACAGGGATCACCTGCGACGGCTCACGCGCCACCGGTGTCGCCTATCTCCTGGACGGTCAGGAGCGGTCGGCCCATGCCGACATGGAGACCCTGCTCTGCGGCGGAGCCGTCAACTCCCCCCAGCTTCTGCTCCTGTCGGGCATGGGCGACCCCGGCGAGCTGCGCGATGCGGGGATGGACGTCCGCGTTCCGCTGCCCGGGGTCGGACGGAACCTCCAGGACCATGTGATGGCCCCCCTCGTGTGGGAGACCCGGGACTCCACGGACATCGTCCGGGACCTGCTCACCCCGGAGAACCTCGAACGATGGCGCGCCCACGGCGACGGGCCCTTCGCCTCCAACTACGGCGAGGTCGGCGCGTTCCTCAACGTGACGGACGGCGACAGCCGTCCCGACGTCCAGCTGATCGGAGGCGCCACGGCACTCATCCTCAGCGGCGAGGTCGTCCCGGACCGCCCGGTGTTCACGATGAACTGCGCCGGCCTGAACCCCCGGACCCGTGGCACCGTCCGTCTCGCGTCCGCCGATCCGCGGTCCCCACCGCTGATCGATCCTCGGTACTTCGACGAGCCGGCGGATGTGAAGGTCATGGTCGCCGGACTCAGATCGGTCATGGGCATCGCCCACCGCGCGCCGTTCGCCGGACACCTGGCACGGTCCTATCTGCCCGCCACCGACGACACGGTCTCTCCGGACTCCCTGGACGACGCGGCCCTCGAAGAACATGTCCGCAGGTGGAGTGCCACGTCGTACCACCCGGTGGGGACCTGCGCCATGGGAACCGGAGAGGACTCCGTCGTCGGTCCGGACCTGGCGGTCCACGGGGTCGAGCGACTCCGTGTCGTCGACGCCTCGGTCATGCCCACCGTCACCAGCGGAAACACCAACGCGCCGACGATCATGATCGCCGAGAAGGCGGCTGACCTGATCCGGCAGCGGTCACGCTGACCGACGCCGAAGGGGCGTGGCCTCTGCCGCGAGGCGGGGACCGCCTCGCGCAACGGGTCCGTGCCCTACGGCAGTTGCCAGTCCACCGGCTCGGCGCCCTGCCGCAGCAGCAGATCGTTGGCCTTGCTGAACGGCCGCGAACCGAAGAAGCCCCGGTCGGCCGACATCGGAGACGGGTGCGCGGACTCGATCGCCGGAAGATCCCCCAGCAACGGGCGCAGATTGCGCGCGTCACGCCCCCAAAGGATCGACACCAGTGGCTTACCGCGCGCGGCGAGCGCCCGGATGGCCTGCTCCGTGACCTCCTCCCAGCCCTTGCCGCGGTGCGCGGCGGGCTTGCGCGGGGCCGTCGTCAGCGCCCTGTTGAGCAGCAGCACGCCCTGCTGCGTCCACGGCGTCAGATCGCCGTTCGACGGCCTGGGCAGCCCCAGGTCGGAGTGCATCTCCCGGAAGATGTTCTCCAGACTGCCCGGCAACGAACGGACCTCGGGCGAGACCGCGAAACTCAACCCGATCGCCATGCCCGGCGTGGGATAGGGATCCTGACCCACGATCAGGACGCGCACGTCGTCGAAGGGCTGCTGGAAGGCCCGCAGGACGTTCGCCCCGGACGGCAGATAGGTCCGGCCCGCCGCTATCTCGGCCCGGAGGAAGTCCCCCATGGCCGCGACGCCTCCGGCCACCGGCTCGAGAGCCTTCGCCCAGCCCGCTTCGACAAGTTCATACAAAGGTCGTGGTGCCACGGTGCGTCACTCTACTGGCACATGCAGGCGCCCTGCATACATACGGAAACCCGCCGGACCAGTGCAGTTGACCCTCGTCCCGGCCGCCTCGGGTCACAGCTCAGGCATGTCCGGCATTAATGATCATTTCTGATCCACGCGTAACTCATCCGACAAAAGCGGACGGATACCGCTCACCTGCACCCTCCCCGAACAGGGGAGCCCAGGAAACCAGTAACATGCGGCGCCATGAGCTCCCCCACTGGGCCCGCGTCCGGCCTGCCAGTACGAATGCCGCGACCCCGCCAGCCCGGGCGGCACCGCCGTCCGGAGCCCCTGGCGGCTCCCGAGGGCGCGCCCGCGCTCGTCCTCGCGGTGCCGGGCACCTCCAGCGCGGCCACGCGCAGCCTCGCCGAGGAGGTCGTGAGCATCGCGCGCTCCGAGCTGCCCGGCCTCGACGCCCGCATCGGGTACCTCGACGGGGACGACGCCGAGTACCCCACGCTGCAGTCCGTGCTCGCGCGCGCCGCCGAGGAGCGCGCCCCCCGCTTCGAGCAGGCCCGTGCCGCCGGTTCCGACGTGTCCGCGCCCGACGGCCCCGTCGCCGTCGTGGTGCCGCTGCTCGCCGGTCCGGACAACGCGCTGCTGCGCCGGATCCGCCAGGCCGTCATGGACAGCCGTGTCGCGGCCGACCTGACCGACGCCCTCGGTCCCCACCCGCTGCTCGCGGAAGCGCTGCACGTGCGCCTGTCCGAGGCGGGTCTGGCACGCGCCGACCGCGCCCGGCTGTTCACCGTGGCCACCGCAGCCGACGGCATCATCCTCGCCTCCGTGGGCGGCGAGGAGGCCGTACAGGCGGCCGGTATCACCGGCATGCTGCTCGCCGCGCGCCTCGCCGTGCCGGTGATGGCAGCGGCGCTCGACGAGGAGGGCGCGATCGCGGCCACCGCCGAGCAGCTGCGCGGCTCCGGCTCCCAGCAACTGGCGCTCGCGCCGTACCTGATCGGCCCGGAGATCGACGCCGGCCTGGTGGACGAGGCCGCCAAGGAGGCGGGCTGCTCCGCCGCCGAGGCGCTCGGCCCGTACCCGGCGATCGGCAAGCTCGCGCTGGCCAAGTACACCGCGGCGCTGGGCATCGCCCCCCAGCAGCCGCAGGGAGCGCCGGTCCGCTGACCGGCGCCGTACCACCTCTCGTACTCCGAAGGGCCCGCTCCTGATCCCAGGAACGGGCCCTTCTCGCGTCGCTCCCGCGGACAGCCGCCCGCGCCCTCGCAACCTATTTCGCGGGTCCCGCGGGCAGCCGTACGGTCGGTGGCCCGCTCAGCCGAAGACCACGCAGGACGCCGCCGGAACCGGCACCGAGCCGCCCCGCCGCGGCACCCCCGATTCCGGGTCGACGGCGAACCAGGTCACGTCGCCCGAGCGCTCGTTGGCGACGTAGAGGAAACGCCCGGAGGGGTCGACGGCCAGGGCGCGCGGCCAGACGCCCCCACAGGGCACCGTGGCGGCCAGCCGCAGCCCCTCACCCACCGGGTCGGGCGTCAGGACGGAGAGGACGTCCTGGCCCCGCGTGGCGGTCCACACGAAGCGGCCGTCGGGCGACACCACGATGCCCGAGGGGTACGCGTCGCCGTCCGGGACGCCCGAGAGCACCCGCGTCTCGCCGACGGGCCGCAGCGAGCCCTCCAGGGCGTTCCAGCGGCACACGGTGACGGTGGGCGCGAGCTCATTGAGCACGTACGCGTGTTCGCCCCGGGGGTGGAAGGCGAGGTGGCGGGGTCCGGAGCCGGGGCGCAGCGCGATCTCGCGGTGCAGCGCGAGCCTGCCGCCCTCCAGCGTGCACACCCGCACCGAGTCCGTACCGAGGTCGACGCTCACCGCCCAGCGCCCACTGGGGTCGGACTGCACCTGATGGGCGTGGGGGTCCTTCTGGCGCCGGGTGTGCGGTCCGGAACCGGTGTGCTGGAGCACGCTCGTGACGACCCCGGCCAGCGTGCCGTCGGCGCGGACGGGCAGGGCCGTGACGCTGCCGGAGTCGTAGTTGGCGGTGAGGACGTGCCCGGCGAAGACACTGAGGTGGGTGGGGCCGCTGCCGCCGACCGGCACCAGGGGGCCGGCCGGTTCCGGCTTGTCACCGCCGACGCGGTACGCGGCCACCGCGCCGTCGGCCGTCTCGCTGACCGCGTAGAGCATGTCGCGGGTGGGCGACAGAGCGAGGTACGAGGGGTCGGGCACCCCGTCCACCGTGCTCAGGACGGTCAGCGCGCCGCTGTCGCGGTCCACGGCGGCGGTGAGGACTCCCGGGCCCCCCGCCGCCGTGAACGACCCGATGAACGCCCGGTGTTCCCGCCTGCCGCCGTCTGCCACTGCCGACCCCTCTCGGTCCCCGCGTTGCTCGGGCCCGACGGTAGCAGTCGGCGGCCTGCGGTCTAGACCAGGACCTCCCCCTCACCGCCGCGCGCCCGTTCGTGCGCCTCGGGATGGTGCACGTACGCGGGCCGCTGCTCCACCGTTTCGTAGGTGCGGTGGAAGACGGGTGTGGCACTGCCCGAGATGGGCGGCACGATCCACGACCAGTCGGCACCGACGCGACGGCCCTTGCGCTCCTCACGGCCGAGATGGGTGAGGAAGTGCCGGGACTCGGTGTGGTGGTCGGTGACGGTGACGCCCGCGCGGTCGAACGAGTAGAGGACCGAGCGGTTGAGTTCGACGAGCGTGCGGTCCTTCCAGAGGGAGCGGTCGGTGCGGGTGTCGAGGCCCAGGCGTTCGGCGAGGAACGGGAGGAGGTCGTAGCGGTCGGCGTCGGCGAGGTTGCGGGCGCCTATCTCGGTGCCCATGTACCAGCCGTTGAAGGGGGCCGTCGGGTAGCAGATGCCGCCGATCTCCAGGCACATGTTGGCCAGCGCGGGCACGGCGTGCCAGCGCAGTCCGAGCGAGCGCCACCATGTGTACTCGGGGTGTTCCAGCCGTACTTCGAGCACCGCGTCGTCCGGCAGCGTGAACCAACGGGGCCCCTCGCCGGCGCCCTGGACCACCAGGGGCAGGACGTCGAAGGGGGTGCCCGGACCGCCGGGCCAGCCCAGCCGCCGGGCGAGCGCGGTGAGCCCGGCGTTGCGCGGGTCGCCGGTCACGCTTCCGTCGGGGCGGGTGTATCCGGCGTACCGGATGAGCTGTTCGTTCCAGATCCGCGGGCCGGGGCGGCCCGGCTCGTCCGGCGCGAAGACCGTGATGAGCGCGCGGATGCGGCCGTCGCGGGTGGCCTCCCGCAGATGGTCCGCGGAGGCGTGGGCGACGTCCCGCGCCGTCCGCACCTCCCTGCGGTCGCGGACCCGCAGCGAGTGCCAGTACAGGCGCCCGATGCACCGGTTGGCGTTGCGCCAGGCGACGCGGGCGCCGAAGACCAGCTCCTCGGTGGTGTGGCGGTACGTGCCCGTTCCGGCGATCTCCGCCCGTGCGGCGGCGATGCGCCGGGACGGGTCACCGAGACGCTGTTCGGTGTGATGAAGGGTGAGGAACTCGGCGGCGGCGCGCAGCAGTTCGTACGCCGTCCGCCGCGGACCCGTGAGGGTCCGTTCCGTCGCGCCGGGCGCCTCGGAGCCGGTCCGCGGCACGGGGCCGGGCGCCTCGGGGCCGCTCCACGGCGCGGTCCGGTCCGGGCGGGACGTCTGCACCGGGCAGGAGCGCACCTCGGCTGCCGGGCCTCCGTCCGGCCGGCCCTGGAAGTCCGGTACCGGGACCGGCAGCGGGGTGGGGACCGGGACCGGGGCTGGGTGCTGGACCGTGGCAGCCGGGTCCGGGCGCGTACGAGGCTCCGTGCCGGCCCGCCCGCGCGGCGGACGGGACTCCGTACGCTCCGTCCGGTAACCGCCCGGAAGCCGCGCCCGGGGGCCGTCCGGGAGCTGATCCCGGTGGCCCTCCGGACGCTGATCCCTGCGGTCGTCGGGAAGCCGGTCCCGGCGGCCTCCGGCCCCGTCCTCGGGTTCGTCCGTCTCGTCGTCGACCCGGCGGCCTCCGGCCACGAGCCGGTCCAGCCATCCGCCCGGCCCGCCGGGCCACGGCGCGCTCCCCTCGTCCGCGAAGCGCTCACCGTGTCCGGTTCCGCGCGACATGTCCCGCATGGCGCCACCCCCAGCGGCTCCGTCCGCGGGCCGCTCCCGCACGGTCCGCGGCTTCCGTGCGTCTGATAGCCGCGGGGTTACCCGGCCGACACGGTGATCCACCATCCGCGTGGCTCGTACATCCGTCTCGTCCACGGGGCTGGTTTGCCCCTGGCCCATGCCGGACGCACGCGCTCGATCTCAGGCACGCAGGGGCGGGGAGCCGCGCAGCGGCGCGGCCAGCGCGACGAGCGCCCGTTCCAGGCCGTGCAGGTGGGCGAGCGCCTGCTCGGCGCCCGGGTGCCGGCCGGGCACGCCCTGGTCGGCCGTCGGGGCACGCTCCGGCACCGCTCCGACCAGGGACTCCACCGCTGTCTCCACCCGCCGGCAGGCAGCCGTCAGCCGGGCGTCGTGGGAGGCGTCCGGGTCCCCGGCGACGGCCACGAGACCGTGTGCCTCACGGGCGCAGTCGTCCAGCAGGGCGAGCACCTGACGGGCCCGCTCCTTGCGCGCCCGCATCGGGTTGAGGGGATGCACCAGGGGCGCGAGCGCCATCCGTACGCGCCCCAGAAGTGCTTCGAGCTCCCCCGCATGGGGTGCGGGGTTCGCGGTCTCGTCCCCCGCGAGCCGTGCGGTCGCCGCCGCGGTGCAGCCGTGCACCGCGTGCAGGGCCCGCTCGACCCAGCGGTCGGTGACCGTGTGTGTGGTGAGGGGCAGGATCAGCGCGACGCCGAGCGCCGCGCCGAGCGCGCCGACGCCGGTCTCCGCGAGCCGCAGCACGATCAGCCCCGGGTCCAGCACGCCGAGCAGACCGTAGAGCGACTCGGCCATCAGCGTCACCGCGAGCATCATCCAGGTGTACGAGACGGCGGCCGCGTAGAAGATCCCGAAGACGCACACCGCGACGAGGACGGCGCTGGGGACCGGCGCGCCGTGCAGGGGCACCGCGACGACGAGGCCCAGGGCCATGCCGAGCACCGTGCCGAGCACCCGGCGGAAGCCGCGCACCAGCGTCTCGCCGCGCGAGGCGGTGTTCACGAAGATCCACCAGGTGGCGCCCACGGCCCAGTACCAGCGGTCCCCCGACAGCCACTGGCCCACCACCAGCGCGAAGGCGGCACCCACGGTCGCCTGGAGCGCCTGGCGGGTGGTCGGCCTGGCCCAGCCCCTTCCGTGCGGTGCGGGGGGCGTCGCGCCGGGCGGCAGCCGTCTCTCGAAGCACCACAGGACAAAGCGCACCAGCGAGGAGGCCAGCAGCGAGAGCAGTACGGCGACGTACAGGCCGGGCAACTGCCGCGGGACGGCGTGCAGGAACTGCGTCATGAAGAAGGTCATGAACGCGAACACGCCCAGGGAGTGGCCCCGCGGCCCCCAGCGCCGCGCGTGCACGCCGGCGCCGACGACCGCCAGGAAGGCCACGTCCCTCGCGACGGGGTGGTCGTGCAGCCCGGCGGCGAGGGCCAGGACGGGGAAGCCCACGGCGGGGAGCAGGGCCGTGGTGAGGGCCTGCCCCCGCACGGTCGCGTCGGTCACCGTGAAGAGGGCGAGCAGCGCGGCGAGGCCGCCGGCCACGGCCCCCACGAGTCCCCGGCCGGCCAGGCCGCACAGGGCCACCGCCAGACCGATACCGAGGACGGACCGGGAGGCGTTGCGCAGCCGCAGCCGTCCCGGATCCGGCGCCATGAACACCCTCTTGAGCACTGCCCCGCCCTCTCACCACCGCCCGGCCGAACCGGCATGGAAAAGGCGCCGCGGGATTCCGCAGCGCCGTCGATGGGGACATCACACCATCCGCGGCCCGCCTGGCTCAACAGAGGTCGGATCCGGTGGACCATTGGCCCACCCCGGCCGACTCACGCCGTGCCACGGATGAGCCAACGGATCACCCGGTGGGCAACGCGTCACTCGACGGGCAGGTCCGGCCGCACGAGCGTGCCGGACCTGCCGTGGACGATCTCGTACGCCGCGTCCAGGGCGCCGATCGCGGCCGGTCCGCCGGTGCGCTCGACGAAGCGCGCGGCGGCCTCGGCCTTCGGGCCCATGGAGCCTTCGGTGAATCCGCCCCGGCGCAGTTCGGCGGGCGTGGCGTCGGACAGGGGCCGCTGGCCGGGGGTGCGGTAGCCGGCGTAGACGCACGGCACGTCGGTGAGGATGAGCAGGAAGTCGGCCGCCAGGTCCTCGGCGAGCCGCGCCGCGGTGAGGTCCTTGTCCACGACGGCCTCCACGCCGGTCAGCGCGCCGGTGTCGTGGTCGGCGGTGACGGGGACTCCTCCGCCGCCCGCGCAGATGACGAGTGTGCCGCCTCGCAGCAGCTCGTGCACGGTGTCCGTCTCCCATACCCGCTCGGGCTCCGGGGAGGGCACGACTCGACGCCGGCCCGTGCCGGCCGCGGTGAAGTGCAGGCCGCGCCCCTCGGCGAGGGACGACGCCACGTCCCGTGGGTACACCTGGCCGACGGATTTCGTGGGGTGGTCGAAGGCCGGGTCGTCGGCGCGCACGAGGGTGTGCGTGACCAGCGCGACGATCCGGCGACCGGGCAGGGCGTCGTGCAGGCTGCGGGCCAGCAGGGACCCGATCATGCCCTGGGTCTGGGCGCCCAGGAGGTCCAGCGGGTACGGGGCGCTCAGGGCGGGATCGGCCGCGCTCTCGCCGGCGAGGAGGCCGAGCTGTGGTCCGTTGCCGTGCGTGATGACCATCTCGTGCTCGTGGGCGAGGGCGGCGAGCGCGGTGGTGACCCGGTCGACGTTGGCTTCCTGAACGGCCGCGTCGGGGCTTTCACCCCGGTGCAGCAGGGCGTTGCCGCCGAGCGCCACGACGATGCGCATGGAGCGGTCCTTCTCGGGGTCGGTCCTTCTCGGGGGAACAGGGTGCGGGGGCGGTTGGGAGGGTTCGTCGGGGCGGGGAGGTCTTCCGGGGGCGAGCACCTCGGCGAGCACTCTTCGTCGAGGACTCTTCAGAGGGAGAGGTCGACTCCGTACGCCGTGCGTCCGCCGACCAGTGCACGGCCGGTCACCAGTTCGGGCTCGATGCGGATGAAGACGTCGCGGGGCGTGGCGACCCAGGAGCGGGGGCCGGTGTGGGACAGCCTCCCGTGCTCGGCGGGGTCGGTCACCACCGTCGCGCGGCCGGTGACGACGACGCTCCAGCCGGAGTGCGCACGGGCGTCGACCTCGTCCGCCTCGAAGGCCACGACCACGCCGTCGACCGAACGGGCCAGATCCGAGTCCGCCGCCGTGCGCAGCAGCACGGCGGAGTCGGCGTCCAGGCAGAAGGTGACCGGCAGTACCGCGGGCAGGGCGTGACGCGTGTGCACGATACGGCCGACGGGCGCCCTGACCAGCAGGACGAGGCACTCCTGCCGGCCGAGTTCGCGAAAGCCGTCGTCGGCATACATCACAGGTCGACTTTGATCCGGCGTCCGGAGATGTCGGCGGTGTCGATGGAAAGCCACACCAGGCCCTCGCCGCCCGCCCAGGGGGCGCTGTACGCGAGCTCCTCCAGCCGTCGTACGGCGGCCGGGTCCGTCACGGCATGGGCCCGGCCGCGTACGAGCACGCTCCAGCCCTGGCTCAGCGCCTCGTCGATGTGATCGACCTCGAAGGCGACCCTGGCTCCGTCGGCAGCGGCGGGTGCCGAGCCGGGCGCCGTCCTGCAGACCACCGCGCCGTCCACGACGCTGTAGTTCAGCGGGCCGATGTACGGGCCGCTGGGCGTGTCCACGGCCAGCCTTCCGACACCGTGCGTCGACAGCCGCGCCCGGCACTCCTCGGTGTCGAGCACCAGCGCCGGGGGGTACCGGCCCGCCCGGCCGACGCCGGGCGGACGGCCGGCGTGACCGCCGCGCAGGGCCGCCACGCTGGTCTCCAGGACGTCGGCGAGCCGGATGAGCACGCCGACGCCCGGTGTGGCCGTGGGCTGGTCCTCGAGGTACTGGATGTAGCCGGGAGCCGTGCCCGCCCGGTGGGCCGTCTCCTCCCTGGTCAGACCCAGTTCCTCACGTCGTCGGGCGATACGGCGCCCGATGTCGCCCTGTGCGCCGTCCGCTGCCGGGGACACCGTGTTCGGCGGGATCTGTGGGGGCATGGCCTTCACTTCTTCCTGTCGGGAGGCCCTGGTCGCCGTCCTGCCGGGGCTCCGACCGTCGTGACCGGCCGTGCGGAGCGGTCGTACGAAGTGGTGGCGGCCTCGTACGTCCAGCGTGACCGTGGTGGACGCGGTCCGCTTGGGCCGGTCGGACCCTTTCGCCGGCCGGACGGGGCAGGACGGCCGCCCGCGGTCCGGAGTGCGCGGACGGGCCGTGGCGGCCGTCCCGTCCGATGCCATGCGGCCCGGTCCCCGGGGCCGGGTGGCCCCTGGCACCGGCCGCGGGACGGCGAGAGTGTGAATGCGGCAGGGCCACGCGTCAGGAAGAGACCAGGGACATGAACGCTTCCCCCACATTCACCAGGCTGCGGGCACTGCCCGTCGAACACCGCGAGCACCTGATGCGTCTCGCCCGTGAGGTGTCGTTCCCCCAGGGAACCAGGCTGTTCGAGGAGGGCAGGCGCGCCGACCGGTTCTGGATCATCCGGACCGGCACCATCACGCTCGACCTGCGCGTACCGGGCCGTCGCGCGGCCGTCATCGAGACCCTCGGGCACAACGAACTCATCGGCTGGTCCTGGCTGTTCCAGCCCCACGTCTGGCATCTCGGCGCCGAGACGACCAGCCCTGTGCGCGCGTTCGAGTTCGACGCCGAGGACGTCAGGGCCATGTGCCAGGACGACCCGGTGCTGGGAATGGCGGTGGCCGAGTGGGTGGGGGACACCGTCGCGCGACGGCTGCGGTCGGCCAGGACACGGCTGCTGGACCTGTACGCGCCCTACGGCAGCGGCCCGCTCGGCTGACGCCGGCACCCCTCGTCGGCCGCGTCGCCCGCCGGGTCGGACCGGTCAGCCCTGGCGCACCCGGGCCCGGAAGGCGATGATCGTCGTCACGGCCGGCTCGTCGTCCGGGACGCAGGTCCCCCGGGGACGATCCACGGTCCGCCGGGGAACATCCGCCAGGGAGCAACGGGACAAGGGGTCGTCATGGCCGAGGCGCGTGCCTTCACGGAACAGAACCCGATCCGGGTCTTTCTGCTGGACGACCACGAGGTCGTACGCCGTGGCCTGACCGACCTTCTGGACGCCGAGCCGGACATCTCGGTGGTCGGCGACGCGGGCAGCGTCGCACAGGCGCTGGTGCGCGGCCCGGCGCTGCGGCCGCACGTGGCCGTGCTCGACGTACGCCTGCCGGACGGCGACGGGATCGGCGTCTGCCGCGAGCTGCGCAGTCAGATGCCGGACCTGGCCTGTCTGATGCTGACATCCTTCGACGACGAGGAGGCGCTGCTCGACGCGATCATGGCGGGGGCCGCGGGCTACGTGCTCAAGCAGATCAAGGGCTCCGACCTGGTCTCGGCGGTGCGGACGGTCGCCTCGGGCCAGTCGATGCTGGATCCGGCGACGACCGCCCGGCTGATGCGGTCGCTGCGCGCCGACCCGGCCGGGGAGCCGGTCCTCGCCCCCGAACTCGCCGGCCTCTCGCCCCGCGAGCGGGACATCCTCGCGCTCGTCGGGGACGGGCTCACCAACCGGGAGATCGGCAAGAAGCTGTACCTGTCCGAGAAGACGGTGAAGAACCACATCTCCCGGCTGCTGGCCAAACTCGGTGTCCAGCGCCGTGTGCAGGCGGCGGTCCTGGCCAGCCACCTGGAGCACCCGGACACCACGGGCCACTCCGCACGCTGACGCCGTATCCGGGTATCCGGGTATCCGGTGCCCCACGCCCCGGCAGAGTGACGGCACTGCGACCTCACCGGTCCGGGACACCCACCGGCCCCCGCCCGGCACCACCGGAGCACCCGGACCGTCCGGACCGTCCGGACCGCCGTCTCAGACGCCCCCCGGCCCCCCGGCCGTGCGCGAGCCGGCCGGCCTCACCGGTACCCGCCACACCAGCCGCGTACCGCCGCCCTCAGGCCTCTCCCCGAGTGTCATGGCTCCGCCCAGGGCGACGGCACGCTCCTCCAGGTTCCGCAGCCCGCTGCGCACGGCCCCGGGCGGCACTCCGCAGCCGTCGTCGGCCACCGTCAGCGTCAACTCGCCCCCGACGCACCGAAGCCGGACGTCCACGGCCCGTGCCCCGGAGTGCCGGGCCGCGTTGCTCAGCGCCTCTCCGAGCACCGCGACGGCGTGGTCGGCGATCTCGCCGGGGACGTCGGTCTCCACGAGCCCCTCGATCCGCAGCGCGGGCGAGAACCCGAACGAGGTGGCCGAGGCCGTCACGGCCTGCGAGACCCGGCCGCGCAGCCCGGCGCCCTCGCCGGTACCCGCGCCGTGCGTGCGCAGACCGAAGATCGTGGACCGAATGATCTTGATGGTGTCGTCGAGGTCGTCGACGGTCCGCGTCAGTCGCTCCCGCCCCTCCGGATGCTCCATGAAGCGCTGCGCGCTCTGCAGGGTCATCCCCGCCGCGAAGAGCCGCTGGATGGCCAGGTCGTGGAGGTCGCGGGCGATGCGGTCACGGTCCTGGAGCAGCGCGATCTGTTCCGCGTCCCGGCGCCGTTCGGCCAGTTCCAGGGCCAGGGCGGCCTGGTCGGCGAACCCGAGCAGCGGACCGGTGTCCGCGTCACCGAACGGCACGCCGCCCGGCTCCCGTCCCAGCAGCAGCACCCCGCGCGCCTTCCCACTGGTCCCCAGCGGCACCGCCACCACGGGCCCGAGCCCGGCCCACGGGGCCGCGTCCGCGCCCGGCCGGGCGTCGTGCGCGATGTCGGTACTGACCACCGGCTCGGCCGTGGCCAGCGCGGCTCCCACGAGGCCGTCCCGGGAGGACAGCACCAGGCCGCCGCGCTCGCGCGCACCGAGGCCGACCGCGAGTGCCGGACGCAGGGCCTCCTCCCCCGGCACCCGCTCCGCGATCATCCCCATGTCCGCGCAGACGATCTTCCGCGCCTCGTCGATGATCAGTTCCAGCACCTCCCCGCCGGGCGCGCCGGTCAGCAGCACGCTGGTGACCTTCCCGCTGGCCCGCTGCCACCGCTCGCGCAGGCGCGTCTCCTCGTACAGCCGCGCGTTCTCGATGGCGACCCCGGCCGCGACCGCGAGAGTCGACAGGACCGACTCGTCCTCGGCGTCGAACTGCGTGCCGCTGCGCTTCTCGGTGAGGTAGAGGTTCCCGAACACCTCGTCGCGCACTCGGATCGGGACTCCGAGGAACGAGTGCATCGGCGGGTGGTGAGCGGGGAAGCCGTACGACTCCGGGTGCCGCGAGAGCTCCGGCAGCCGCAGCGGCACCGGGTGCCGGATCAGCTCGCCGAGAAGCCCGTGCCCGCTGGGCAGGGCCCCGATCCGCGCGCGCCGCTCCTCGTCGATCCCGACGGTCAGGAACTCGGAGAGTTTCCGGTCCCCGCCGATGACGCCGAGCGCCCCGTACTCGGCGTCCACGAGCACCACCGCGGCCTCCACGATGCTGCGCAGCACCTGCGGCAGGTCCAGCTCCCGTCCGACCGAGAGGACGGCCTCCAGCAGGCTGTGCAGGCGGTCCCTGGTGCCGCGCACCGCGTCGATACGCACCTGCAGCTCGCCCAGCAGCTCATCGAGCCGCAGTCGGGGCAGGTGCTGCCCGGACCCCTGGCTCCCGTCCGCGTTCATCGCTTCCTCCGACCGACAGGGCAGGCAAGGCAGCTCGGACCAGCTCTCGTGTCTTCACGGTACTGGCCGGGAGCCCCGGTCTCATCACCAGGACGCCACGGGGTCCCCCGGACCGGGCTCGCGCGGGAATCGACCCGTCGGTGCCGAGGACGACGGCCGCCGTGCCCCGGGCGTACGGGGTACGGCGGCCTCACGCGGCCCGGTGCTCACCGGGCCGCGTGAGGCCCGCTCGGGGTGGGCGGTCACGACGGGGCCCCTCGACACCCCACGGGTGCCGGCCGTCAGCCGGTCCAGCTCCAGTCGGCGACCTCGGGCAGATCGGTGCCGTGTTCGCGGATCCAGGCGTGGTGGCGGGTGCGGACGTCGGCCATCCGCTGGCGCACGGCGGCGGCGCGGACACCGAGGCCGGGGACCCGGTCGATGACGTCCATGACGAGGCGGTAGCGGTCCAGGTCGTTGCGGACGACCATGTCGAAGGGGGTCGTGGTGGTGCCCATCTCCTTGTAGCCGCGGACGTGCAGGTGGGGGTGGCCGGTGCGGCGGTAGGCGAGACGGTGGATGAGCCAGGGGTAGCCGTGGTAGGCGAAGATCACCGGCTTGTCGGTGGTGAACAGTCCGTCGTACTCGAGGTCGCTCATCCCGTGCGGGTGGTCCTCGTGCGGCATCAGCCGGGTCATGTCGACGACGTTGACGACGCGTACGGCGAGTTCGGGCAGATGGCGCCGGATGAGGTCGGCGGCGGCCAGGATCTCCTGGGTGGGGACGTCGCCCGCGCAGGCTAGGACGACATCCGGTTCGCGGTCCGGGCCGACCGAGCCCGCCCACTCCCAGATGCCGGCGCCGCGGGCGCAGTGGGCGCGCGCCTCGTCCATGGAGAGCCAGTCGAAGCAGGGCTGCTTGCCCGCGACGACGACGTTGACGTAGTCGCGGCTGCGCAGCACGTGATCGGCCACGGACAGCAGGGTGTTGGCGTCCGGCGGCAGGTAGACCCGTACGACCTCCGGGCTCTTGCTGAGGACATGGTCGACGAAACCGGGGTCCTGGTGGGAGAAGCCGTTGTGGTCCTGGCGCCAGACGTGCGAGGTGAGCAGGTAGTTCAGGGACGCGATCGGGGCACGCCACGACAACTCCCTCGACGTCCTAAGCCACTTGATGTGCTGGTTGACCATCGAGTCGACGACGTGGACGAAGGCCTCGTAGCAGGAGAACAGGCCGTGCCGGCCGGTGAGGAGATAGCCCTCCAGCCAGCCCTGGCAGATGTGCTCGGAGAGGATCTCCATGACCCGGCCGTGCCGGTCCAGGTGTTCGTCCACCTGGAGGGTCTGGGCCTGCCAGGCCTTCCCGCTGGCGCCGTAGACGGCGTCCAGCCGGTTGGACGCGGTCTCGTCGGGGCCCACCAGCCGGAAGTCGCGGTGGTGCGCGCTGTCCTTCATGACCTGTTCGAGGAGGTCGCCGAGGACGCGGGTGGGTTCGTGCTGGGTCGCGCCCGGCTTGTCGACGGGGACGGCGAAGCGGTCCAGGGAGGGGACGGGCAGGTCGCGGACGAGCAGACCCCCGTTGGCGTGCGGGGTGGCGCCCAGCCGGCGCGCTCCCTCCGGGACGCAGGTGAGGACCTCGGCGACGGGCCGGCCCTCGGCGTCGAAGAGCTCCTCGGGGCGGTAGGAGCGCAGCCAGTGCTCCAACTGGCGCAGGTGGTCCGGGTTTTCCCGCACGGAGGCCAGCGGGACCTGGTGGGCGCGCCATGTTCCCGCGACGGGCAGGCCGTCGACCTCCGCGGGGCCCGTCCACCCCTTCGGAGTGCGCAGCACGATCATGGGCCAGCGCACCCGCTCGGTCACGCCGTCCCCACGGGCGGTGCGCTGCATCAGCGCGATGCGGTCCAGGGCGCGGTCGAAGGCGTCGGCCATGGCCCGGTGCACCTGGTGCGGGTCGTCACTGGTGACGTGGATGGGGTCGTGGCCGTAGCCGCGCAGCAGCTCGTCGAGTTCGGGCTCCGGCATGCGGGCCAGCACGGTCGGGTTGGCGATCTTGTAGCCGTTGAGGTGCAGGATCGGCAGCACGGCCCCGTCGTGGACCGGGTCGAGGAACTTGTTGGAGTGCCAGGACGCGGCCAGCGGGCCGGTCTCCGCCTCGCCGTCCCCGATGACGCAGGCGACCAGCAGGTCCGGGTTGTCGAAGGCGGCACCGTAGGCGTGGGCGAGCGAGTAGCCGAGCTCTCCCCCTTCGTGGATCGAGCCCGGTGTCTCGGGAGCGACATGGCTGGGCACGCCACCGGGGAAGGAGAACTGCCTGAACAGCCGCTCCATGCCGGCCGCGTCCCGCGACACGTTCGGGTAGGTCTCGCTGTAGCTGCCCTCCAGCCAGGAGTTGGCGAGCACGGCGGGCCCGCCGTGACCGGGTCCCCAGACGCACAGCGCGTCCAGGCCGCGGGCCCTGATCACCCGGTTGAGGTGGGTGTGGACGAGGTTGAGTCCGGGCGAGGTGCCCCAGTGGCCCAGCAGCCGGGGCTTGATGTGGGCGGGGGTCAGGGGCTCGGTGAGCAGCGGGTTGGCCAGCAGGTAGATCTGGCCCACGGCAAGGTAGTTGGCGGCCCGCCAGTGGGCGTCCAGGGTGCGCAGTTCCTCGTCGCTCAGTACGGTGGCGTCCTGTCGTTCCACCTTGGACGGTTGGACCTTGGGCATGGTGACTCCGAAGTCATCGGGGCAAGTCAGCGGGCGGAGGAGGCGGCATGGCCGGCAAGAGGACGGCGTCGTTGCCGGGGGCGGTGTACGAGCGGGAACTGCTGCGGCTCCAGACGGAACTGGTGAAGCTCCAGGAGTGGGTGCGCGCCGAGGGTGCCCGGCTCGTGGTGGTCTTCGAGGGACGTGACGCGGCGGGCAAGGGCGGCACGATCAAAAGGGTCTCGGAGCACCTCAACCCGCGGGTCGCGCGGACCGTGGCGCTGCCCAGGCCGACCGAGCGCGAGCGCACCCAGTGGTATTTCCAGCGGTACGTCGAGCATCTGCCGGCCGCCGGGGAGATCGTCCTGTTCGACCGGAGCTGGTACAACCGGGCCGGTGTCGAGCACGTCATGGGTTTCTGCACCAAGGAGGAGTACCAACTCTTCCTGCGTCAATGCCCTCTCTTCGAGCGCATGCTCGTGGAGGAGGGGATCGTGCTGCGCAAGTACTGGTTCTCGGTGAGCGACGCGGTGCAGCAGGACCGGTTCCGGCGCCGGCTGAAGGATCCGACGCGGCGCTGGAAGCTCTCTCCGATGGACCTGGAGTCGATCACCCGCTGGGAGGCGTACTCCCGGGCCAAGGACGAGATGCTGGTGCACACCGACATCTCGGAGGCGCCCTGGTTCGTGGTCGAGAGCGACGACAAGCGGCGCGCCCGGCTGAACATGATCGCCCATCTGCTCGACTCGGTGCCCTACTACGAGGTGCCCCCACCGGTGCTCGAACTGCCGCCCCGGCCACCGTCGACCGGTTACGAGCGGCCGCCACGCGATCTTCAGACGTACGTCCCCGACCACGCGGCGAGCCTCTGAGCCGGTCACGGTGTTCCCGCCCGGCCGGGCACGACGGCGACCGGGCAGTCGGACCGGTGCAGGACGGCGTGCGCGATGCGGCCGACCGGCAGCCCGACGTGTCCATGGTGGCGCTCGGCGCCGACGACCAGCAGGTCCGCCTCGGCCGCGGCGGACAGCAGCACGTCGCGGGCGGGGCCCTCGGCGGCGCGCAGGCGGAGTTCCACCGAGGGATGGTCCGCCGCGGGCCCGCCGAGCGCCGACTCCAGGATCTCCACCGCCTGCCGCTCGTTCCGTCGGGCGGGTTCCCCGTCGACGGGCGGCTGGTCCGTCGGCTCCCGGCCGGGCCAGCGCCAGGCCCGTACCGCGTCCAGGGCGGCCCCGCGGGCCTGCGCCTCCTGGAGGGCGAAGCGCACGGGTGCGGAGCTGTGCGGGCCGTCGCCGACCCCGAGGACGATCCGCCGGTGCTCCCCGGCCGCCGGAGGGCTCTCGTGGCCGCCGCGCAGCACGATCACGGGGCAGTCGGCACGGGCGGCCACCGCGAGGCTCACCGAGCCGAGCAGCAGTTCGACGAGCCCGTTGCGCCCGCGCGAGCCGATGACCAGCGCGCGGGCGCCGTGCCCCTCGTGCAGCAGGGCACTCACCGGGTCGTCGGGCAGGACGTCGGCGGACACGTCCAGGCCGGGCCGCCGGTCACGGGCACGCCGTGTGGCGGCGTCGACGACGTCCTCCACCATCACCTGCTCCGAGGGCCGGTCCGCTCCCGTGGCGCGGGAGACCCCCTCGTAGCGTTCCCACAGGGAGGCGTTCACCAGCCGGAGCGGGGCACCGCGCAGCGCCGCCTCGTCCGCCGCCCAGTCCACGGCGCGCAGACTCGGTTCGGAACCGTCGACGCCCACGACGAGGGGAAGCTCCAAGGTCCTCACCTTCCCTTGCCGGGATCGAGGACGATCCCGGCCCTGGCCCGACCGCGCGGCACCACGGCCCGACCGCGCGGCACCGCGTCGGCGGGCCCGTCGGCGGACGCGGGCGGACGGGTCCCGTGGACGGCTCCGGTCCGGCCCACGGCGTACGGCCGCAGGACCTCGGCGGCATCGGGCCGCGTCCCGGGGGCGCGGCCCGTCACCGGGATGCCGTCACGGACCGTGCCGTGGATGGGGGCCCGGATCCTGCGGTACGCCGGCACGGCCACCCTCACGAGTTTCCCGCCGGGCCGCAACCCGGGGTGGGAAACGGCGAAGGCGGCTTCGACCGGCGTGCTGGTGATCCGCTCGCCGCGCGGCGTCTCCCGGCCGGAGGGACCCCGCTCGCACCGCCCGCGTGCCCTGTCCGGCCAGAGCGCGGCCGTTCGCCGCCGCCGGGCCGCCGGCCGCCGCGGAGCCGGACGGGTGACGCCCCGGACCCCGACCTGCCCGGAGCCCGCCGCGGGAAGAGGACGCTTCTCGACGACCGGAGGCTCACCGAAGACGGCGACACCGCGGGGCATGGTCCCCCTTTCCTGGGCCGGGCTGACGATCCCTTCCCAGCCTCTGGTCCCGAAACGCCGCGGTGCAGGGGCCGCAGGTCCCCGGCGGGGGCCGAACGGCCCTATGGACGGACGCGGCGGGAGGGGGCGGGAGTCCCGTCGGCGCTCACCTCGCGCTGTCACGTCGTCCTGTCGTCACGGCGGCCCTGTGTCCCTGCGTCCCTGTGTCCCTGCGTCGGCGCAGTCAGCGGTGGGCGCGGAGGTACGGCAGTGGTGCCGGGCGGGCGGCGGGCTCTCGGCGATCCACGTCAGCGGCGTCAGCGTGGTGCCGCGACGACGGTCACGCGGCCGGGCGGTCACACGGCCGGGCGGTCGGCTGCCACGTACTGGCAGGACGTCCGCGAATCCGTTCGTGAACCGACATCCGGCCCCACCACGACCTGGCCCCGGCAGCCGCCGGCCCGCACGCGGAAGACCAGGCACCCCGTTCCCGCACGGGGCCCGCGGAGGGAAGACATCGCAGGTGGGCCCGGTGCCCCGCGTCCGAGGCCGGCCGACCTGTGGTGCCCGCCCGCTCGAGCGTCCACGCTGGAGGGAGCACCCTCGGCCCGGTGCCCCCTCCGGTGAGCGACCGGACGGTCCTCGTACCGGTACGTACGCCCCTACGGCAGCGGAGGCCGGCCATGGACGACGTTCCCCTCCCCTATCAGGTGATCCAGGCGCGCGACGAGACGGCCGACACGGTCACCCTCACCCTCGCGCCGACCGGCACCGGACTGCTCGCGCCCTTCACGCCCGGCCGCTACGCCCTGGTGCACGCCCTCGGGGTGGGCCGTGTCCCGGTACCGGTGTCCCGCATCGACCGGCACGAACTCGCCCTCACGATACGGTCGGTGGAGGCGGTATCGGCCGCGCTGTGCGCCCTTCGGCCGGGCGGCCGGGTCGGTCTGCGCGGCCCGTTCGGCACCGGCTGGGAACTCGACAGGGCCGCCGGACAGGACCTGCTGGTCGTCGCGGACGGCCTCGGCCCGGCGCCACTGCGGCCGCTCGTCCTCGACGCCCTCGCCGCACCGCAGCTGTACGGACACCTGAACGTCCTGCTCGGCGCCCGCACCCCGGACGACATCCTCTACGCCCAGCAGACACACGCCTGGTCGGCGGCGCACGGCCCACCGCACTGCGCGGTCACCGTCGAGTGCCCCGGCCCCGCCTGGGAGGGTCCCGTCGGCGCCGTCACGGCTCTCCTGGACGGGGCCCGGTTCGAACCCGGGAACACCACTGCCTACGTCTGCGGCCCCGTGGAGACGGTCCGGGCGGCCGCCCGTGCCCTGCTCGGACACGGCCTGCCCGCCGAGCGGATCCGGGTGGCCCTCGACGGCTTCCCGGACGGCGACGCCGGTCACGGCGACCGGGCCCGCCCGGAGGATGTCCTGCTGTCCCGGGACGGCGGCCCGGTGGTCGGCTGGGACCAGGTCGAGTCCCCGTCCTCCACCGCGGGACCCGGCACCTGACCTGAGGTCCCCACCCTCAGGAGGGGCGGGTCCGCCGCGCAAGGAGCCATCCGTCGCGCAGGGAGCCATCGGTCCCGCAAGGAGGCATCGGTCGCGCGGGGAGCCATCGGTACAGTCGGTGAAGATCACCTCAGGCGGCAGGGAGGCCGGCGCACCATGGCCGTGGACGAGCTCGACACCCGGATCCTGCGGCTGCTCCTGGAGCAGCCGCGTACCAGCGTGCGTGAGTACGCCCGCACCCTCGGTGTCGCCCGCGGCACGCTGCAGGCCCGCCTGGACCGGCTGGAACGGGACGGGGTGATCACGGGCATGGGCCCCTCGCTGTCCCCCGCGGCGCTCGGCCACCCCGTGCTGGCCTTTGTGCACATCGAGGTCACGCAGGGCCATCTCGACGAGGTGGGCGGCGCGCTCGCCGCCGTACCGGAGATCATCGAGGCGTTCTCGATCACGGGCGGCGGCGATCTGCTCACCCGGGTGGTGGCGCGCGACAACGCTCACCTGGAGGATGTGATCCAGTCGCTCATCAGCATGCCCGGCGTCGTACGTACCCGCACCGAGGTGGCGCTGCGCGAGCGTGTTCCGCACCGGGTGCTGCCGTTGGTGGAGTCGATCGGCCGGATGCCGGACGGCTGACGGGAGCGGGGACGGTCTTGGCATCCTGGACCCCATGAGCGCTTTGGGCCGCACCTCGGTCATCTTCGATCTCGACGGAACTCTCGTGGACAGCGAGCCGAACTACTTCGAAGCCGGGCGGCAGACGCTCGCCGAGCAGGGCATCACCGACTTCGGCTGGGCCGACCATGAACGGTACGTGGGCATCAGCACCCGGGAGACGCTCGCCCTCTGGAAGGAGCGCTACGGTCTGCGGGCTCCGCTGGAGGTCCTGCTCGCCGACAAGAACCGCCGCTATCTGGAGCTGGCACGGGCCTCCACGCATGTCTATCCGGAGATGCGGAAGTTCGTGGGGCTGCTGGCCGACGAGGGCGTCCCGATGGCCGTGGCCTCGGGCTCCTCGGCCGCCGCCATCGAGGCGATCCTGGCGGGGACCGGGCTGGCGGCCGATCTGACGACCGTCGTCTCGGCCGACGAGGTGGCGCACGGCAAGCCCGCACCCGACGTCTTCCTGGCGGCGGCCGCCCGGCTGGGGGCCGCGCCGGCGGACTGCGTGGTCCTGGAGGACGCCGCCCCGGGCGCCGCGGCCGCGCATGCGGCCGGGATGCGCTGCCTCGCGATCCCGTACGTCACCGCGCAGGCCGACGACCCGGCGTTCGGAACGGCGGCGCTCCTGCTGCGCGGCGGCCAGGCCGAGTTCACGGCGCGGGCCGCGTACGACTGGCTCGCACGCTCGGCCACGGCTTCCGGCACCTCCAGCCCTTCCGGCTCCCCCGGCGCGTCCGGCTTCCCCGGCGCGTCCGGCTTCCCCGGCGCGTCCGGCTTCCCCGGCACCTCCTGAGCGGCGGGTACGTCCCCCCGTCGCGGGAACGAACACCCGGCCGCCACCCGTCAGGCGGCCTCCCGCGTCCCGGTCGCGCCGTCGGTCGCACCGTCGGCCGGGCCGCCTCCCCCGTCGCGGTGGATCGGCGTCCGCGAGCCGGTCAGCGGAGCGCCGGTGCCGCCCTCCCGGGCCGCGACGATCTCCGCCGCGATGGACAGCGCGGTCTCCTCCGGCGTGCGGGCCCCGAGGTCGAGCCCGATCGGGGACCTCAGCCGGGACAGCTCCCGCTCGGTGACACCGGCCTCGCGCAGCCGCCGCTCGCGGTCCTCGTGGGTGCGGCGCGACCCCATGGCCCCGACGAAGGCCGCCGGCATCCGCAGGGCCGCCTCCAGCAGCGGTACGTCGAACTTGGCGTCGTGGGTGAGCACGCACAGGACCGTCCGCTCGTCGGTCCCGGTGCGCCGGAGGTAGCGGTGCGGCCAGTCGACGACGATGTCGTCCGCCTCGGGGAAGCGGACCCGGGTGGCGAAGACGGGGCGGGCGTCGCACACGGTCACGTGGTAGCCGAGGAACTTGCCGACCCGCACCAGCGCCGCGGCGAAGTCGACGGCGCCGAAGACGATCAGACGGGGCGGCGGCAGGCTGGACTCCACGAACAGCGTCACGCCCCCGGGGCACCGCGAACCGTCCTCGGAGACCTCGACCGTGCCGGTACGCCCCGCCGTGAGCATGCCGCGGGCCTCCGCCACCGCGGTGCCGTCCAGCGCCGGGGACCCGCTGAGGCCTCCCTCGACCGGTGGCCCGTACGCCTCGTCGGGGCGGACGAGCAACGCCCCGCCCAGCAGTTCGGCCGGTCCCCGGGCCACCCGGGCGACAGCGGCCGGCTCGCCGCGGGCCGCGGCCGCCAGCGCCGCCTCGAACACCTTCCGGTCCGGTGCGTCCGCGCGGACCGGCGTGACCAGGACATCGAGGACACCGCCACAGGTCAGCCCCACCGCGAAGGCGTCCGCGTCGCTGTACCCGAACCGTTCCAGCACCGTCCGGCCGTCCCGGAGGGCCTGGACGCACAGGTCGTACACGGCCCCCTCGACACATCCCCCGGAGACCGAGCCGACGGCCGTGCCGTCCCCGTCCACGGCGAGGGCGGCGCCCGGACCGCGCGGCGCGCTGCCGCCGACGCCCACGACCGTGGCGACGGCGAAGTCCCGGCCCTCGTCGGACCAGCGGTGCAGCTCGCCGGCGAGGTCAAGCACCGGGATCCCCTTCCGCCACCGTCCCGGCGAGCAGGACCCGGTCAGGGCGGATCGGCAGGTTCCGGTGGCGTTCGCCGGTCGCGTGCCAGACCGCGTTGGCGATCGCCGCGGCGGCTCCGACGACGCCGATCTCACCGATGCCCTTGATGCCGACCGGGTCGTCCGGGTCCGGATCGTCCACCCAGTCCGCCTCGACATGCGGTACGTCGGCGTGCGCGGCGAAGTGGTAGCCGGCCAGGTCCGCCCCGACATGGCCACCCGTGGCCCGGTCCCGGACCGCCTCCTCGTGCAGCGCCATGGACAGGCCCCAGACCATGCCGCCGACGAACTGCCCGCGCGCGGTCAGCGGGTTGACGATGCGGCCCGCGGCGAAGACGCCGAGCATCCGGCGCACCCGCACCTCCCCGCTCGTGACGTCGACGGCGACCTCGGCGAACTGCGCCCCGAAGGTGTGCCGTTCCATCGGCGGCAGCGCGCCGACGGCCTGGGAGGTGTCCGAGCGTGCCGTGATCCCCTCCGGTGGGACGGCGGCGCCCAGGCCCAGCCGCTCCCGCAGCTCGGCCGCGGCGACCCGGATCGCCCAGGCCCAGGAGCGGGTTCCCATCGAGCCGCCGGCGATCATCGCCGGGCCGAAGTCGCTGTCCGCGATCCGCATCCGGATCCGCTCCGGCTCCGTCTCCAGCGCGTCCGCGGCGACCAGGGTGAGCGCGGTCCGCGCCCCGGTCCCGATGTCCGAGGCGGTGATCCGTACGGTGAAGGTGCCGTCGGGCTCAGCCGTCACGGCCGCCGTGGACGGGGCGGACAGCATCGGGAAGGTGGCCGCGGCCGTGCCGGTGCCGAGCAGCCAGCGTCCCTCGCGGCGGACTCCCGGGCGCGGGTCACGGCCCGCCCAGCCGAACCTGCGTGCCCCCTCCTCGAAGCACCCGGCCAGATTGCGGCTGCTGAACGGCAGCCCGGAGACGGGTCCCACGTCCGGCTCGTTGCGCAGACGCAGTTCGATCGGGTCGAGGCCACACTTCTCGGCGAGTTCGTCGATCGCGGACTCCAGCGCGAAGGAACCCGGCGCCTCCCCCGGGGCCCGCATCCAGCTCGGCGTCGGCACGTCGAGCCGTACGACGCGGCTGGCGGAGTGGTGCGCGTCGGAGCCGTACATCGCGCGCCCGTACTCGGCGCACCGCTCGACGAACTCGTGGACGGTCGAGGTGAGGCTCTCGGAACGGTGCTCGACCGCGCGCAGCCGTCCGTCCGCGTCGGCGCCGAGCCTGACCCGCTGCGCCGTGGGGCTGCGGTAGCCGACGAGGGAGAACATCTGACGCCTGGTCATGACGACCCTGACCGGCCGGTGCAGTACGGTCGCGGCCATCGCGGCGGCGACGGAGTGGGGGCGGGTCCCCTTGGAACCGAAGCCGCCTCCCACGTGTTCGGACCGCACCCGGACCGACTCGGGGTCGAGCGAGAACAGTTTCGCCAGTTCGTCCGCCACGAACCTGCTGCCCTGGTTGGAGTCGATCACCTCGAGCCGGCCGCCGTCCCAGCGGGCGACCGCCGCGTGCGGCTCCATGGGGCTGTGGTGCTCCTCCGGAGTGCTGTACTCGGCGTCCACCACGACGGCGGACGCGGCGAGTTCGGTCTCCAGGTCGCCCTTCGTCCCGGCGGGGGCGCTCTCCGGCGTGTACACACCGGGAAGCCCGGCGGCGAACACGACGTCGTGCGGCTCCGCGTCGTACTCGACGACGAGCGCCTCGGCGGCCTCCCTCGCCTGCTCGGGTGTCTCGGCGACGACGAGCGCCACCGGCCAGCCGGAGTACGGTACGTGGTCCCCCTGGAAGATCTGGGCGATCGGGTCGGGCACGCCGAAGGCGTTCGTGTAACCGCCGTTGAGGCGTGGGGCGTTCTCGTGGTGCAGGACGGCGAGGACGCCCGGCATCGCGAGGACGGGCGCGGACCCCACGGCGCGGATACGGCCCCGGGCCACGGTGGACAGCACCAGCCAGCCGTGGGCGAGTCCGGGATACGGCACCTCACCGGCGTAGCGAGCCGCTCCGGTCACCTTGGCCACGCCCTCCACACGGGTGTGCGCGGTGCCGACGGCCGCGGCGGCCGAGCCCGTCGTGGTCGTCGTCGCCGTGTTCGCCGTGGTCGTCGCCGTGTTCGTCGTGGTCGTCGTGGTCGTCGTGGTCATCGTGGTCATCGGGTGGCCTCCTCGGTGAGCTCGGTCAGCGTCGCCACGACGAGATTGCGCGTCAGGGGCACCTTGTATCCGTTGTGGGGCAGCGGTTCGGCCCCCGCCAGTTCGGCGTCCGCGGCGGCGGCGAAGGCGTCGGCGTCCGCCGGTCCCCCCAGCAGCACCCGCTCGGCCTCCCGGGCACGCCACGGCCGGGACGCCACCGCTCCGAAGGCGAGGCGCACCTCGCGCACGACCCCTTCGCGGACGTCGAGCGCGGCGGCGATCGAGCCGATCGCGAAGGCGTACGAGGCCCGCTCGCGCACCTTGCGGTAGCGGGAGCGGGCGGCGACCGCGGCGGCGGGCACCGTGACGCCGGTGATCAGCGCGCCGGACGGCAGGGCGGTCTCCCGGTGCGGAGTGTCGCCCACCGGAAGATAGAACTCCGCGAGCGGCAACTCGCCCGGCCCGTCGAGGGTTTCGTACGTGACGACGGCGTCGAAGGCGGTGAGGGCCACCGCCATGTCGGAAGGGTGCGTGGCGACACAGTGCGCCGAGGCACCGAGGACGGCGTGGTTGTGGTGCTCGCCCTCGACGGCGGGACAACCACTGCCGGGAACACGCTTGTTGCAGGGTTTCGCCAGGTCGGTGAAGTAGCCGCAGCGGGTGCGCTGGAGCAGGTTCCCGCCGACCGTGGCCATGTTGCGCAGCTGCCCCGAGGCACCGGCCAGGACGGCCTGCGCCAACGCCGGGTAGCGACGCCGCACTTCGGGGTGTGCGGCGAGGTCGCTGTTGGTGACGGTCGCGCCGACGCGCAGCCCGCCACCTTGGGTGAACTCGATCTGGTCCAGAGGGAGTTCACGCACATCGACAAGGCGAGCGGGCCGCTCCACCCCGCTCTTCATCAGGTCGACGAGGTTGGTGCCGCCGCCGAGACAGCGCGCCTCGGGGTCGGCGCCCAGCAGGGCGACCGCGCCCGCCACGTCGAAGACACGCTCGTAGCCGAACTCCCTCATGCCGCAGCCTCCTTGGCATCCGCACCGGTCTCGCCGGGTTCCTCGGCCGCTTCCGTCTCCATGGCCGCGGCTTCCCCGGCACCGGACTCCCCGGCACCGGATTCCATGACGTCCGGTTCCATGACGTCGGATTCCATGACGTCCGGCCGCACGGCACGGACGGGCGGGGTGCCTTCCCCCGCGCGGACGGCCCCGTCCCGTGCCGCCCGGGCGACGGCCTGCACGATCGACACGTAGGCACCGCAGCGGCACAGGTTGCCGCTCATCCGCTCCCGGATCTCCTCCGCGGTGAGCGGCGGGACGCCCGCTTCTGGCCGCACGTCGGCGGTCACGGCGCTCGGCCAGCCCGCCGCGTGCTCCTCGATCACACCGAGGGCCGAGCAGATCTGGCCCGGTGTGCAGTAGCCGCACTGGTAGCCGTCGAGGTCGAGGAAGGCCTGCTGCACGGGATGCAGCCGCTCCCCGTCCGCCACACCTTCGATGGTGGTGATGTCGCGGCCCTCCGCGGCGACGGCGAGTTGCAGACAGGAGACGGCCCTGCGCCCGTCGAGCAGCACCGTGCAGGCGCCGCACTGGCCCTGGTCGCAGCCCTTCTTGGTACCCGTCAGATCGAGATGCTCACGCAACGCGTCGAGCAGGGTGGTGCGGTGGTCGACGGGCAGCGTGTACTTCTCGCCATTGATGTTCAGAGTGATGGCGCTGGACGTCGATGGGGCCATGATCAGCCTTCTTTCGCCGAGTCGCGGGGTCACGGGATCGCGGGGGAAGGGAATGGCGCTGTGCGCTGGTGGGTGGCGGCGGACGGGCCGGGGCCGCCCGCACGGGGTGTGGGGCGGGGCCGGTTTCGAGGGGCACCGAACAGTCCCCGGTGGCCGGATCTCACGCTATGGTGAACCTAAGTGGACAGCTGTCCACTAGCTCCGAACTTAGCGGACAGCTGTCCACTTATCAAGGCCCGGCCTCGGTCGCGAGTGCCACGGCTTCCGGAAGGGGGACGGATGCAGCAGAAGAAGGACGCCCCGCTGCGTTCGGACGCGCAGCGCAACCGGGAGCGCATCCTCGAAGTGGCCCTGGCGGAACTGACCCGCTCCTCGGACACCCCGCTCAGCGCGATCGCCAAGAAGGCGGGCGTGGGGCAGGGAACGTTCTACCGGAACTTCCCCAACCGCGAGGCACTGGTCCTGGAGGTCTACCGCTACGAGGTGCAGCAGCTCGCCGACACCGCGGCCCAGCTGCTGGAGACCCGCGCTCCGGACCGGGCGCTGCGGGAGTGGATGGACCGGCTGGCGCAGTACGCCATGGCCAAGGCGGGCCTGGCCGAGGCGTTGCGCGCGTCCACGGTGACCCGGGGCACCCTGACCAGGCTGGGGCACGGCGCGGTCTCCTCGGCCGTCTCGCTGCTTCTCGACGCCAACGAGCGCGCGGGCACCATCCGCCCGGGGGTGACCCCCGACGACTTCGTCCTCGCGATCGCCGGCCTCTGGCAGATGGACGCGCACGGGGACTGGCAGCCGCGCGCCGCACGTCTGCTGGACCTGGTGATGGACGGTCTGCGGGTGGGCGCACCGGGTCCGCGCCCACCGGCGTCCGGTACGGCCTCAGCGGACGCGGAGTGAGGCGCGCGCCGGGACGTGCCGCGCGCTGAATCGAGCCGTACGCCGCACCACCTGGCGCCCCGCCTGACGTCAGGCGCCCGGCATCGGGATCAGGTCACCGGCGCGGCCGGCGGGCGTGGGTGACGGCCGGCGAGGCTCACCGGTGCGGCGACACGGTAGCCAGTAGGCATCGACAGTTCCCCGACACGATTCACCGGAGAGCTCAGGACCCATCCGATCCGGCGGCGCCCAGCGCGGACGCGGCCGACAGCCGTGGGAGGCGGGGGCCACCTCCCACGGGGGCTCGGACCTACGCCCCGCTGGCGTCGAGCATGTCCTCGCGCTCGACGAGCTTCACCCGCTCGCGGCCCTGCGGTTCGCCGAGCGCCTTCTCCGCGGCGTCCAGCCGGTGCCAGCCCTCCCACGTGGTGAAGCGGACGTCGCGCTCCTTCAGGAACGCGTCCACGGCCTCCGGCTCGGGCGCGGCGGGCGTGGGCAGACGGCCGCCCGCGTGATCGTCGAGCAGGCCGGCGACGGTCTCGTTGGCGTCGCCCTTGGTGTGACCGATCAGGCCCACCGGCCCACGCCGGATCCAGCCGGTGACGTACGTCGACCGCAGGTGCTCGCCGGTCTCCTCGATCACCCGGCCCGCCGCGTCGGGGACCGTGCCGGACTCGACGTCCCAGGGCAGCTTGGGGAGCTTGTCGGACAGGTAGCCCACGGCGCGGTAGACGGCCGTGACGTCCCAGTCCTTGAAGGTGCCGGTGCCCTTGACGTTGCCGGTGCCGTCGAGGACGGTGCGCTCGGTGCGCAGGCCGGTGACCTCGCCGTCCTCACCGAGGATCTCGGTCGGTGACTCGAAGAAGTGCAGGAACAGCTTGTGCGGCCGGTCGCCGACGTCGCGGATGGCCCAGTTCTCCAGCGTCTTGGCGACCATGTCGGCCTGCTTGTTGCCGCGCCGGGTGGCGATCGAGCCGTCGTCGTAGTCGATGTCCTCGGGGTCGACGATGACCTCGATGTTCGGGGAGTGGTCCAGTTCCCGCAGCTCCATCGGGCTGAACTTGGCCTGCGCCGGGCCTCGGCGGCCGAAGACGTGGACCTCCAGCGCCTTGTTGGCCTGGAGTCCCTCGTGGACGTTCGGCGGGATCTCGGTCGGCAGCAGTTCCTCGGCGGTCTTCGCGAGGATGCGCGCGACGTCGAGCGCGACGTTGCCGACGCCGAGGACGGCGACCTTCTCCGCTTCGAGGGGCCAGGTCCGCGGCACGTCCGGGTGCCCGTCGTACCAGGAGACGAAGTCCGCCGCGCCGTACGAGCCGTCGAGGCCGATGCCGGGTATGTCCAGGGCCCGGTCCGCCGTGGCGCCCGTGGAGAAGATCACCGCGTCGTAGAAGGCGCGCAGGTCGTCCAGGTTGATGTCCCCCGGGTAGTCGACATTGCCGAAGAGACGTATCTGCGGCTTGTCGAGCACCTGGTGCAGGGCCGTGATGATGCCCTTGATCCGCGGGTGGTCCGGGGCGACGCCGTAGCGGATCAGGCCGAAGGGGGCCGGCATCCGCTCGAAGAGGTCGATGGACACACCGGGCTCGACGGCCACTGCGGACTTCAGCAGCGCGTCGGCGGCGTAGATGCCGGCGGGACCGGCTCCGACAATGGCTACCCGCAGAGGGCGAGGCATGATCAGATTCCCTTCGAAGGGGGCAGGGTGATTCGCCCGGAAGCCTAAGCTAAGGCATGCCTTAGTCAGTACTCGGGTTGGATCTATGACCCCATAAGGGCGACTTATGACCTCTTGTTTCTGAGGACATCCCTAGAGTCGGGCGGGAGCCGTCCGGCCCCCGCGGGACTCCGGACCGGGCGCCGGGGAGCAGGTGCTCCGGGTCCGGGGGAAAATGGGGAGGTGAGCGTCCGTCGCATGTCAGTGGACCGCCTCGTGGAGCAGCCGCCAGGCCGCGGACTGGTGGCGATCCCCGTCGCGCTGATCGTAGTGATCACGGTGGTGGACATCCACTCACCGGCCGACATCCATCTCGGCCCGCTGCTGGTCATCGCGCCCGCGCTCACCGCCTCACTGGCCGGCCCACGACTGACCGCCCTGGTCGGAGTGCTGGCCGTGGCCGCCCAGGTGTGCATCGCGGTGCTGCACGGCGGCCTGACCACGGCCAACCACGTGGCGCAGATCATCGCCCTCACTGTGCTTTCCGCGCTGGTGGTCTTCGTATGCCACCTCCGGGAGCGGAGAGCACTGGAGCTGAGCCGGTCACGTTCGGTGGCCGAGACGGCGCAGCGTGTTCTGCTGCGGCCGCCACCCCGCCGGATCGGGCCGCTGCGGGTGGCCTGGCTGTATCTGGCGGCCGAGGACGAGGCCCGGATCGGGGGCGACCTCTTCGCGGTGGCCCGCTCCGCCCACGCGTCCACCCGGCTGGTCATCGGGGACGTCCGCGGCAAGGGCATGTCCTCGATCGGCGAGGCGTCGGTGGCGCTCGGCGCGTTCCGCGAGGGCGCCCAGCGGTACGCCACGCTGCCCGAACTGACGGCGGCGCTCGAGGCGAGTGTGTGCCGGGACCTCGACGAGGTGGCCGACACCGAGCACGATCCCGGCGAGCACTTCATCACCGCGCTCGTCCTCGACATCCCCGACCACGGCACCCAGGTCGAGATGATCAACTGCGGCCATCCCCCGCCCCTGCTGCTGCGCGACGACAAGATCGAGATCCTGTACGCCCAGCACCCGGTGCCCCCGCTGGGTCTGTGTGAAATGCCCGCCGCGCGCCACCACTCCGACCCGTTCGTCTTCGAGGTGGGCGACATCCTGCTGCTCTACACCGACGGCGTCATCGAGGCCCGCTCACCGACGGGGGCCTTCTACCCGCTCGCCGAGCGGGCGGCCACGTTCCCGGGCGCCGGACCCGACGCCCTGCTGCGTCACATCCACGACGACCTCCTCGCCCACGTCGGCGACCGGCCCGCCGACGACGCCGCCCTTCTGATCGTCGAACGGGTCGCCTCCGAGCATCCGCACCGCCCGCATCTCATGACCCACCCCGTCGACGGTCACCACCGGATCCGTCCCGGGGGTCCGCCGTCCAGCCCTGGCACGCCGCCCTGATCCGGCCCCGCACGCCGCCCTTCGGCCGGGTGCCGGGACGGCCGGGACGACGCGGTGCACCGGCACGGCGGGTGAGGATGCCGGCCCATCCCCACCGGCCGTACCGCCCGCCGTACCGCCGACCGCCTGCCCGCCTGCCCGCCTGCCGTACCGCCTCCCCTGCCGGGTCCCCGTTACACAGCCTCGGTCCGACGTCACTTCCGCAGGCGCCCCGCTCCGGGGACGGAGACCGGACGCCCATGGACCGGACGCCCATGGACCGGGCGCCCATGGACCGCCGTGGTCACTCCCGGGCCATGTCCGACTCCGCCTTGCTCGCCGCCGAATCGGCGTCGTCGACCAGCTTCCGCAGGTGGCCGAGGTCCGTGGAGGACGAGGAAGCGGGCGCCGGCTGCCCGGCGTCCGCGCCGTGACCACAGCCCGCCAGCAGCAGGACGGCCACGGCGGCAAGCCCGGCCGGTGCGACGCGGCGCGCGCCCCTCACTTCGCGTTCCCGTTGTCGTGGGCGTCGCACCACTTCTCGACCTGGGACAGGTCCTTCCGACGTGCCTCCAAGGTGGGGATCAGGGAGCGCCGGAAGGTGAGCCGGTCATTGAGGTAACTCTCGATCTCCGTGTGTCCCGCCGCCTTGGCGTTGGCGACGCGCTGTTCGAGGCGGGCGACGGAACCGCGCCGGGACGCGTCCGCGTCCAGCCGGTCGAGGATCTTGTCGATCCGCTGGTCGGTCTTGGGCGCGCGCCGGCACAGCGCCGCCGCGCCGTCGCCCGTGGGCGCGCCGGACGGCGCGGGAGACCCGGTGTCCGCCGCGGCGACGCCCGCGGCGCCGAGCAGCGTTCCCACGGCGACCAATGCGACGACGGTCTTCCTGGTGCTTGGCATGACGAACTCCTCCGTGTTCACGGGCGGTTGCCCGCACACCGCGGAACCTAGGAGTCGTCCTTGTGGAAATCTTGTGGCCGGTCGGCGGCCTCGATCATCCAGTTGCGCCGGAGCGGCAGCGTGCTCCCTTCGTCCGCCACGCCGTTGACGAGCGGCAGCGCGACCTCGATACGGGTGCCGGGCCCCGCCGGCCGGTCCAGGACCCGGATACGACCCCGGTGCAGGGCGATCTGCTGGGCGACCAGGGTGAGTCCGAGGCCGGAGCCCGGACTGTCGGGCCGGCGCCGGAAGCGTTCGAAGACCTGCGTGCGCAGGTCGGGCGGGATGCCGGGGCCATGGTCGTCGACGACGAGGAGCACGTCGGTGCCGCTCGCGCGCAGGCTCACCTCCACCTGCGCGGGCCGCCCCTCCCCGTGCCCGTGCACCAGGGCGTTGACCAGGAGGTTGTCCACCACGGTCCGCAGTCCCGGTTCCCAGCCGTGCACCCGCAGGCCGGGCGCGCGGTGTCCGGACAGCAGTGCGCGGGGATGGCGCCGCCGCTGTTCCTCCGTGCTCGCCTCGACGACGTCGGCCAGGTCCACGGGACCGAAGGCGTCGGCCTCGACGAGGTCCCCGCGGCCGAGGTCGCGCAGCATCACCAGGAGACCCAGCAGCCGGGCGTGCTCGCGGCGCAGGTCGTGCAGCACCTCGTCGCGGTCGGCTCCGGCGAGTCCGGGATGCCCGGCGAGGATCTCCAGATTGGTCTGCATGCTCATCAGGGGAGTGCGCAGTTCGTGCGAGGCGGCGGAGGCGAAGGAGCGTGCGGTGGCCAGTGCCTCGGCCGTTCTGGCGGCCTGTTCGTCGTAGCGGGCCAGGACCGTCTGCAGGGTGTGCGCGAGATCGTCGACCTCGGCGATACGCGTCGGGGTGTGGTCCAGGCGGGCCGGACTGGAACGCGGGTCCAAGCCACTCGCGCGGTGTTGCAGACGGCGCAGCGGCCGGCTCGCCCGCGCTGCGACACCCCAGGCGAGCAGTCCGGACAGCGGCGCGGCGAGCAGCGCGACGGACACCGCGCGCCGCCGGACCAGCCGCAGTTGGGTGTCGGCGGCGGTGTCCGACGCGAACAGCCACAGGGTGCCGCGCACTCCGGGCCGGGCCCCGGTCACCGGGGTCGACAGGATCCGCCAGCTGTGGCCGTCGGCCCTCAGTGTGACCGGAACCGGCGCGCTCGGAGGCAGCGGTGCTCCGGCGTCCGGCTGTGGTCCGCCGGTGAAGGTCTCGTCCGGGCCGATCAGCCGGACGCCGACGTCCAGGGCCGAGGTGAACAGCCTTCGCTGTCGCGCCTGTTCCACCGCCGCCGACCGGTCGGCGGCACTCGCGCGCAGCAGTCCCCGGGCGTCCTTGGCCACGGTCGTCGCACGCTCGCGCAGATGGGCGTCCTGCTGGTCGTGGAGATCCGCCGCGACCAGCCGCAGCAGCAGCCAGCCGGTCGCGAGGACCAGGACGGGCACGGTGGCGCCGACGGCCAGCGCGATCCGTGTGGACAGTCTCACCGCTGTTCCCCCGCCCGGTCGTCCCGCAGGACGAAGCCCACTCCCCGTACGGTGTGGATGATCCGCGCGCGGTCCCGGGTCTCCAGTTTGCGGCGCAGGTAACTGACGAAGGTGTCCACCGCGTCGGTGCGCACGTCGAAGTCGTATCCCCATACGCGGTCCAGGAGTTGGTCCCTGCTGAGTACGAGGCCGGCGTTGCGCGCGAGGACGTGCAGGAGCTCGAACTCGCGCCGGGTCAGGTCCACCGGCCGGCCGTCGAGGCTGACCGTGCGGGCGGCGGGGTCCATCAGCAGGCCGCCGACCCGTACGGTGTCGGTGTCGCGCGGCGGTCTGCGGCGCAACAGTGCCTCCAGGCGCAGCACGAGCTCCCGCAGGGCGAAGGGTTTGACCAGATAGTCGTCGCCGCCGGCCTGGAGTCCCGCGATCCGGTCGGCGGTCTCGTCGAGCGCGGAGAGCATCAGCACGGGTACGTCGTTGCCGTCGCCCCGCAGTGTCCTGCACACCTCGATGCCGTTGAGGTCCGGCATGGAGATGTCCAGCACGATCACGTCCGGTGGTCTCGTCCGGGCCACGGCCAGCGCCGGGCGGCCGCCGTCGGCCAGGTCCACGGTGAATCCGCCGAGCCGCAGTCCGCGCTCCAGCGAGCGGCGTATCGCCGCGTCGTCGTCGACGACCAGGACCCGGCCCCGGTCTGCGCTCATCGCTTATACCCCTCCGCGCCGCTGTCCTCTCGCGGCGCTGTCCCTTTGCGCGACTGTCCCTTTGCGCGGCGGACCCGGCCGTGTCGCCGGGGCCCGCCGCCGCCCATCGTGCATCAGTCGCGCCGTTCCCGTTCCCCGGGGGTACCGACGGCTCCTCGCACGCCGCCGCCCGGCCGGCTCGCCCGGATCCCCTTCCCGGGTGACGGCCCGCGCCCGCACCGGGTCCTTGATCGCTCAGCGCGCCGTGTGTGGTGGAGTGGACCGCACCGGCCCGGGCACCGTCGATCCGTGCTGCCGTGCTTCCGTGCGCACGCGCATCCCCGCACCGGCGCGTCGGCGCATCTCTGGAGGAGCGATGACCGAGGACACGAGCGGCGCGACCCGTGGCGGACAGCGATGGGCGGCCAGAGCCGCACTGGCCGCGGCGGCGCTGGCGGTGCTGCTGCCGCTGGCCAAGGGCGGCCTGAGCGGCGTACTGCTGCTCGCCCTCGCGTTCGTCGGCGTGGTCGTCACCGCGGCCGCGGCATGGTGGACGCTGACCCGGCGCGGCCCGCTGCGCTGGGTGTCGGCGCTGCTGGCGATGGCCGCACCCGCCGCCGTCGTCACCCTGTTCGCGCTCTCCCTGCTGTGGGCCGTCCCGGTGTCCCTGCTGCTGTGGGCCGTGGCTGTCTGGACCGGGCGCTACGCGCTGCGCGGCGACCACCCCCGCTCCCGGCCCGCCAGGGAACGCAGGACGCCGCCCCCGCGCCGCCCCTTCCTCGTCATGAACCCGCGTTCCGGGGGCGGGAAGGTGGCGAGGTTCGGCCTGGTGGAGAAAGCCGAGCGGCTCGGCGCGCGGGTCGCCCTCCTCGGTCCCGACGAACAGCGGGACGTCACCGCGCTGGCGCGGGCGGCCGTCGCCGACGGCGCCGATCTGCTGGGCGTCGCGGGCGGTGACGGGACCCAGGCGCTCGTCGCGGCCGTCGCCGCCGAGCACGGTCTGCCGTTCCTGGTCGTCTGCGCGGGTACCCGCAACCACTTCGCGATGGACCTCGGCCTCGACCGCGACGACCCCGCACGCTGCCTCGACGCGCTCACCGACGGCGTCGAACTCAGGGTGGACCTCGGCTTCGCCGGAGGGCATCCGTTCGTCAACAACGCCTCCTTCGGCGCCTACGCGGCGGTCGTCCAGAGCCCGGCGTACCGCGACGACAAGATCGGCACCATCCTGGAGCTCCTGCCCGAGCTGCTCACCCGCCGGGTCGGGCCGCGGCTCACCGCCCGTACCGAAGGCGCGACGCTCGGCGCCCCGCAGGCCGTGCTGGTGAGCAACAACCCCTACCGCACGAACGATCCGGCCGGGATCGGCCGCCGCGAGCGGCTCGACTCCGGGCTGCTCGGCGTCCTCGGCATCAAGGTCGACAGCGCGGCCGAGGCCGCGGCCCTGGTGCTGGACCGCGCCGCGGAGGGACTCGCGGTCCTCACCAGCCGCGAGGTGGTCGTCGAAGCGGACCGACCGGAGATCGAGGCCGGTGTCGACGGCGAGGCCCTCATGCTGCCCGCCCCGGTCCACTGCCGCGTCGCCCCGGGCGCCCTGCGCGTCCGCGTCCCCAGGAAACGCCCCGGCGTGCCCGATTCCCCACCACCCCTGAACTGGCGCCGGTTGCGCGAACTCGCGACGACCGCGGGCCGGAAGCCCGCCACCCGTCGGACCGTCCACGCCGAGGACACGGCCCGGCGCCCCTGAAAGCGGCCCGCCCGGAGCGCCGTTCTCCCCGGAGCGCCGTTCCCCCCGGAACCCGCGGACTCACGGACCCGCGGACCGGCTCCCGTCACGCGCGTCGCCCCTGGCCGCCCGGCCGCGGACCCAGCGAGTCAGTACCGCCTCCGCGTCGAGAGCTGACGGCAGGTCTATCCGGAGGAGAGGAGTCCGGATGGGGCGGAAAGGTGCGCAAGGTGTGCTTGAATTGCGAACAAGCCAGCCAAGTGGCTTGAACCGACCGCTGGAACCGTCCTGCCCGCGCCAGGGCTCCGCGCGCCAGGGCGCGCCGGCCCGGCCGAGCCGGTACGCGTACGCGGTCGCCGGGGGGAACGACCTCGCGTCGTCCCCTCCGCGACACAGCGTGGTGCCGCGGCGCCCTTCCGACCGGAGGGTCGCAGCCCGACTCCGCGCCCACGTCACCGCCGACTCCGCGAAACCGGGCGTGTGAACGCACGTCACACCACCGCACGAATACGCACCACGCTCCAGGGGCCTCCCCCTGCCGTCCAGCATGAGAAGGGGCCGCCTCCATGACCGCCACCGTTTCCGACTTCTACTACGGGCCCGTCACCCCGATCGCCGCGTACCTGATGGCCTGCCTCGGAGCCGCGCTGGGGCTGCGGTGCACGACACGGTCGCTGCGGCGGACGCACCAGGCCCGGAGAGCCGGCTGGCTGACGCTGGGAGCCGTGTCCATCGGCTGCGGCATATGGACCATGCACTTCATCGCCATGATCGGCTTCAGTGTGCAGGGCGCCCTGGTGCGCTACGACCCGACAACGACCGTGCTCAGCCTCGTCGTCGCCATCGTCGTCGTCGCCATCGGGGTGTTCCTGGTCGGCTACCGGGGGACCCGTCCGGCCACTCTCGGCGTGGCCGGCGTCATCACCGGACTCGGTGTGGCGGCGATGCACTACCTCGGCATGGCCGCCATCCGCACCCACGGGAACCTGCACTACGACGTGGGGACCGTGGCGTTGTCCGTGGTGATCGCCGTCGTCGCGGCCACCGCGGCCCTGTGGGCTGCGGTCTCCGTGCACGCGCTGTGGGCGAGCCTGGGAGCGAGCCTCGTCATGGGAGTTGCCGTGACCGGCATGCACTACACCGGGATGGCCGCCGTCACGGTTCACCTCACCGGGGCGACCTCGGCCTCGCAGTCCTCCGCCGGTCTGCTGGCCTTCCTCCTCGTCATGATCGCCGGGCCGCTGATGGTTCTCCTGGTCGCCGCGGTGATCGTCATGTTCGACCCCGAGGTCATGCTCGGGGACGGCACGTGGGGCGACACGGCGTCCACGTCCCGTACGGCGGGCATCGCCTCCCCCGCGCACCGGGCGGACCGGCCTCGCCGGTCACCCGCCCGCTGAGGGGCGTGCAGGGGCGGAACGGCAGGAGCCGGCGCACCGGGCGTCCGCCCGGCCCCGGCTTCCCGGTACCGGGGCGGGAGCGGCTGTCGGCCGTCCCGCCCCGTCCCGCTGGTGTCAGGGGGTGCAGTTCAGCGTGCCGGCGCGCAGTGCGTGGCCGCCGTCGTTGGTGTCGTCGGACCACAGGACCGGCTTGTGGCCGCCGACGCAGGCGGACTGGGGGGCGATGGCGAAGCCCTCGTTGTTGTAGTTGGCCATGCCCGTAGGCCGGTCGTAGGTGTGGGTGACGGCGAACTTGCCCTGGGCGTTGATGTCGAGGGTCGAGGTCCGGCCCTGGCAGGTGTCGTCGCAGGCCGCCCAGAGGTGTCCGGTGGCGGGCTCGAACTCCAGGTCCATCACACCGGGAAAGCCGCTGGTGATGGTGGCGACACGGGTGTATCCGCCGCCGGACTGGTTGAGGGCGTAGGCGTAGACGGTGCCGTTGTCCTCCACGCCGGCGAAGAAGAGGCCGCTGCCGTGGCCGGGGTAACCGGCCGGGTCGTAGGCGGCACCGGTGTGCTCGTCGCGGAATCCGTGCGCGGTCAGGAAGGTGTCCGGGACCCACGAGATGCCCTCGGGCCCGGCGTTGGCCGGCAGGGAGGGCAGGTCGGAGGTGAGGTTCCACTCGGCGGTCGCGTTCAGCGACGAGGCGGTGGAGGAGGCGTCGAAGCGCAGGATCTTCGGCATGCTGGTGGAGCTGTTGCCGTTGTCGCGCTCGGTGGCGACGAACATGCCGTCGGGAGTGACGACCACACCCTCGGCGTCGGGGTCGCCGCTGCCGCCCGCGTAGTGCAGAGCCTTGCCGGATCCCCAGCCGCCGGCCGGGTCGGGACGCCATGTCGCGCCGTTGGGCACCAGCCGGTAGAGCCTGCCGGGACCGTTGTCCACCGCCCAGAGGACGCCCTCGCTCTCGAAGGACAGCCCGCTGAGGTTCTCCCCGAACACGTTCGAACCGTCCGCGACGGTGACCGCCGCGCCACCCGGCCACGTGGTGCCGCCCCCGCCGCCGGTGGTGCCGCAGGAGTTCGCCGCGCCCTTGGTCGACGCGGTCGTGGTCGTGAACGCGCCGGTGCCGTCCGCGCACCGCCCGTACGTGGTGGTGGCGTGGTCGGTCCAGGTGTAGGAGTCCACCAGGGTGGAACCGTCCGCCTGGAACAGCCGCGCGGAGTCCGAACTCCCCAGCCCGAACGACGACTCGACGTCCAGCGCCAGGAACGCACCCGGAGCGATCGACGTCTTCTTGGCGACCTTGTAGGAGTGGGAGTTGTCGTTGTCCTTGACGATCCACCCGGACACGTCGACCGCGGCGGTCCCGGTGTTGACGAGTTCGATCCAGTCGCCGGGGCTGCCGCCGCTGGACTCGACCTCGTTGATCCGCACCGCGGACGGGTCCTGCGCCGAAACCGGCGCACCCGACAGTCCGAGGGCGAGGAGGATCAGGGCGGCGGTGATGGGGGCTTGTCCACGCCAGTGCGTACGCAAGGTGGCCGGTTCTCTTTTCAGGGGGTCGGGCAGACAAGGAGCGCGCTCACGCTCCCGGCGAAGCCTCGGCCACACCGACGACCACGGACTGAACACACCGCGAACAGCGCGGGTACATGCCGGACGGACCCGATCCACCGGTGACCACCGCCCCGACCGCGCCAAAGCGGCACCTCTGGCGCCGAGTTGTGCGCCCACGCCGTCGCAGGAGTCTCGACGTGTACGGCCGTCTCGGACAAGGCGCCGTCCACGTGCGCCCGTTCGACGCATCGGTGGGTGTCCGGGCGCGCCTGCCCGAGGCGTTGTCCGAGACGTTTTCCGGGGCGGGAAAGGCCGGCGCCCGCGCCAAGTAGGCGCGGGCGTCGGGCAGGCCGTGCGGGACCGGTCGCCTCGGCGACCCCTCTTCAGACTGCGGGACGGCAGCCGTGGGCGGGCTCTCCCGGCCCCCTACGCGGGCCGCGCGGCACTGTGGATCGCCGCCTGTCCGGCGTAGAAGATCGACTCTTCGCGTATGTACGCCCCCGGGCTCGGCGCGTGGATCATCATGCCGTTGCCGATGTAGAGGCCGACATGGCTGACATCGTCGTAGAAGAAGATCAGGTCGCCGGCACGGATGTCGGTGAGCGGGACCGCGGTGGTGGCCGTCGCCTGGTCGCGCGCGGTACGCGGGAGTGCGACCCCGGCCACCGTCCACGCGGCCCGGGTGAGGCCCGCGCAGTCGTAGGAGCCCGGCCCGGCCGCGCCCCAGACGCACGGCCTGCCGATCTGGGCACGCGCGAAGGCCACCGCCTTGGCGGACTTCATGTCGTACCCCGAGCCGGACGTGTCGCCACCGCCCATGCCCATGCCCACGCCCGCGGCGGTGGGCACCCCCGCGTCGACAGGCGCGACCGCGACGAAGGACGGGTCGGGAGCGACAGCCGTCGCGAACGGAGCGGACACGACCGACGGGGCAGGCGCAGGCGCGGGGGCAAACGTCATGGCGGGGATGTAGGCCGTCTCCGCTGCGACGGGCGGAGCCGGGACGAAAGGCAGGTCCGGGGCACGGAGCGGCTCAGGGGCCTGGAACTGGTCGGGTGCGTACGTCATGTCCTGGGCGTAGGACAGCTCCGGAGCGTAGGCCGTGCCCGAGGTGAACGCCGTTTCGGAGGTGAAGGTCATGCCCGAGGCGAACGCCGTATCCGGGGCGAACGCCGTGTCCGAGGTGAAGGTCATGCCCGAGGCGAACGCCGTGTCCGGGACGAACGTCATGCCCGAAGTGAAGGTCATGTCCGAGGCGAGGGGCATTCCCGCACCGAGGGACGCGTCCATACCGGCGGGTGCGCCCATCCCCGCACGGGCGGCCGTGTCCACCGGTGCGCCCATGCCCAGGCCGGCCGACTGCTGTCGCCGCCACTGCTCCTCGGCCTCGCGACGGGTCTGTTCCTCCGGGGTGGGCCGGACCTCCTGGGCCGGCTGCGCCTCGATGGCCGCGACGGGGGTGCTCCGCTGCCGGACGGCGTGCCGGGACAGCAGCTCACGGGCGAGTGCGAGCTTGCGCCGGTTCTGCTCCTTGCGGGTCTTCAGCGAGGAGTGGCCGGACTCCGCGGCCGGCGCGGGCAGGGCCTTGACGGCCTCCTGGCGCACCCCGGTCCCGGCCGGCAGCGCGGCCACGGCCCGCCCGGAGGGAAGCTCCGCCACAGGCCCTGCCGCCGGTCCGGCGGTCAGCTCGGCCACGGGCCCCGCTCCCGGTCCGGCGGTCAGCTCCGGAACGGGGCGGGCCGCGGTCTCCAGGGCGCGGGCGGAGGGTCCGCCGTCCGGACGTGTCACGGAAGGCGCGGGGCGCGCCTCGGCCGCGCGTTTCGGCATTCTGTCGGCCGGCAGCCGCGCGGGCGCGCTCGGGCCCAACTGCGCACGGCCCACGTCGAACCAGGGCCGGGACACGTCGTCGAGGGTGGCGTCGGCTCCCCTGCGCCCGTTGTCCCGGGCCGGGTTGAGGCGATTGCGCGAACCGGTGGTCATGGCGCGGGTCGCGTTGTAGTTCCCGGTGGCGGTCTCGGCCCGGTCGTAGAGCGAGCTGATCCGCTGCTGGACCTCTTCGTGGCTCGGCCCGTCGTCCCCGCCGAAGGAGGTGGGGTGGGGGCTCTGCGGGACCAGGTCCGCCGAGGAGCGGGCCACTGTCGCGGGTGCGGAGCGGGGCATGCCGGGGAGGCTGCTGCCTCCAGGGCCCGGGGTGCGTTCCGGCGCCATGGCAGACGTACTCCTTCCGTGCTCCGCCTACCGAGTTAGCTGTCGGGTTCGGGCGGACAGATCCGGAAGGTATGCCCTACGGCCTCTGCCCGGTCGGGCAGTTGGGCCGATTCACCCCAGGGTTCGGTTGGGTCCCCGGCTCCGGTCGCCGTGAGGCCGCACCGGATTAGGCGGAGGCCAAGCGACCCGGCGAGGTTCGCCGGAGGAAGTCGTGTGGCCTGTCGCCAACTTAGCCAACTTGTGTGCCTCACGTGAAGATTGAAGTGCGAAGTGTCCGATATGTAATTGTGACCTTCGTCGTACTCACAATCTCGGGTGAGTTTGCCCACCGGACGCCGGATCGGGTCACCGGCGGCCCACCCCACTCGCCGTACGTCCGCCACCGTGCGCCTGGCACGGAACAGGCCTTCGACCCGTGTCCGGCGGTGTCAGCGCAGTTGCGCCCGCGACTCGTTGGCGCGATGCGCCGGGTCCGCAAGGGCCATCAGGTCCGCCGGAGCCGCCAGGTCCGGTGGCTGCGCGACAGCCGCTGCTCCCGCCAGGGCCGGTGACTCCGCCGCGGCCGGCGGGACCGGTGGTTCCGACAGACGAGGACAGCCGTTCGGCCGGTTCTCCGCACGGCGCGAGGGGAACAGGACCGTCAGGGCCCGCACGGGTCTTCGCCAGCGCCCGTGCAGCAGCCCCAGGACGATCGCGGCCGCCACGGCGATCAGGTGTTCCCGACCCGCCAGATTGGGTCTGACGATCGACTCCCACACCATCGAGCCGCCGGTGAGCGCGAACACCACGGGCGCCCGTCGGACGACCGCGAGGTAGGTGAACAGACCCACCACCGCGGCGGACGGACCGGTGTCCAGCACCTGCCCGGTCTCGGGCGGCAGCCCCAGACCCCACCAGCCCGGCCCCATCGCGATCATCACGCGTACGGTGAGGGTGCCCGCCAGCGTGGTGACGTACGCGATGGCCAGGGTCCGGGCCCGGCCGAGAGCGAGTTCGGCGAGGGCGAAGGCGAGGAACAGCTGGGTGATGCCCGCCCACACCGGCAGGTCGAGGGCGGGGACGTACAGCGACACGGGGGTGCGCAGCAGGGCCAGCGGCAGCGGCAGGGCCGCCTTGACGCCGCCGGTCAGCCGCACCACCGTGGCGCCGGTCGGATGCTGGGCGATCGCGTGGAAGAAGATGACCCCGAAGGCGGCCACGAACGCCAGCACGAGTCCGGACAGTCCGCGGCGCAGGAGTTGCCGGATCGGTTCGACGACCATGCCGTGCCACTCGCCGCGCAGGGTGCGTCCGACGAACGACACGATCCGGTACGGCATGCCGCCCGGCCGCCCGCGTGCGTCGTCGCCCGCGGTGGCCGGCGGTGGACCGTCACCGGGTCCCACCGTCCGTCCACGACCGTTGCCGACATCGCCGCGACGCTCTTCCACCGCCCTGAGCAATGCCCTCTCCCCCCACCACCCGTAGGACGTCTCCTCGTATAGAGGGACGAGATCTTGATTAGGTTGACTCAGGCCGCGTCCTCTCCCTGACGCGGGCCCGGCCCCCACGGCCCGCGCGGCTCAGGGCGAGCGGCGCGGGCGGCCCGTCGGCCTGCCCAGATAGGTCAGGGGGCCCGGTTCCGGCACGGGGATCTCGTGGAAGCCGACACGGTCGTAGAAGACGCGGGCCGACGTGTTGGCGGTGACCATGCCGAGGTGGACGGCGGGGACACCGCGATCCGCGAGCGCGTCGAGGAAGGTGTCCATCAGCGCCCGGCCATGGCCCCTGCGCTGCCAGTCCGGGAGCAGGTCGATGTGCAGATGCGCGGGATATGCGGCGAGCTCGGGGAGGATCATGCGTTCGGGGCGGTGCAGCAGGTCGATCATCGTGTCGCCCGGCGTCCGCGGTGGCGTCGTACTCCGGGGGTAGCGCGAGGCGACACCCGGTATCCAGATGTCGCGGAACGCGCCGACGAACCGCGCGGTGTCGGCGGTGCCGAGGACGTAGCCGACCGCCCGGCCGGTCCCGTCGTCGAGCACGAACGCGAGCTCCGGTTCAAGATGACAGTAGGGGTGCGCGAACAGGGACGGCATCAGCTCCAGGTCGGGATAGAGGGCCCGTGAATCCCCTCCGTCGTGGGCCGTCATCACGCATACGTGCGCCACCGCCGCGCGGTCTTCGGCCTTGTACGGGCGGATCGTCGGCTGATGAGTCATGAGCCGTATCCTCCCTGTATGGGAGCGCTCCCGCCACCGTCTGGACCGCTGGAACCGTCCCACCCGTCCGAACCGCCCCACCCGTCCGTCCGGCCCACTCGAACCGCTCGCCCCCCAGCCCCCCGCCTCACCGACTCCCAGCCCTCCAGCCCCCGGCCCCTCCCGGCTCCCGGCCACGGGACCCCGTCCGCGGGGTATCGCTCCGCGGCACCGCCCGCCGTCACCGGGCGCGCAGCGTCTCCCACCGCGCCGCGGCGCTGTCCAGCAGCATCTCCAGAGCCGTGGGATAGGCACTGTCGACCATGCGGGTCGCCAGAAGGGGCGCCGCCTCCGCGATCCGGGGATGGGTGGCGCGCGGCAGCCGGGCGTACGTCGAACGCCACATGTCCTCGTCGGCGCTGCGGCTCTCGCGGGGCAGCGCCAGCGAGGCCGCGTCGAGCGCGGCGAAGGCCAGCGTCTGGTCGATGAAGGCCTGGTAGATCCGTACCGTGTCCGGCAGCGGGAACCCCGCCGTGCGCAGGACGTCGAGGATGGCCTCGTCGGCCGCCAGTTCGTGGGCCCGGCCGGTGACCCGGTTCGCGGTCAGCAGGGCCGCCTGCGGATGCCCGACGTACACCGCGTGGATACGCAGCCCGAGGCCGCGCAGATCCGACCGCCACTCCCCCGTGGGCCGCCACCCGTCCAGGGCCTGGCCGATCAGCGCGTCGCCGATCGCGAGGGTCAGGTCGTCCATACCGCGGAAGTACCGGTACAGGGTGCTGGGATCGGCGTCCAGGGCCAGGCCGAGACGGCGGGCCGTGAGTCCCGCGCTGCCGTGCTCCCGCAGCATCCGCAGGGCGGTCTCGACGATGAGCCGCTCGGACAGCACGGTGCCGCCCCTGGTGGGACGCCGACGCCGCCGCTTCTCCTCGGGCACCACCGCTTTCGGCACGGCGCCTCCTCACTCCTTATGCCAACACCATTGACCTTATCCGGGCGCCCGGCGTTGGATCTCCCGCCAGGGGCGCCGCGTCACCGGTCCGCGCGGGCACGTCCCCACTCCGCAGAGAGGAAGTCCGTGTCATGCGTGTTCTGCTTGTGGGAGCCGGCGGTGTGGGCACCGCCATCACCCGGATCGCGGCCCGTCGCCCCTTCTTCGACGAGATGGTCGTGGCCGACTACGACCTGAGCCGCGCCGAGGCCGCGGTCGCCGCCCTCCCGGACGCCGAAGGCCGTTTCCGCGCCGAGCGCGTCGACGCCTCCGACCAGGACGCGGTGACCGCGCTGCTGGGCCGGCACAGGTGCGACGTCCTGCTCAACGCCACCGATCCGCGGTTCGTGATGCCCCTCTTCCAGGCGGCGCGCGCGGCCGGTGCCACCTACCTCGACATGGCGATGTCCCTGTCACGCCCGCATCCCGAGAGGCCGTACGACGAGTGCGGGGTCATGCTCGGCGACGCGCAGTTCGCGCAGGCCGCCGACTGGGAGAAGGCGGGCGCGCTGGCCCTCGTCGGCATGGGCGTGGAGCCGGGACTGTCCGACGTCTTCGCGCGGTACGCGGCCGACGAACTCTTCGACGAGATCGAGGAGATCGGCATCCGTGACGGCGCGAACCTCACCGTCGACGGCTATGACTTCGCCCCGTCCTTCAGCATCTGGACCACCATCGAGGAGTGCCTCAACCCGCCGGTCGTCTACGAGGCGGACCGCGGCTGGTTCACCACCGCGCCGTTCAGCGAGCCGGAGGTCTTCGACTTCCCCGAGGGCATCGGCCCGGTGGAGTGCGTGAACGTGGAGCACGAGGAGGTGCTGCTCGTCCCGCGCTGGGTCGACGCGCGGCGCGTGACCTTCAAGTACGGCCTGGGCGAGGAGTTCATCCAGACCCTCAGGACGCTGCACCTGCTGGGCCTGGACCGTACGGATCCGGTGACCGTGCCGAGCGCCTCGGGCCCGGTGGCCGTGTCGCCCCGCGACGTCGTGGCCGCCTGTCTGCCGGACCCGGCGACGCTCGGCGAGCGCATGCACGGCAAGACCTGCGCGGGCACCTGGGTGCGTGGCACCAAGAACGGCGCGCCGCGCGAGGTCTACCTCTATCACGTGGTCGACAACCAGTGGTCGATGGCCGAGTACGGCTCCCAGGCGGTGGTGTGGCAGACGGCCGTCAACCCGGTCGTCGCCCTCGAACTCCTGGCCACCGGCGCCTGGACCGGCTCGGGAGTCCTCGGCCCGGAGGCGTTCCCCGCCCGCCCGTTCCTCGACCTGCTCACCGCGTACGGCTCGCCGTGGGGCCTACGGGAGCAGTGACCGCCCCGGCCGCCCGGCGACCCCGTACGGCCCCGGCGACCCGGAGCCGTGAACTCCCCGAGTCCCGGAGCCGGCCGAATGGCGGCACGGTTCCGGGACTCGGGCGATCGCCCTCGCGGGGTCCGACCGTAGCCAGAGGTGTCCCGCGCTGTCCGAGGATGCCTAGGCGATCACCACCAGGAGATCGCCCGCCTCGACCTGCTGGACGGAGCTGATCGCCAGACGCCCCACCGTCCCGGCGACCGGGGCGGTGATGGCGGCCTCCATCTTCATCGCCTCGATCGTCGCGATGGTCGCGCCCGCCTCGACGGTGTCCCCGGCCGCGGCCGACAGCGTCACCACACCGGCGAACGGCGCGGCGACGTGCTTCGGGTCGGACTTGTCGGCCTTCTCCGCCGCCGGCAGGTCCGAGGCCACCGAGCGGTCACGCACCTGGATCGGCCGGAGCTGGCCGTTGAGCGTGGCCATCACGGTACGCATGCCGCGCTCGTCCGCCTCGCCGATCGCCTCCAGGACGATGAGGAGCCGCACCCCGGGGTCGAGGTCCACCTCGTGCTCCTCCCCCGGCCGCAGACCGTAGAAGAAGTCCTTGCTCGGCAGGACGCCGGTGTCGCCGTAGGCGTCGCGGTGCGCCCCGAACTCCTTGGCCGGGCCTGGGAACAGCAGCCGGTTCAGGGTGGCCCGCCGGTCCTTCTCCAGTCCGTCGCGGTCCTCGGCGGACAGTTCGACGACCGGCCTGGGCGCCGCACGGCCCTTGAGGGCCTTGCTGCGGAACGGTTCCGGCCAGCCGCCGGGCGGGTCGCCCAACTCGCCGCGCAGGAACCCGATCACGGAGTCCGGGATGTCGTACGCCCCGGGGTCGGCCGCGAACCGCTCGTGCGGGACCCCCGCGCCGACGAGGTGCAGGGCGAGATCGCCGACCACCTTGGACGACGGCGTGACCTTGACCAGACGGCCGAGCATCCGGTCGGCGGCGGCGTACATCGCCTCGATGTCCTCGAAGCGGTCGCCGAGGCCCAGTTCCCGTGCCTGGACACGCAGGTTGGACAGCTGGCCGCCGGGGATCTCGTGGTCGTAGACGCGTCCGGTGGGCGAGGCGAGGCCGGCCTCGAACGGCGCGTAGATCCTGCGGACGATCTCCCAGTACGGTTCGAGGTCGCCGACCGCCCGCAGGCTCAGCCCGGTCGGTCGCTCCGAGTGGTCGGTGGCCGCGACGATCGCCGACAGCGACGGCTGCGAGGTGGTGCCCGCCATGGAGGCGACCGCTCCGTCCACGGCGTCGGCGCCCGCGTCGATCGCGGCGAGGTAGGTGGCGAGCTGGCCGCCTGCCGTGTCGTGGGTGTGAAGGTGGACGGGCAGGTCGAACTCCCTGCGCAGCGCGGTCACCAGCTTCGCGGCGGCGGGTGCCCGGAGCAGCCCGGCCATGTCCTTGATCGCCAGGACGTGCGCGCCGGCGTCGACGATCCGCTCGGCGAGCCGGAGGTAGTAGTCGAGGGTGTAGAGCTTCTCGGCCGGGTCGGACAGGTCCGAGGTGTAGCACAGGGCGACCTCGGCGACGGCCGATCCGGTCTCGCGCACGGCGTCGATCGCGGGGCGCATCTGGCCGACGTCGTTGAGCGCGTCGAAGATGCGGAAGATGTCGACGCCGGTCCGGGTGGCCTCCTCGACGAAGGCGGTGGTGACCTCCGTGGGGTAGGGGGTGTAGCCGACCGTGTTGCGGCCGCGCAGCAGCATCTGCAGGCAGAGGTTGGGCACCGCCTCGCGCAGCTGGGCAAGGCGGTCCCACGGGTCCTCGGACAGGAAGCGCAGGGCGACGTCGTAGGTGGCGCCGCCCCAGCACTCCAGGGACAGCAGCTGCGGCAGTGTCCGGGCCACGGCGGGGGCGACGGCCAGCAGGTCCTTCGTCCGTACCCGGGTGGCCAGCAGGGACTGGTGGGCGTCCCGGAAGGTGGTGTCGGTGACGGCCACCGAGGTCGACTCCCGCAGCCACCGCGCGAAGCCCTCCGGTCCCAGCTCGGTCAGCCGCTGCTTCGACCCGGCGGGCGGTTCACCGGCCGGTACGTCCGGCAGTTTGGTCGTGGGGTCGATCAGGTGCGGGCGCTCGCCGTGCGGCTTGTTGACCGTGACGTCGGCGAGGTAGGTGAGCATGCGGGTGCCGCGGTCGGCGGAGTGGCGCGCGGTCAGGAGATGCGGGCGTTCCTCGATGAACGAGGTGGTGACCCTGCCCTCCTGGAAGTCCGGGTCGTCGAGCACCGCCTGCAGGAACGGGATGTTCGTGGACACGCCGCGGATGCGGAACTCGGCCACCGCACGGCGGGCGCGCCGCACCGCGGTGGCGAAGTCGCGGCCCCGGCAGGTCAGTTTCACCAGCATGGAGTCGAAGTGGGCGCTGATCTCCGAGCCGACGAAGGCGGTGCCGCCGTCCAGCCGGATCCCGGAACCGCCGGGCGAGCGGTACGCGCTGATGGTGCCGGTGTCGGGCCGGAACCCGTTGGCCGGGTCCTCGCTGGTGATCCGGCACTGCAGTGCGGCGCCCCGGAGCTGGATCCGGTCCTGGGAGAGGCCGAGGTCGGCGAGGGTCTCGCCGGAGGCGATGCGCAGTTGCGCCTGGACCAGGTCGACGTCGGTGACCTCCTCGGTCACCGTGTGCTCGACCTGGATGCGCGGGTTCATCTCGATGAAGACGTGGTTGCCGTCGCGGTCGAGAAGGAACTCGACGGTGCCGGCGTTGCGGTAGCCGATGCTCTGCGCGAAGGCGACCGCGTCGGCGCAGATGCGGTCCCGGAGGGCGGGGTCGAGGTTGGGCGCCGGGGCCAGTTCGACGACCTTCTGGTGGCGCCGCTGCACCGAGCAGTCACGCTCGAACAGGTGGATGACGTTGCCGTCTCCGTCGGCGAGGATCTGCACCTCGATGTGGCGGGGGTCGACGACGGCCTTCTCCAGGAACACCGTGGCGTCGCCGAAGGCGGACTCGGCCTCGCGGGACGCCGCCTCGATGGACTCGCGCAGGTGCGCCGGGTCGTCCACGCGCCGCATGCCGCGTCCGCCGCCGCCGGCGACCGCCTTGACGAACAGCGGGAAGCCGACGTCCCGCGCCGCGGCCGTGAGCTCGTCCATGTCGTTCGACGGCTGCGACGACCGGAGGACCGGGACGCCCGCGGCGCGGGCGGCGGCGACCGCGCGCGCCTTGTTCCCGGTCAGCTCCAGTACGTCGGCGCTGGGGCCGATGAAGGTGATCCCGGCCTCTTCGCAGGCCTGGGCCAGCTCCGGATTCTCGGACAGGAATCCGTATCCGGGGTAGACGGCGTCCGCCCCGGCCCTGCGAGCCGCCCCCACGATCTCCTCGACCGACAGGTAGGCACGCACCGGGTGCCCTCTCCGGCCGATCTCGTAGGCCTCGTCGGCCTTGAGGCGATGCAGCGAGCCGCGGTCCTCGTAGGGGAACACCGCCGCTGTTCCCGCGCCCAGTTCATAGGCGGCGCGGAACGCGCGGACGGCGATCTCACCACGGTTCGCGACAAGTACCTTCCGGAACATGCACAGTCCCTTCCTGACGTTCGCGACGGGCGCGCCCGACGGGCGCCCTCGTGACTGTTGCCCTGTCTACACCCGCTCAAGAACGGCACGGGCCGAATCGCCACCGGCCGGTCGCTCGTCCGCGGCATCGTGAAGATCATCATCGTGCGGTCGGCCGGTCCTCGGAACGCCGCTGCCGGACGTCGGGTGCGGCGGTCTTCCCGGGCCCCGCACGATCAGCCGAGAAAGCTCAACCGCACCTGGCGTGCGGGGTTGGAGACGTTCGTGTCCGCCAACCTCCGTTAAGGCAATCCCAGGTTAACCAGGTCGGGTCGTCGCCGGAGTCGCTCGGCGCCATGGGTGAGTTCCTGAGCAACGCCGAGACATGGTTGATGTCGCCGAAGGCCGAGTGAAAGACGTAGCCCTCGTCCACCTGTCTGTGTGGCGCAGGAGCGTCGGGGACCGGGCCTTCCCGGTCCACCTCAGCGCAGCCTCGGAGCATTTCCAGCTACACAGCAACGGCAGCCGAATGCTCCACGTAACCTCACAGACATGGAGAAACCCGCGCCCGGCACACCGCCGGAATCCGGCGACGACGCGACGCGCAGGCGGCTGGACGCGTACGCCTACCTGAGCGCGCCGGAGCGACTGGAGCACATCGCGATCATGCGAGTCTTCTGCGGGACGCTCCTGGCGGACCTGGCCGTCCCGGACGTCATGGCGAAGCTGCGCGAGTCCGGCGGGGCAGGTGCAAAACTCGACGCCGACACCCTCACGGCACGGCTGGAACAGCTGGAGCGGTGGGGCAACCTGCTCCGCGGCAGCCACACGGTGAAGGCGTCCAGCATCACCGAGTACCAGCGTTCCCGCGCCCGCTACCAGGTGTCGAGGCTCGGCGAACGCATCCAGCGGGACGCCGACGGGGTGCTGGCCGAGGCCGATGCCGCTCGCGAGGTGAGCAACGAGCTGCTGGCCCTGGTCGAGCGCGGCCTCCGGGAGCTCGCCGAGCTGGTGTCCGAGCCGGGCGGTATCGCCCCGCAGGACGGGCTGGAGCGGGTCAGCACGCTGTTCGTGCAGTTCGCCGAGTTCGCAGACTCCATCCGGGACTTCTACGCCTACCTCGGCCAGGTGCTCGCCCGGTACGACCTGGACAGTGCCGAGTACCAGGGCTTCAAGGAACTGCTTCTGGACTACGTCGAGGCGATCACGGAGGACGTGGCCTTCCGGGCCCCCCGGATCTCGGCAGCACTGGACGCGCTGTGGCCACACCTTCCGGTCCTGCTGGACCGACTGGACGCGCACGCCCAGGGCCTCACCGGGCTCTCCGCGCAGAGCGAAGGCCGATCGGAGGCCCGGGTGCAGCGCAGCCGTGGGCGCGAGCTCGCGGACTGGGAGGGGCTGCGCGGCTGGTTCAGCAGCACCGACGGTCAGGGCAGCCAGGTCGACCAACTACGGGACGCCACCCTTCGGGCGCTCCAGTCCCTGCTGGCCAACGCCAAGCGGATGCTCCGTTCGGCTACCGGGGAGATGTCACGCCGCCGGGACCTCCTGCGGCTGGCCCGGTGGTTCGACGAAGCGGCACCGCAGGACGCGCATGACATCGCCGTCGCCGCCTTCGGGCTGTACGGCGCCCGACACCTGGGCATACCGCCTGCCACCGACGAGGTGGTGCCGGCCTACACCAGCTGGTGGACCGGACCGGTGGTCGAGGTCCCCGTCGCGCTGCGAGAGAGGGGCAGCCGCGCACAGCGGGGCCGGACGTCGTCGGTGGAGGACCACTCCGCGCAGAAGAAACGGCTCCGGGAGGCCGCGCGTGAGCGGGCGGCGGCCAGGAAAGCGGCGGCGGACGAACTGCGCAGCGCGTCGGGCCGTTTCGACGACGTGCGGCTCACTTCGGCGGCGCTGAGCCTGCTCCTGGAGCTGCTGGCCACGGCGCTCGGGAACGCTCAGCTGGAACGTCGCGCCGGTGCGGCCGGGGAGCGGGCGCCGGAGTTCGGCCTGGACGCGGCGTGGAGCGAGGACGCGGATCTGGGCATCTGGCTCACCGTGCACCGTACGGCGGGCACTCGCACGCTCCTCCACTCGGCCGACGGGGACCTGCTCCTGGACGACCTGGAGCTGGTCATCGGCCGGACCTCCGCCACAGCCGCCGGTGAGTCGGAGATGAACGTTTCATGACCCTTCCCTCCGCCCACGACGTGGCCCTGGCGGCCGAACGCCGGTCCGCTGCACGGCTGTTGCTCGCCCATCCTCTGGTCACTTCGGACGGCCCGCATGCCGACCTCTTCCCACTGGTCCGCAGGCACGCCGACTGGCTGGGCAAGCGATTCCAGCAGGTACTCGGCTACCGCCTTCTGGTCGACAGCTCCTACGCCCGGCTGTTCAAGGCCGGACTGGGAGCGCGGGCGGGACATCGGCTCGTGCGGTCCACCGGCACTCCCTTCACCCCGCACACGTATTCCTGCCTCGCGCTGGCTCTGTCCGTACTGGTGACCGCACCCGAGCAGATGCTGCTGTCTCAGCTGACCGCCGACATTCGGGCCGCGGCTGCCGATGCGGGCGTCGAGCTGGAGGCGACGGACCGCGCAGCCGGGAAACGGACCCTGGTCGCGGCTCTGCGCCAGCTGGTCGAGTGGGGCGTACTCATCGAGACGGAGGGCCACGTGACTGCCATCACCCAGGAAGCCGACGGGGAGGCTTTGATCACGGTGGACCGCGAGCTCGCACGCGTCGTCGTGGCCGGACCGCTCGCCCAATCCCGGGACGGCGCCGACCTGGTCCGGCGAGCCGCGGACCCGGGCTTCGGAGGACCTCGTACTTACGTGCGCCGGATGCTCGTCGAAACACCCGTCGTCCACCTCGACGAACTGACCGACGCCGAACGCGACTGGCTTCGCACCCGCCAGCGCCGGGAAGCCCAGGCATTCTTCGAACTCCTCGGTCTGGAGACTGAGATCCGTGCCGAGGGAATGGCGCTGGTCGACTCCGAGGAAGAGCTGACCGATCTCCACCTTCCCGGCACGGGTACCGTCGCCCAGGCCGCACTGCTGCTGCTGGAACGGCTCGTTGAACGCCTGCGCCCATCCGATCCCGGACATCCGGCGACCGGCGGCGTCCTGGTCGTCGGAGTCGCCGTTCCGGACGGCTTGGTGAATGAGCTGCTGGCCGAGCTGGTCACAGAGTACGGAGGCCGCAGCAACTGGCAGCGCGGCTACCTGGAAGATCTCCACGCTCTGCGGGAAGCGGTGCTGGACCTGCTGTCCCGCATGCGGCTGCTGGCCCCTGCCGGTCCACTGCGGGCCAAGGGGGACGGGCTACCGAAGAGCTGCCGGAAGGCCGTCAGGTGACCGACGTCCGCGGAGCCCGGCCCTGCGACGAGGGCTGGGTACTGCTCGCCGCGGCGGCCCGCTATGCCACCTGCGTCACCGTGCGTACGGCCGACTCGACCCGCAAAAATGCCGACGCACAGCAGGAGTTGACGCTATGACCGCCGATGCACGTGGCCTCGTCCCGCTGCCCCGATCCAGCCCGTCGACGACGACAGCGGGTACCCGCTTCCGTCTGCACCGCGCGGGCATCCAAAACGTCTGGCAGTACGACGAGCAGGAGTTTGCCTTCGGTGACGGGCGGCTGCTGCTGCGCGGCAAGAACGGCGCGGGGAAGTCCAAGGCCCTGGAGATGCTGCTCCCGTATCTGCTGGACGGGGACTCCCGGGCGCTGGATGCGACCGGTACCGGGCGGACGACGCTCACCTGGCTGATGCTGGACGGGTTCGAGCAGACCAACCGCCTCGGCTACCTGTGGGTGGAGTTCCGGGGTACGGACGAGGGCGGCGACCACCGCTATCTGACGCTCGGTGCCGCCGTCCGTGCTTCGAAGTCGACGCAGAAGGCGGTGGCGACCTTCTTCGTCACCCCGCTGCGGGTCGGTGAGGACCTGCGCCTGGTCGAAGCGGGCAAGCCACTTCCCGTCGACCGGCTCAAGGAGATCGTCGGTTCCGACAACGCGACCGACCGGGCGGTCGGCCACCGTGCTCGCGTGGCGCGGGACCTCTTTGGAATCACTGATACGACGCGCTACCGAAACCTCACCCAGCTCCTCCACCGGCTGCGACGTCCCACCGTCGGGGACCGCATCGAGCACGGGGGCCTGGCTGTCCTGCTGAGCGAGACCCTGCCCGGGCTCGACGAGGAAGTGGTAGAGAAGGTGGCACGCAACCTTCACGACCTGGACGCCGTACGGGACGAACTCGGGCGCCTGGAACGTACCGACACGGCGCTACGCAAGTTTCTCGCCGACTATCGCCGCTACCTCGCCGGAGTCCTGCGCGCCTCCGCCCGGAACGTGAGCAGGGAACTGGACACCCTCTCCCTACGACGACGATCGGCCGGGGACGCAGCACAGCGGACGGGCGACCTGAAAAGGCGGGAGGAGGAGTCGGAAGCCGGGCTGGAGACTCTCCGCGAGGAGGAACAGACTGCCCGGACAGAGCTCGCCGCTCTGCACGCCAGCCACGCTTACCGCAGCCTGCGCGAACTGTCGGAACGCCGCAGTACGGTGGAGGCCCTGCACACCACGGCCACGACCGCCTTCACCGCCCTGCGCAACGCGCACGACGCCGAAGAGGGCGCGGCCGAACGACTGGCCGAGGGTGTCGAAGGCCTGGGGAGCCGGCTCACCGAGCTGGGGACCGAACACCGGGAGCTGCTGACCCAGGCGGAGAAGGCAGGGCTCCCCGCCGGACATCTCGGCGACGCGGTGGCGCTGCCTCGCACGCTCCGCACCCAGGCGACGCGGACGGAGCTGACCAGCCCGGACGGGGAGCCGCAGACCGTAGACCACCGGCCGGTGGTTCGCGTGGACACGGCCACGGCAGAGGCCGGGCTGCGGTCCTGGCAGGGGCAACTGGAGGATGCCGAAGCTGTCGTACGGAACCGGGCGCGGATGGTCCAGGAGGTGACCCGCCTCTCCTCACTGGCCGACGGGGCCCGGACCAGGGCCGCTCAGGCCGACACGGAGCGGGAACGGCTTGAGGGCGAGACGGAGGAGGCCGCCGACCGTCTCGAAGTCAGCCGCGAGAAGGTCGCGGAGGAGAGCCGAGGATACGCCGACGAGGTCGCCGCGTGGGTGGAGAGCACACGGACCGCAGCGGGGCCCGACTGTCCGCCGCTGGATGCCGTCCTCGCTGAAGTGGTCAGTGAGACCTCCTCCGATGCCCCGTTCTCGGAGCGTACGCTGCCACCCGACATCGACACCCTCGCGCGGCAGGTGGCTCATGTGGCCTTGGAGCCGTATGCCGATGACCTCACCCGGCACCGCGACGCACTGGCGCTCGGCGTCGGCCGGCTCGGTGAGGAGATCGACCGCCTGTCGCACGAGCAGCGCGACTGGGAGCGGCGTACCGACCCCGAGCCGCCGCCCCCGTACCACCGCGCCGCCGAGAGGAATCCGGCCGGTGGAGCACCCTTCTTTCGGCTGGTGGACTTCGCGGAGCACGTGACCGCCGCCGACCGGGCCGGCCTGGAGGCGGCGCTGGAGGCGAGCGGAATCCTCGACGCCTGGGTCAGCGCGGAAGGGATCCTCCTCGACCCGCTCACCAGGGACACCCTTTTCCAGCCGGACCCTGAACTGCCGCCAGGAGCACAGAGCCTTGCCTCGGCCCTGCGTCCGGCCGCACAGCCGAAGTGCGGCGTCACCTCCGAGCAGGTGGAGCGCCTGCTGGCCGCCATCGCGCTCGCACCGGCCTCGGAGACCACCGCTGCCAGCGCGGTCCACTTCGACGGAAGCTGGCGGCTGGGGGCCCTGCGCGGCCGACACCACAAGAGCGTCGCCGAGTACGTGGGGGCCGCCGTACGCGCCGAGACCCGGCGGCGCGTCCTCGCCCAGTTGGAGGACCGGCTTACGCAGACGGAGCAGTTGCTGACCGACGCCCGTGCCGAACTCGCCGCAGCCGATTCCAGGCGGCGGGCCCTCGCGCTGGCGGAACGGGACTTTCCCCGAGCCGGGCAGCTTTCCGACGCCTGGAGCAGGACCACGTCAGCCGAGAAGACGTCGCGGGATCTGACCGCCAAGGCGACCCGTGCGGCACGGCTGGCCGAGGAGGCCCGCGCTCTCGCCGTCTCGGCGCGCACCGAGGTGGACGCCACCGCGACCGCCCATGACCTGCCCAGCGACGCGACCGCCCTGGACCGCGTACGCACCGCGCTGGCATCCCTGCTCAGCGGTATCGGTCACCTGCGCAGAGCGCTCAACGGCACGCTCGGTCGACTCGGCGGAAGTCAGGCGGAAGGCGGTCGGTACGAGCGCGCCCGAGAGGGGCGTGTGGACGCGGAGGGAAACTACCGGCTTCGCCTCCACCAACTGCACACCGCGCAACAAGATCTGCGGACCCGTGAGGCGGCCGTCGGATCGTCCGAGGAGGAGATCCTGACCCGCGAGCAGGACGCCGAGCGACGCATCGTGAACGCCTCCGGCGCCATCCCGTCGGCAGAGCGCGCCCACAGCGAACTCCGCGATCAACGCGTGCGTGCGGAGGAGGAGGAGAAGCGCCTGCGCGAGGAGCTGGCGGAGCAGGAGACGACCGTCATCGACACCGGCCGCACCCTCCGCGAGGCTCTCGACCGTCCGGAGGTAGTCACCGGGGCGGGGCTGGAACGGCTCTCCCTGGTCGAGCACGTCTCGGACAACCCCGGTTCGGATGTCCGCGACCGTCTGCGCGCGCTGCGTGCACTGGCCGACGCGGTGGAGCAGGCACTCGGCCGTTCGAGGGGAGAGGTGTCGGACAGCACCCTGCTCAACCGCCACACGGAGTTGCGCGACCAACTGGCGGGCGGATACGACGCACAGCTAGAGGAACGCGACGGCATCAAGGTGTGCCGCCTGCTCGACGATCATGGTTCGCACGATGTCGCGGTCGTCGGCGAGCGGATCACCGTACAGTCCGCGGAGGCGAGGGGGCGGCTCACCGAGCGCGAGAGCGAGGTGTTCCAGCGGTTCCTGACCGGCGAACTCGGCGATCATCTCTCCACGCAGGTCATCACCGCGGCCCATCTCGTCGCGGCTCTCAACGACACTCTGAAGACTGTACGGACCTCGCACGGTCTCGGCGTGGAGCTGCTGTGGAAGCTCGACGAGGACGTGGACGCGGACGTGCGGGCAGCCGTCGAGCTGCTGCGCAGCCCGTCGAGCCTCCGGACGCGCGAGCAGACCGAGCAACTACGCGAAGTGTTGCAACGCCGTATCGAAGACGCGCGCCGTGCCGACCCTTCGGCCGGCTACACCGCCCATCTGCGGACCGCACTGGACTACCGCGCGTGGTTCCGTTTCCACACTTTCGTGGTCGAGGACGCCGTCCCCGGGCGTAAGAGGAAACTGACCGGACGCACCGGACTCAGCCAGGGAGAGCAGCGCGTGCTCTCGTACCTCGTGCTCTTCGCAGCCGCTGCCGCGCACTTCACCAGCCTCGCCGAGTGGGCACCGCACGCTCCTCGGTTGATCCTCCTGGACGACGCCTTCGCCAAGGTCGACGAACCTACCCATGGGCGGCTGGGCCGCATCCTCGTCGAGCTCGATCTCGACTTCGTCCTCACGAGCGAGCGGCTGATGGGCAACTGGGCCGAGGTTCCGTCCCTGCACATCTACGAGTGCCTCCGCGACCCCCATGTGCGGGGGGTGGCCACGTTGCACTACACCTGGAACGGTCGGCATCGGCGACTGGCATCGGTATGAGCGGACTCCCGGCCGCCACACGCGGCTGGCTGGCAGGCCCCGGTCTCGCCCGGCTTTGGGGCGCGGTACGCAAACGTCTGGAAGGCAACGGCGTGCAATCCACCGGCTCCGTCCGGCTGACCGCTGTGAGCGCCCAGGAACGGAACGACCTGTCACTCCTGCTGGGCAAACCACTCACGGGTACGGCCGTGACCGTGCGGCTCGACGCAATCGACGCACGCTTGCAGGCCTCGGCTGCGGGACTCGGGCTCAGAAGCGTTCTGGAGGAGCTCGGCCCCCCGCTCACCGACCGCCGCGCGGCCCGCGAGGACGACGCGGCACAGCGCCGCCACGTGTGGTCGTCGCTCACCACGTCTCTCGACGCCTCTCCGCTCGCCGGGCAGGAATGGACACGGCAGTGGTCCGACGCGCTGCGCCGCACCGGCGTTCCGAGAGGGGTGACGCCCGAAGCGGCGGTGCGGACGCTTCGGCAGGCGGTCCAGGTACTCACCGTGCTGGTCGTTCCGGAACGCACCGGCACACGAGGTCGAGGAGAGCTCGCCGCGATGGCGACCGGTTCGGCGCACGGTCTCGACGACGGCACTTGGCTGGCTCGCCTCGTCCAACGCGGCGTCGCCCTGGCCCATGACACCGAGCTCCCCAGCAACGCGGCCGGTCGGCGCGCGTTGTGGCGGCTGGTCTCCGTCACCCCGGACGAGGTCTCAAGCACCGTGCTGACCTACGGTCTACGCCCCCTCGGCGAGGGCTGGCGAGAAAAATCACTGCGAGAGCGGGCCACCCATCACGCCGAAACCCACCTGACATCGCGCGATCTGCTCGACCTTCGTCTCCAACTGCCCGCCGGAACCGTCATCCATATCTGCGAGAACCCGCGCGTGGTGGAAGCCGCAGCCGACGCGGCCTGCGCCAAGCCCCTGGTCTGCACCTCCGGCAGCGCCGCCACGGTGGTCCTCACACTCCTCGACGCCTTGGCCGCCACCGGCTGCGGCTTCGCCTACCACGGCGACTTCGACTGGCCAGGCATCGCGCTGGCCAATCGGATAATCCGCCGCTACGAAGCCCTACCGTGGCGCATGGGCTCCGAGGACTACGAACGCCTCGCCGCTGACAGCCAGGCGGAGGCCGTCCCTCAACTACCCCTCGACGGCCGCCCGGTCGAGGCGGACTGGGACCCGGGCCTCGCCCCTGCCATGACCGCCCTCGGCGTCGCGCTCCATGAGGAAGCCACGCTTGACCTGCTGGTAGAGGACCTGTCCGGCCCGACGTAGTGGAGCGATGGCGAACGGTTGTGTGCATGTCGGTGCCGCGGCTCAGCAACCGCGGCACCGCCCGCTTGCAGATTCCGGCGTGCAGGTGGACCGCCCAGAGGTAGGGGGACTTTGGCTATCGATCACGAACCTTGCACACGGTCTGCTGCAGAGCATGGGCCGCCGCATCCAGGCCAACGCCGCCTCGCCGGGTTCGGCGTCCCTGCTGGCGGCGCGCCTTCGCCAACTCGGACGCCGGCGGGTGCTCGACCTGTCGCGGATCAGCCCGAATCACATGACCTCCGCGCTTCACTCTTCACTCTTCACTCTTCACTCGCGAGACGATAGGTCGGAAACGCTCAGTACAAGCGCCGCGGTGAGGATCTGCGGTGGCTTCGTCGACATCAGCTGCTGCTGGTCGAGCACTGCGAGACGTTTCCGAAGCCGTACACCGAGCTCGACAGCCTTGCGCCGGAGGCTCTCGGAGGACTCCTTGGGCTTCTCGCCCATCCGTTCCTTCTCGAAGGCCGCCGCAGCATCAAGGAGCAGCCGCTCGCTCTCAGAGGTCAGACGCTTGGTCACCAGTTCCCGGGTCTTGATCAACTCTGACAGGCGACGGGGCTGGACCTCGGCCAGGTATTCGGGAAGCTGGTTGGAGATGATCCAGCTGGTTGCCTTGTCTTCGGCGTCTGCGAGCCAGGGAAGCCCGCGTGCGATGTCGATCGCCGCACCGTTGGGCGCCGCGGCGCAGTCGAGGTAGGGCGCGGGGCCCGCCGGGTGCACGGTGCCGTGGCTGTCGACGTGAGCGTAGGAGAACCGTCGGGGCACCGACTCACCGGTGGCGTCCGTGACCTCCTCGACAACCCCGACGAGGAGGTGCGGTTCTTCGAGGGTGGCCGAGACGAGGACGGTGCCCTGATTGAGGGCGCCCCCGAAGTTCCGGATGGTCTCGTCCATGACGGCGTCGTGCAGCGGGTGGCCGGGGGCGAGCAGGTCGGCGCGGTCGTCGGGCTGGACGTGGCTGAAGTCGAACGTGACGCGGTCGTATTGGGTGGCAATTGGTCCGTTGCCTGCTGAGCGGATGTGCTGGGGCACGTTGGCTATCTCGTAACGCCCCTGTTCGCGCTTGACGATCCGGCCACCGAGCCGGGTGAAGGCCTCCTTGAAGGTCGATTCGATGTCGTGCGGCTGAAGACGTCGGGCGCGGGCTTCGTCCATCGCGGCACGCAGAGCGCGGAGATCGGCATCCGAGAAGTACTCCGAAGCGAGCGCACGCTCGTCCAGGAGGCCCTTGAGGCCGTCTCCGACGGTGGTGTCGATGACCTCGTACATCCGATCCTTGACAGCTGGCTGCTCACCGTACTGGATGGCATCGAGGAGCAAGTCCCGCAACGGGGTCTCGGCGAACGCCTCTCCCAGGACATCGAAAACCTTCCCGCCGTACGTCTCGCGCATCTGGTCGAGCTTCTCCAGCAGGCGCGTGAAAACCTCGCCCTCGCGGGTGTTGGAGGCGACAAGGTTCCAGAGCCGGCAAACCTCCTCCTGGCCGATGCGGTGGATGCGGCCGAAGCGCTGCTCGATGCGGTTGGGGTTCCAGGGCAGGTCGTAGTTGACCATCAGGTGTGCGGCCTGCAGGTTGAGTCCCTCGCCGGCGGCGTCGGTAGCCAGTAGGATCTGCACGTCGCGGTTCTTGGTGAACTCCTCGGTGATCTGCCGCCGTTCGGCCCGGCGCACGCCGCCGTGTATGGCCCTGACGGCATCGGGCTTACCCAGAAGCGACCCGATCTTGCCCTGCAGATAGTGGAGGGTGTCGCGGTGCTCAGTGAAGATGATGAGTTTTCGAGGACGGCCATTGGCGTCCGTCACCAGCGCGTGGTCTCGGAGGAGGGCGGAAAGCTCGGTCCACTTGCGGTCCGTACCTGCCTCTCGGACCCAGTGCGCCGTCTTCACCAACGCCCTCAACTCGATGAGCTCGACGTCGAGTTCCTCGACCGTCCACTGCCGCCCGGCTACCGCGAGATCCTCGCCGCCTTCGACAAGGCCGCGGAAGGACTCCACGCCAAAGACCTCTGCCAGATACTCGACACCGGCACCGAACCCCGCCACGTCGAGACCATCCGGGCCAAGCGGAAACGCCTGGTCACCCGCGGCATCCTCGCCGAACCCGAACCCGGCCTGGTCACCCTGCTTCAGTCGATCACGAGGCCATGGGAACGGACGAGCTCTTCGACCTCTGCCAGCGTTGCCGCGCAGAAGTCCGCTTCCTGAAGGGCGCTTCCCGAGTGAGCGGTGGTGAGTCCCACGACGGTGCAGCCGGCGGCTTTGCCTGCCCGGACGCCAGCGGGGGCATCCTCGACGACCAGGCACCGGGACGGATCGACGCCCAGGCGCGAAGAGGCCAGGGCGAAGCAGTCGGGTTCGGGCTTGGCCCGCTCGACATCGGCGCCGAAGACCTGCACGCCGGGCAGAGGCAGGCCCGCCGCGGCGAAACGTTGATGCACCGATTCGCGATCCCCCGAGGTCACAATGGCCCACGCCTCAGCCGGCAGGACCGCCAGCAGGACGGCTGCCCCCTCGACTGGAGGAAAGGCATTCCCCTCCCGCGCAAGAAGCTGATCCAGAACCCGCCGCTCGGCGACCGGGTCCAGTGAGGGAGCCACGTCCCCCACCGTGTCCTCGGGCCGGCGCCCGAACGTGAACCGCCAGACTGTATCGGGGTCCAGGCCTCGCATCAATGACCAGGAGTTCCATACCCGGCGATGGGCGGCAGCGGAGTCCAGCAAGACCCCATCAACATCAAAGAGCACAGCAGCAATCGTCATCTGTGAATGATCTCAGGACGCCCGACACCAGCCGCAGACTCCCAGGTTACAAACGGGCATGTACAACACCCAATCATGCTTGTCCAGCGAGTCTCGGTCCCACAACATGGTGCCGACTCGGTCTGAAAGTTGCTAAAACGCCGCATAACACCCACTCAGATACCTACGGTCGGCACCCTCGTCACGTGAGGAACGACAGTCGAACCTGCCGATGAGGGTTGTCCCTATTGGTATCCACCAGGCACACCGACTGCCAGGTCCCCAGCTCCAGTCGCCCGCCGAGCACCGGCAGTGTCGCGTGGGGCGGGACGAAGGCGGGGAGCACATGGTCACGGCCGTGACCAGGGCTGCCGTGGCGGTGCTGCCAGCGGTCGTCGGAGGGAAGCAGGGTGTGCAGGGCGGCGAGGAGGTCGTCGTCACTGCCGGCGCCGGTCTCGATGATCGCGATCCCGGCCGTGGCGTGGGGCACGAAGACGTTCAGCAGGCCGTCGCGCCCGGCCGCCGCCTCCCGCAGGAAGGTCTCGCAGTCACGGGTGAGGTCGACGACCGTCTCCGCGCTACCGGTGGTGATGTTCAGGACTCGGGTGGTGAAGGCATCGGACATGCCCCGATTCTCGCCCGTGCGCCGGGCCGCGCCTACGACCGGCCGGCCCGCGGGAGGCGGGGTCCATTCCGCGAGACACCATTGACCGGGCACCGGCGACCTGACTATTTTCTGCCGCATGTTGCGTTCAGCCCTGCTCACCACGCGCGGTCACATCGACCTGCTGCGGGTGGCCTCCGCCGCGTGTCGCCGCGGCTGCTGACGCCTTCTCACCTCTCGCCCGTACGGCTCTCTCTCCTCCCGGCGCGCCCGCGCTCCGCCCCACCCGCACGTCACGAGGCCACACCTGGCTCCTGACGCGGCGGGGCTCCGGCGTACCCCCTCCGGCCGCTCTCCTCCCCGTGGAGCATCCATGACCATCAGCCATGCCCCGCCCGGCTCTTCCGAGTCCGGTATTCCCGGAATATCCGCGACTGTCGAGCACACCGCGCGGCCACCGGCACCGCCCGAGCTCGTCCCGGTCGTACCGAGCTCCACGCGCCGTGCCCGCGTCCCCCGCTGGCTGCGCCGCACCTCCGGTCCCCTCCTGCTTCTCGCTCTCTGGCAACTCCTCAGCTACACGGGCGTGCTGGCCTCCGGCGTCCTCGCCCCGCCCGGCACCATCGCGCGGGTCGGCGCCGATCTGATCACCGACGGGTCGCTGCCGAACGCGATGGGCGTCTCCCTGCAACGCGTCGCCGTCGGACTCCTGTTGGGAACGGTCGTCGGCACCGGTCTCGCTCTGGTGTCCGGGCTCTTCCGCATCGGCGAGGACCTGGTGGACGCGAGCGTGCAGATGCTGCGGACCGTGCCCTTCGTCGGGCTGATCCCGCTGTTCATCATCTGGTTCGGGATCGGCGAGGCTCCGAAGATCGCCATCATCACGCTGGGCGTCTCCTTCCCGCTCTATCTGAACGTGTACGCCGGTATCCGCGGCGTCGACTCCCGGTTGATCGAGGCCGGGGAGTCGCTCGGGCTCTCCCGCTGGGGGCTCGTCCGGCACGTCGTGCTGCCGGGCGCGCTGCCGGGGGCCATGACCGGACTTCGCTACTCCCTCGGCATCGCCTGGCTGGCGCTGGTCTTCGCCGAACAGATCAACGCGGACGCCGGGATCGGCTTCCTCATGGTGCAGGCCCGTGACTTCCTGCGGACCGACGTGATCGTGGTCTGTCTGATCGTCTACGCCTTCCTCGGCCTGCTCGCCGATTTCGTCGTCCGCTCCCTCGAAAGGCTGCTGCTGCAATGGCGACCGACGTTCACAGGCCGGTGACCGCGGAGAAGGCCGCGGCGGCGGCGCACATCCCCGCGCGGACACAGCCGCCCGCGCACCCGCCGGCACAGACCCTGTCGCGCGCACAGGCGGAGGCGTCCGCGGCCCTCCCGGCCGTACGGGTCCAGGGGCTCACCCGCGTCTTCGACGGCCGCACCGTCATCCAGGACCTCCATCTCGACGTAAGGCCCGGGGAGTTCGTGGCACTGCTCGGCCGCAGCGGCTGTGGCAAGTCCACGCTGCTGCGCATCCTCGCCGGACTCGACCGCGACATCGAGGGCTCCGTCCTCGTCCCGCGCCGCAAGGCCGTCGCGTTCCAGGCGCCGCGACTGATGCCATGGAAGAGGGTGTGGCGCAACGTCCTGCTCGGACTGCCAGGCAAGCCCGAACGCTCCGTCGCCGAGCGGGCGTTGACCGAGGTCGGTCTCACCCACCACTCCGACGCGTGGCCCAGGACGCTCTCCGGTGGTGAGGCCCAACGTGCCTCACTGGCCCGCGCGTTGGTGCGCGAACCCGATCTGCTGCTGCTCGACGAGCCGTTCGGGGCGCTCGACGCCCTCACCCGGATCACCGCGCAGCGGCTGGTCGGCGAGCTGTGGCGGCGGCGCGGCTGCGCGGTCCTGCTGGTGACGCACGACGTGGAGGAGGCCGTGCTCCTCGCCGACCGGGTCCTGGTCATGCACGAGGGCGCGATCGCGTACGAGACCCAGGTCGAGCTGGACCGCCCGCGCGACATCGCCGACCCCCGTTTCGCCCCTCTGCGTGCCGGGCTCCTGGAGCGCCTGGGTGTCGACAGTCCGTCCTGACCTCCCCACGCCCCCGAACCTCCCTCCACCGACCGCGCGACGCCCACGCTCGCCCCGCACCCGGACCGACCGAACGGACATCGCCATGCGACGACGCCTCGTCCCCGCCGCTCTCCTCCCCCTGGCCCTGCTGCTCACCGCCTGCGGCGGCACCTCGGCGGCCGACACCGCCGCGGGTGCCGGAACCGACGGCAAGGGTTCCCTCACGCTCGATGTCGGTGACCAGAAGGGCGGTTCGGAGGCGGTGCTGCGGGCCGCCGGGGAGCTCAAGAACCTCGACTACAAGATCAAATGGTCGACGTTCACCTCCGGGCCGCCTCTCCTGGAGGCCGTCAACGCCAAGGCCGTCGACATCGGCGGGGTCGGCAACACCCCACCCGTCTTCGCGGCCGGGGCCGACTCGAAGGTCTCGGTGGTGGCCGCCTGGCGCGGCACGTCCAAGGGCGAGGCCGTCCTCGTACCGAAGAACTCGGCGCTGAGGCGCCCCGAGGAGCTGAAGGGCAGGTCCATAGCCGTGGCGCAGGGTTCGTCCGCGCACTATCAGCTGATCGCCTCGCTCAAGAAGGCCGGTCTGAAGCTGAGCGACGTGAAGGTCAAGTACCTGCAGCCCGCCGACGCGCTGGCCGCGTTCACCGGCGGCAAGGTGGACGCGTGGGCGGTGTGGGACCCGTACACCTCGCAGGTGGTCGAGGCCGGGCAGGGCCGGATCCTGACGGACGGCGACGGGGTGGTCAACGGGCTCAGTTTCCAGGTGGCCGCGCCCGGTGCGCTCGGGGACAGCCGGAAGGCGGCGGCGGTCAAGGACTACCTGGCGCGGCTGCGGCGCGCCCAGGACTGGGTCTACGACCACCCGGACGCCTGGGCGAAGGTGTGGGCGAAGGACACCGGACTGCCGTACGGGGTGGCGCTCGCGTCGGTGAAGCGGACCAACGCCAGCCGTATCGCGGTCGCCGTCGACAAGCCGCTCATCGCCTCGGAGCAGCGGATCGCGGACACCTTCACCGGCCTCGGGCTCATCCCGCGCGAGGTCGACTTCTCGGCGTTCGTCGACCCCCGCTTCAACGGCGGCCTGCCGCCGTCCACCACCACCCCCCGCGTCTACAAGGAGTCGTGACATGGCCGTCCATCTCCACTGGTTCCTGCCGACCGGCGGCGACGGCCGCACCCTGGTGGACCGGCACGCGTACGCGTCCCACGCCCTCGGCCGCGCGCGGCAGGCCGACGGGGTCAGGGCCCCCGACATCGCGTACCTGGCCCAGATCGCCAAGGCCGCCGAGCAGTTGGGCTTCGAGGCCGTGCTCACCCCCACCGGCACGTGGTGCGAGGACGCCTGGCTGACCACGGTGGCACTGGCCCAGCACACCGAACGGCTGAAGTTCCTGGTGGCGTTCCGGCCCGGTGTCGTGTCGCCGACCCTCGCGGCGCAGATGGCGGCGACCTACCAGCGGATCACGCGGGGACGGCTGCTCCTCAATGTCGTCACCGGTGGCGACGCGGCCGAGCAGCGGCGCTTCGGCGACCATCTCGGCCACGACCAGCGGTACGCGCGTACGGACGAGTTCCTGTCCGTGGTGCGTGGCGTGTGGAGCGGGCAGCCGTACGACTTCGACGGGAGTCACTACCGGATCGAGGGTGGCCTGACGGCGCTGCCGCCCGACCCCCTGCCCGAGATCTTCTTCGGCGGTTCGTCGGCCGCCGCGGGGCCGGTCGCGGCCCGGCACGCGGACGTCTATCTCACCTGGGGCGAGCCTCCGGCCCAGGTGCGGGAGAAGATCGACTGGATTCGCTCGCTGGCCGAGCGCGAGGGGCGTACGGTCCGGTTCGGTATCCGGCTGCACTCCGTCTCGCGCGACTCGTCCGCCGCGGCCTGGTCGACCGCGAACCGGCTCCTCGACGACCTCGACGCGGACACGGTCGCGGCCGCGCAGTCCGCACTCGGGCGCAGTGAGTCGGTGGGCCAGCAGCGCATGCTGGCCCTGCACGGCGGTTCCCGGGACAAGCTGGAGATCTCCCCGAATCTGTGGGCGGGCGTGGGTCTCGTACGGGGTGGCGCGGGCACTGCTCTCGTCGGCAGCCACGACGAGGTCGCCGACCGGATCGAGGAGTACCACGCTCTGGGCATCGAGCACTTCGTGCTCTCCGGGTATCCGCACCTGGAGGAGGCGTACTGGTTCGGTGAGGGCGTGATCCCGGTTCTGGCCGCGCGGGGACTGCTGCCTCCGGCCCCGCAGCCGCTGCCGCGTACGGCGGCGGGAGGCGGTGCGCCGCTGCTGGTCGCGGGCGGCCGCTGAGGAGCTCCCGTCGGGTGGATCACACCCGGTCCACCTGGGGGAAGATCTCCGGCTCCGGCCGAGTTGGTAGAAGCGTGAACAACACTGGGGCGCAGGCGCGCGCGGTCGATGTCGTGGTGGTGGGTGCCGGTCAGGCGGGACTGTCCAGCGCCTACCACCTGCGGCGCACCGGATTCGAGCCGGAGCGCAACTTCGTGGTGCTGGACCACGCGCCGCGGCCCGGCGGCGCGTGGCAGTTCCGCTGGCCGTCGCTGACCTACGGCAAAGTGCACGGAATGCACTCGCTGCCCGGCATGGAGCTGGAGGGCGCGGACCCAGCACGTCCGTCCTCCGAGGTCATCGCCGAGTACTTCGACACATACGAGCGCACGTTCGATCTGCGGGTGCGGCGGCCCGTCGAGGTGACGGCCGTCCGGGAGGGCGCCGAGGGGCGACTGCTCGTCGAGACCTCGGACGGCGCGTGGTCGGCGCGGGCGCTGATCAACGCGACGGGCACCTGGGACCGGCCGTTCTGGCCGCGCTATCCGGGGCAGGAGACCTTCCGCGGACGGCAGTTGCATACGGCGCAGTACCCCGGGCCCGAGGAGTTCGCCGGGCAGCGGGTGGTCGTCGTGGGCGGGGGTGCGTCCGGCACCCAGCATCTGATGGAGATCGCTCCGTACGCGGCCGCGACCACCTGGGTGACACGGAAGCCGCCGGTCTTCCGCGAGGGGCCCTTCACCGAGGACTTCGGCCGGGCGGCCGTCGCGCTCGTCGAGGAACGGGTACGGCAGGGGCTGCCGCCCAAGAGCGTCGTCTCGGTGACGGGGCTGCCGTTGAACGACGCGATCCGCCAGGCTCTCGCCGACGGCGTGCTGGACCGGCAGCCGATGTTCGACCGCGTCGTCCCGGACGGCGTGGAGTGGGCGGACGGGCACCGCGTGGCCGCCGACGTCATCCTGTGGGCGACCGGCTTCCGCGCCGCCATCGACCATCTGGCACCGCTGCGGCTGCGCGAACCGGGCGGCGGTGTCCGCGTCGAGGGCACCCGCGCGGCGGCCGATCCGCGGATCCATCTGGTCGGCTATGGGCCGTCGGCCAGCACCATCGGCGCCAACCGGGCCGGACGCGCGGCGGTACGGGACATCAGGCGGCTGCTGGCCGGAGTGCCGGCCGGCGCCTGACGCCCCGCACGGCCGCCGTTCAACTGGACGACGACGAGGCCGAGGACCCGCTCGCCCGGTTGTTCCGGTTGAACTCGGCGACATTCCTCTGATGCTCCTCGTAACTCGCCGTGAAGCGGGTGTCGCCCGGCCTGACGGTGACGAAGTACAGCCAGTCGCCCGGGGTCGGATTGATCGCGGCGCGCATCGCGTCCCCGCCGGGGTTGGCGATCGGTGTGGGCGGCAGGCCCATGCGCTCGTAGGAGTTGTAGGGGCTCTTGAGCTTCGTGTCGCTCGTGGTCGTGTTCAGCGTGGACCGGTTCAGCGCGTAGTTGAGCGTGGAGTCCATCTGCAGCGGCATGCCCTGCTGCAGCCGGTTGAAGATCACCCGGGCCACCTTGGCCATGTCGGCCCTGGTGGCGGCCTCCGCCTGGACGATGCTCGCGATGGTGACCACCTGATAGACGTCCATCGCGTTGCGCTGGGCTCCCGCGGTGATCGGGTTCCCGTGGAATCTCTTGTCGGCCGTGTCGACCATGAAGCGCAGCAGCGACTCCGGCGTCGCCGCCTCGTCGACCGGGTACGTCGCCGGGAACAAGTACCCCTCGGGGTTGCCCGCCGCGTCGCCGGGCAGTTTCAGGTGAGCCTTGGCCAGGGACTTCCTGGTGGCGCCCGCGGGCAGGGCGAGCGCTTTGTCGACCGCCCGGTAGACCTGGCCCGCGCGCCAGCCCTCCGGGATCACGAGGGAGGCGCGGGGCGCCTCCTCGCCTCCGACGATCAGCAGCGGCACCGCCACGGCGGTGACCGCCGCGACGGCTCCGGTCGCGACGAGGGCGACCCGGCCCCGGCGCGTCAGTCGAATCGTGCTCCGTCGCGGAGTGTTCTTCTGCATGCGGGCACGGTAACCCGATGATCGCCACAAATCCGGCATATCGTCATCTTGTCGGTTCCAGTTGGGCGTCCCGGCGGACGAGAGCCGCATAGCGCCCGTCCCGCCCCAACAGCTCCTCGTGGGTGCCGCGTTCGACCGCGTGGCCGGAATCCAGGACCACGATCTGGTCCGCGCCCCGGATGGTGGACAGGCGGTGCGCGATGGTGAGCGTGGTCCGGTTGGCCGACAGCGCGTCGATCGCCTCCTGGACGGCGTGCTCCGTGCGGGTGTCCAGGGCGCTGGTCGCCTCGTCGAGGATGAGCACCGGCGGGTCGCGCAGGATGGTGCGCGCGATGGCCAGGCGCTGCTTCTCCCCGCCGGAGAAGCGGTGGCCGCGCTCTCCCACGACCGTGTCGTACCCGTCGGGCAACGACGCGATGTGGTCGTGGATCTGGGCCGCCCGCGCCGCCGCCCGCAGCTCCTCGTCGGTGGCGTCCGGCCTGGCGAAGCGCAGGTTGTCCGCGACCGAGGCATGGAAGAGGTACGTCTCCTGGGAGACGACGCCGATTCCCCGCGCGAGCGTGTCGAAGTCCAGGTCGCGCACGTCGATCCCGTCGAGCGTGACACGGCCGCCCGTGACGTCGTACAGCCTGGGCACCAGATAGCTGAGCGTGGACTTGCCGGAACCGGTCGGGCCGACGACGGCGAGGCTGCCGCCGGCGGGCACCGTGATGTCGATGCCGTCGAGGATCGGAGCGTTCTTGTCGTCGTAGCGGAACTCGACGTCCTCGAAGCGGATCTCACCCTTGACCTGGTCGAGGTGGACCGGCCGCTCCGGCTCGGTGATGTCGATGGGCAGGTCCAGGTACTCGAAGATGCGCTGGAAGAGCGCGAGCGAGGTCTGGATCTGGACACCGGTGGACAGCAGGCTCACCGCCGGGCGGAACAGGCCCTGTTGGAGCGAGACGAAGGCGACCAGCGTACCCAGCGAGACGGACGGGCCGCCGAACTGGATGGCCATGCCCGCGGCCCAGTAGATGACGGCGGGCATGGCGGCCATCACGATGCCGATGACGGACATCCGCCAGCGCCCCGCCATGTTCGACTTCACCTCGAGGTCGACCAGGCTGTCCGACTCGGCCTCGAAGGCCTTGGTGAGCGAATCACCGCGGCCCATCGTGCGGCCGAGCAGGATGCCGCTGACGGAGAGCGACTCGGTGACGGTGGCGGCCATCGCGGCCATCTGCTTCTGCCGCTCGGTGGCGATCTTCTTGCGTTCGTTGCCCACGCGGCGGCTGATCCACACGAAGGCGGGCAGCAGGAGCAGCGAGACGACGGTGAGACGCCAGTCGAGGGCGATCATCGCGACGATCGTGGCGACGACGCTCGTGAGGTTCGAGACCAGCGAGGTGGCGGTGGAGGTCACCGTCGCCTGCATGCCGCCGATGTCGTTGGCGATGCGGGACTGGACCTCTCCCGTGCGGGTGCGGGTGAAGAAGGCGAGCGACATGCGCTGGAGCCGGCCGTAGACGGCGGTGCGCAGGTCGTGCATGACGCGCTGGCCGACCGTCGTGGAGATCAGGGTCTGCAGTACGCCGAAGATGCTGGTGACGACCGCGCTGAGGATCATGCCGAGCGCGAGCAGGCTCAGCAGCCCCGTACGACCCTGAGGGATGGCGACGTCCAGGATCTCCTTCAGCAGGAAGGGGGTCGCGACCGTGACGAGGGACGAGGCGCCGACGAGCACGCCGACGATCGCGAGGCGGCCGCGGTAGGGCCGGAAGAGCTTCAGAATGCGGCGCACCTGCCGCGGCTGCTCGCTCTCGGCGGGTGACGGGGTCCAGGTGGATCGTTCGGGACGCATGGGCTCCTACGGAGGGTGAGGGAACGATTACAGAGACGGAGGGACGATGACTCACGGAGCTTAGCTCATTGTTACCTATACTCACAATGAACCGCATCCTGTTATTGTTCCCGTATGACCACCCCCGACGCCGACGGCCTCCTCGCCGAGCAGTTGCTGCGGCTGACCCGCCGCGTGCACCGCATCCAGAAGCGTCATCTGGAGCAGCGCGGGCTGGGCATCACTCCGGCCCAGTCCCGGCTGCTGCGCACGCTCGCGCACTACGGCTCACCGCCGCGCATGGCCGATCTCGCCGAGCGGCTGGAAGTGGTCCCGCGGGCGGTGACCACGCTGGTCGACGGGCTGGAGGCGAGCGGAAAGGTGCGCCGGGTCCCCGATCCCAGCAATCGGCGGGTGATCCGGATCGAGGTCACGGACCAGGGGCGCGCGGCTCTGCAGGAGCTGCGGGGCGCGCGCCGGTCGGCCGCGGAGGAGATCCTGGCTCCGCTCTCGGACGAGCAGCGCGAGGTGCTGGGCGGGCTGCTGGACACCCTCGTGGACGGGATGCCCCGCCTGGAGAACCGCTGCTGAGGGACAGCTCACGGAGCTCGGCGCACGCGGCGGGTCCCGCGCACCGGCTCCGCGATGCCGGAGCAGGTGCGCGCCATCTCCTCGGGCTCCTTCGGTGAACTCCTCGAGTCCTCCCTTCGGGCCTCGACGGTTCCGGGAGACCTCGGCGGCCCCGAGTGATTTCAGCAGGACCGGTGATCCACCGTCAGCACTCCCTGCTCAGTGACGAGAACGCGGTCATGGCAACCGTCGGATCCACGCAGGGCGTAGCGCTCGCTCGTCGTGCCGACCGCGTGCCGCTGATCGCGCGGCGCGTCGGCCGTGTACGTCGCGTCGCCGTCATAGGTGTCGTCGAGCCGTGACCACGCGGTCCGCCGCCCGGCGCGCAGGTCGTCCACCGCCGCCCGGTCACCGAGCCGCATCACGGTCCGCAGCCGGCCGTCCGGGCCGAGCGTCGTCGTGCCGTCCATCGTGTACGTCCGGTGGGTGCGCGTCGCCTTGATCGGTCCGCGCCCGTCGACGGTGACCGTCTCGTCGTCGCTCCAGGTGGCCTTCAGTCCGTCGGTGTCCTCGCCGTCGGCCCACCGGTGCGCGGAGGTGTTCGCGAGCACGCGACGGACGGTGGTCGTCACCCGGCCGTGCGAGGTGTCGACGTAGCCGGAGACCGTCAGCCGGTGGCCGCCCACCATGTCGAGGCGCTCCGGCGAACCGGGGGTGTAAGAGGAGGTGTTGGCGAGTCCGTCCGCCTCGGCCCCGGTGAGCGCGCCGCTCAGGTGGGCGCGCCGCGCGTCCTGCCAGACGAGGACGTTGACGGGGGCGCTCCAGCCGCTCTGCCCCTCCGGCACACCCACGACGGACACGTCGACGCGGTGCGGACGGCCGTCGTCGAGAACCCCGGCGAAGGGCGAGAGGTCGTACTCGATGGGCTTGACGTCGAAGGCGCGCGGTCCCGGGATCACGTACCAGAGGAAAGGGTTGGACCAGCCGCCGGTCCACACGTTCGGGAACGGCTCGGCGATGCCGGCGAGTCGGCCGTCGACCTTGATCTGCACCTCACGGTACGGACCGCCCGGCGCCTTGCAGGAGTAGGGGGCCGAGTCGGGCACCGTCAGGTACCAGAACTCCTCGCAGCCGCCGCCGGAACCGGTCGCGTACACCTCGGCGACGATGCGCTCGCTGTTGCGCGGGGTGGTGAGCGTGCCGTTCTGGAGGGTGAGGACACGGCTGGGGGTGTCGGGGGTCGCGGCCGGCCACGTGGGCCTTCCCTCCGCATAGAAGGTCAGCGTGACCTTCACGTCGAGGACGCCGGTGTACGTGTCGTCGACGACGTTCCCGATGAGCATCTCGACATCGCCACCGCGCCGGAACGTGTCGCTGTAGCGCGTGACGTCCTTCTCGACGGACCACTCGATGCCGTCGGGCGAGGGCTCGGGAGTGGACGTACGGAAGATCTCCACACCACCGACGTGCAGATAGCCCAGCCGGTCGTACTGGCGGCCCTTGACCTTCCCGTCGAGCCGCAGGACGACCTTGCTCCAGCGGTCGCCGCAGCCGCCGGGTGGTGCGTACGTCCCCCGGTACGGCGTGAAGTCCCTGAACCGAGCCTCGGCGAGAGTCACTTCGCAGGACTTGGCGTCCGGCCTGGACATCGCCGGGGCGGCGGTCAGGGGATCATGCCAGTCGGTGCCGAACTCCGCGGGGGCGGTGACGGGCGCGTGGGGAGTGGTGGCGGGACTGCCGGTGTGCGTGACGGGGGCTGCCGCGGCGGCTGTCACGGGGGCGTGAAGCGCGGCGCTCGGTAAGGCGGCTGCCGAGACAGGGCCCGTCGCGAGGCAGGTGCTCGCCGCGACAACCACTCCGGCGAGCATGGACATGACGATCCGTCTTCTCATGTGCGGTGTTCTACGGGGAGTCGGGACACCCCGCAATGGGCCCTCGGGACCGCCAGGCCGCGGCGCACCCTGGGCGGCCCGGGTGACTACGCCGCCAGATCCGCCCTGTCCCCCATCACCACGACGGGGTGTCGGCGCGGATCGAGCGTGCGCAGCAGATGCTCCATGGCCGGCTTGGGCAGGCTCACACAGGCCGACGTTCCGCTGCCGTGATCCAGGTGCAGCCAGATGCCGCCGCCCTTCGACCGGCCCTGCGGGCGGCTCGGGTCGTCGGGCGGGGTACCCGGGCGGCGGTTGAAGTTGATGGCGATGACATAGTCGAAGTCGTGCCAGTAGGACTTCGCCCAGCCGCGGGGGGCCTGGTAGGTCGGTGACCGGTCGTACGGGAGAAGGGCGCCCGGGTCGTGAAGCACTCCGCCGGCGTCGGTCAGCGTGAACACCCCGACGGGGCTGCGCTTGTCGTCCTCGTGATGGTCGGTGGTCCAGCCCTTCACCCCGTTGTGCGCCTTCCCCACGCGCCGTGGGTCCCAGGTGGATCCGGACTTCGTGTAGAGAACGACCGTCGAGTCGGCGGAGTTCCTGCCCGCGCCGTAGACAGCCACGACCTGACGGGAGTTGGACGGGATGCGCGACCGCAACCCGTCGCCGACCCCCGGGATCCGCGTACCACCGACGCCGCCCGCGAGGGCCCGTCCGGTCTTCCCGCCCGGCCCCTTCGCCGCACCGCCTTCTCCGCATGCCGAAAGGGTCATCGCGAGGACTCCGCACGCGGCCGCGGCGAGCCCCGTCCGCATCGCACCGTTTTTTCGCATGCGGTCCATCGTCGCACCACTTATCGGACGAACAGCCCCTTACCCCCGCCCCTTTGGACACATGGCGTCCTCCCGGACTCGCGCCCGGCGGCCCGGAACGCGGGCGCGACCGGGGGCGTCGTCCTGCCCGGGACAGGTCGCGGCGGGGACGGGCCGGACGGGCCGAAACCTTGTCCCAACGGAAAAAACCGCTTGCCTCGGACTGCGTCCTGCCGCGAACCTTTCACGGTTTGCTGCCGGCCTCCGCGACCGGCTTGGTCGCCGAAACGTTACGGCTTCCCCTCACCCCTGAACGCACCCCTTACACGAGCCACTGGGACGCCATGCAGATTCAAGACCTTCCCTATCCAGACCCGGGTGTGCCGGACGCCCGTTCCGGCCCCCGATTCCTGCGGTGGCTCGGCCGGAATCAGCTGGGCGGCCAGTTCAAGGCCCTGGCCTGGGGACTGCTGCACTTCGTCGCCGTCGCCGGGCTTCCGTTCTGCGTGGGCCTCGCCGTGCAGGCCGTCGTCGACAGGTCCGGCACACGGCTCGCTCTGACCGGTGGGCTGATGGCGCTGTGCGGTGCGGGGATCGCGCTGGGCGAAGCCATGCTGCACCGGGCCGCGGTCACCAACTGGATCACCGCCGCCGCACGTGTCCAGCAGTTGCTGGCGCACAAGACCGCCCAGCTCGGCTCGGCGCTGACCCAACGCGTCGCGGCCGGCGAGGTCGTCGCCGTCTCCACCGGCGACGTGGAGAAGATCGGCTGGTTCGTGGAGGCTCTGTCGCGGTTCGCGGCGGCCGCGCTGACCGTCGTCCTCGTCTGCGTCGGCCTGGTCGTCTACCAGCCGGCCCTGGGCGTGATCGTCGCCGTGGGCGTGCCCGTCCTGGCGCTCGCCGTGCTGCCGCTGCTGCCTCGCGCCACCCGCCGCGCCGACTTCCAGCGGGAGAAGGCCGGACGCGCCACCGAGCTGGCCTCCGACACCGTCGCGGGTCTGCGCGTGCTGCGCGGCATCGGTGGCGAGGAACTGTTCCTCGACCGCTACCGCCGTGCGTCCCAGGAGGTCCGCCGGGCAGCCGTGCGCAGTGCCCGGATGTGGTCGCTGATCTCGGCCGTCCAGGTGCTGCTGCCCGGCCTGCTCATGATCGCCGTCATCTGGCACGGCGTGCACCTGGCCCGCGACGGCCGGATCACGGTCGGCGAACTGGTCACCGTCTACAGCACGGTCATGCTGCTCACCTACCCGCTGCGGCACTTCGAGGAGATCGCCATGGCGTACTCCTTCTCCCGTCCGTCCGCCAAGCGCGCCGCCCGGGTGCTGTCCCTCGAACGGGCCACGGACAGTGGCGGGTCACGCTCGGCCGAGGTGCCGCGCGGCGACCTGTACGACCCCGTCACCGGGCTTCTCGCGCCCGCGGGGCGGCTCACCGCCGTGGTCTGCGGCGACCCGGACGTGGCGGGCGTGCTCGCCGAGCGCCTGGGTGGCCATCCCTCCGTCCAGGGAACCTCGGTGCTCCTGGGAGGCGTACCGCTCGACGACCTGCCGCTCGGCTCCGCGAGGACGGCCGTCCTCGTCCAGGACAAGGACCCGGTGCTGCTGTCCGGCTCGCTGCGCGAGCTGTTCGACGTGCCCTCCTCGGGTGCGGTGAGCGCCGCCGAGGCGCTGGCCGCCGCGCAGTGCGGCGACGTCCTGGACGCGCTGACGCAGGGCTCACTGGACGCCGAGGACCCCATGGACGCCCGCATCACCGAGCGCGGACGCTCCCTGTCGGGCGGCCAGCGCCAGCGGCTGGCCCTGGCCCGGTCACTGGTCACCGACCCCGGCGTGCTGGTCCTGGACGAGCCGACCTCCGCGGTCGACTCCCACACCGAGGCGCGGATCGCCGACGGTGTCCGCGCCCTGCGCACCGGACGCACCACGGTCGTGTTCACCTCCTCACCGCTGCTCCTCGACCACGCGGACCGGGTCGTACTTGTCCACGAGGGCGAGGTCGCGGCCGTCGGGCTACACCGCGAGCTGGTGCTCGGCGAACCGCGGTACCGGGCCGTGGTCACCCGCGAGACGGACGAGGAAGCCACCGACGACGGTGACGGTGGACGGGCGGGCGTCGGCACCGGCGACACGGCGGACGGGCGCGAAAAGTTGGACGAGCTCGACAGCCTCGGCGGGAACAGCAAGATCGACACACTGGAAGAAATCGAGGAAACCGCATGATCGGCGTGGCACCACCGGCGTACGACCCGGCGGCCCCGACGACGGCGAACACCCTGCCCGTCGGCGCCGCCGCGACCGTACGCGCCTACATCACCGAACTCTTCCAACGGCACCGCCGGGCCTTCCTGCTGCTCGTCACCGTCAACACGGTGGCCGTGGTGGCCTCGATGGCCGGGCCCTACCTGCTGGGCGCGATCGTCGAGCGGGTCTCGGACCACGCGCGGGATCTCCACCTGGTACGCACCTCCGCGCTGTTCCTCACCGCGCTCGTCATCCAGGCCGTGTTCGTGCGCGAGGTGCGGCTGCGCGGCGCCATGCTCGGCGAACGCATGCTCGCCGACCTGCGCGAGGACTTCCTCATCCGGTCGGTCGGACTGCCGCCGGGCGTCCTGGAACGGGCCGGCACGGGCGACCTCCTGTCCCGCATCACCACCGACATCGACCGTCTCGCCAACGCCATGCGCGAAGCCGTGCCCCAGCTCGCCATCGGCGTGGTGTGGGTCGTCCTGCTGCTCGGCGGGCTGGCCGTCACCGCGCCTCCCCTCGCGCCCGCGGTCCTGGTCGCCGTCCCCCTGCTGGTCGTCGGCTGCCGCTGGTACTTCAAGCGTGCCCCGTCCGCCTACCGCTCGGAGGCCGCCGGCTACGCCGCCGTCGCCGCCGCCCTCGCCGAGACCGTGGACGCCGGACGCACCGTCGAGGCGCACCGCCTGGGCAAGCGCCGCATCGACCTGTCCGAGCGCCGCATCAAGGAGTGGACGGCCTGGGAGCGCTACACGCTGTGGTTGCGCTCGGTGCTCTTCCCCGTCGTCAACCTCACCCATGTCACGGTCCTCTGCTCGGTCCTCATGATCGGCGGGGTCTTCGTCCTGCGGGGCTGGATCGATGTGGGCCAACTGACGACGGGTGCGCTCATCGCCCAGATGCTGGTCGACCCGGTGGGCCTGATCCTGCGCTGGTACGACGAGCTGCAGGTCGCCCAGGTCTCGCTCGCGCGGCTGGTCGGCGTCCGGGACATCGAACCGGCCGCCGGCGACCCGGAGGTGCGGCCGGACGGGCGCGACGTGCGCGCCGACGAGGTGCTGTTCGGCTACCGCGCCGGCGTGGACGTGCTGCGGAAGGTCTCCCTGGAGGTCGCACCGGGGACCCGCCTCGCGCTGGTCGGACCGTCCGGTGCGGGCAAGTCCACCCTGGGAAGACTGCTCGCCGGGATCTACGCCCCCAGAGCCGGCCACATCACGCTCGGCGGCGCCGAACTCTCGCGGATGCCCGCGGAGGCCGTCCGTACCCACGTGGCCCTGGTCAACCAGGAGCACCACGTCTTCGTGGGCTCCCTGCGCGACAATCTGCTGCTCGCCCGGACGGGAGCGGCCGACGCAGAGCTGTGGGCGGCCCTGGGCGCGGTCGACGCCGACGGCTGGGCACAGGCTCTGAGCGACGGTCTGGACACCGAGGTCGGTTCGGGCGGCCTGGCGCTCACCCCGGCGCAGGCCCAGCAGATCGCGCTGGCCCGGCTGGTCCTGGCCGATCCGCACACGCTGGTGCTGGACGAGGCGACCTCGCTCCTCGACCCGCGCGCGGCCCGTCATCTCGAGCGCTCGCTGGCGCGCGTCCTCGACGGTCGTACGGTCGTCGCCATCGCCCACCGGCTGCACACCGCCCACGACGCGGATGTCATCGCCGTCGTGGAGAACGGCCGGATCAGCGAGCTGGGAAGCCACGACGACCTGGTCGCCGCGGACGGCGCCTACGCGGCCCTGTGGAGGTCCTGGCACGGATGATGTGATCATGATCAAGCGACGTGCCACGGACGTTCTCGGGCCGCGCCGGAGCGGTCGGGGGCGCATGCGTGGACCCGGGGAGAGGGGCCCGTGCCGGTCTGGCGGGGGCCTTCCCACCAGTGTCCGGGTCCTCGCTTCGTGCACGGGTCCGTCCCGCGTCGGAGCCTGTGGCGTTGCGCGGTGCCGAACCGGGGTGGAAGGCTGGATGTCGGCACCGATTCGGGGAGCGTCCGGGAGCCACCCGGTTCGCGCGGGGCGGGGCCGGTGTCCAGTGACCGTGCCCGCCGTCGAGCGTGGTGGGACCGGGCTCACCCGCATCACCTGGAGGTACCCGTGGAGAGCGCCGACGGATGGGGAGACGATGTCTACCAGCCCGACGGATCCGAGGTGCAGGACGACGCGGGGCTGCTCGACGTCGAGGACACCCTGGACTCCGACGGTGTGGGCGACCCACTCGACCGTGGCTGGTCCCCGCCGGAGCGGCCGTGGGCGGTGGAGCGCTCCGGGGTGACCGCCTCCGAGCGCAGGCACGGCGAGACCTTGGACCAACGCCTCGCGGAAGAGCTGCCCGAGGTCACGGAGCCCGGGGGCGACGGCATCGGGGACTACCAGGACGGGGACGGCGAACCCCTGGACAACGAGGTGGGCGCCGTCCGTTCCGGCCGTCTCGTCGCCCCGGCCGAAGGAGCGCACGAGGACGGGGAGAACGGGCTGATCGCCACCGACGTCGGCATCGACGGCGCCGCCGCCTCGGCCGAGGAAGCCGCGATGCACATCGTCGACGAGGACACCCTGTCCGGCTGACCGGGCGCTCCCCGGCCTGCCCTTCCCACGCAAGGAGAACCCATGCAGCAGGACAAGCAGCCCGACTACCACGCTGTCGTCTTCCGGGACCGGGCCGCCGGATTCGCCTTCCTCACCCGGTCCACGGCGACGAGCGAGCGGACCATCGAGTGGGACGACGGCGAGACCTACCCGGTCGTCGACGTCGAGATCTCCTCGGAGAGCCACCCCTTCTACACCGGCAAGGCCCGGACGGTGGACTCGGAGGGCAGGATCGCGCAGTTCGAGAAGCGCTACGGAAACTCCGGACAGGCCGGGGACAAGAACGACACGGCGTGACGCCCTGAGACCGTCGCGTCCGGCCGCCGGCGCGCCACATCCACCGGGCACGGGAGCACCGCACCCGACGGGAACGGGAGCACCGTCGTCGCCGGACGCGGCGCTCCCCCGGTCGGTCAGATGAAGTTGAGGGCCGCCGCGCAGCCCACCCCGCCCAGCAGCATGAACACCGGCATCAGCACCTTGAGCTCCACCCAGCTGCCGGCCCGGAAGCGCATCACCTTGGGCGGCCCGATGGGATACCAGCGCCTGCGGCCGAGCGGGATCGGCCACAGGATCGGGCAGCCGGACACCGTCAGCGCGTCCCCGATGTCGTGCACCAGCGCTCCCAGCACGATCGGCAGGCCGAGCCACAGGTACTCCTGGCCGGGCGCGGTGAACAGCCAGTCCGAGCCGTTGCCCGGCTTGTCCAGGATTCCGGCGAGGATCCAGGCGCTGGTCGCTGCCAGCAGCCAGACGAGGACGTCGCTGCTGGACCCGCGCGCGGCCCGCCACAGCAGCCCCTCGATCGCGAGCACCATGTGCACGAACAGGATCGCCAGGACGGCCCAGCGCCCACCGGTGATCGCCAGCAATGAGGACCCCGCGCCGATCACCACCGCCCACAGCCACGTGTGCGTCAGCGTGCGATGGCCACCGGAGCGCCGGGGGTCGCCGGCCTTGCGTGTCGACTTGTAGGCCGCGTACGAGAGCTTGTCGACGATCTCGCACAGACCCCGTGAGATCGGCCCGAAGGCCCGCGAGATGGTCGCCGCCTTGTGGTCCAGGTCGGGGGCGAGCGCGGCCCCCGCGCAGATCAGGGCCCCGACAAGGAGGACCGTCCAGGGCATGGTGTGACCGGTGGCGGCGGCCGCCGCCCCGACACCGAGCCAGGCCGCGGCCCCCGACAGTGAGTGTGCTGGTCCCATCATGGCCGTTCCCCGCCCCATTCCACTTGTACCGCTGTCCAGTTGCCCGCGTGCGCTGACGCTTCGCCGGCGCCACAGCGTAACGTTCGTGATCTTCGGCCGGACATCCGATTCCCCCATCGGGCGGGTCGACAGGCAAGATGGGGGCGTGACCCTTATCGATCAGCTGCCGCAGACCGCAGATCCCGACGCCCTCTACGAAGCCTTCGAGTCGTGGGCCGGGGAACGCGGTCTCACGCTCTATCCCCACCAGGAGGAGGCGCTGATCGAGGTGGTCTCGGGGGCGAACGTGATCGTCTCGACCCCCACCGGCTCGGGGAAGAGCATGATCGCCGCGGGGGCGCACTTCGCCGCGCTCGCCCGGGACGAGGTCACCTTCTACACGGCACCGATCAAGGCACTCGTGTCGGAGAAGTTCTTCGAGCTGTGCAAGATCTTCGGCACCGAGAACGTGGGCATGCTCACCGGCGACGCCTCCGTCAACGCCGACGCGCCCGTCATCTGCTGTACCGCCGAGGTCCTGGCGTCCATCGCGCTGCGGGACGGCAAGCACGCCGATGTCGGCCAGGTCGTGATGGACGAGTTCCACTTCTACGCGGAGGCCGACCGCGGCTGGGCGTGGCAGATCCCGATCCTGGAACTGCCACAGGCGCAGTTCATCCTGATGTCGGCGACGCTCGGCGACATGTCGATGTTCGAGAAGGACCTCACCCGGCGCACCGGCCGCCCCACGTCGGTGGTCCGCTCGGCGACCCGGCCCGTGCCTCTCTCCTACGAGTACGTGCTGACTCCGCTGACGGAGACGCTCACCGAACTGCTCGCGACCAGGCAGGCCCCGGTCTACATCGTCCACTTCACCCAGGCGCAGGCCGTGGAGCGGGCGCAGGCACTGATGAGCATCAACATGTGCACCCGGGAGGAGAAGGACCAGATCGCCGAACTGATCGGCAACTTCCGGTTCACCACCAAGTTCGGCCAGAATCTCTCCCGCTACGTGCGCCACGGAATCGGCGTCCATCACGCGGGCATGCTCCCCAAGTACCGTCGGCTGGTCGAGAAGCTGGCCCAGGCCGGCCTGCTGAAGGTCATCTGCGGCACGGACACTCTGGGCGTCGGCGTCAACGTCCCCATCCGTACCGTGCTGTTCACCGCGCTGACGAAGTACGACGGCAACCGCGTACGTACGCTGCGCGCCCGTGAGTTCCACCAGATCGCGGGGCGCGCGGGACGGGCGGGCTTCGACACGGCGGGGTTCGTCGTCGCCCAGGCCCCCGAGCACGTGATCGAGAACGAGAAGTCCCTCGCCAAGGCCGGCGACGACCCGAAGAAGCGTCGCAAGGTGGTGCGCAAGAAGGCTCCCGAGGGCTTCGTCGGGTGGACGGACAGCACCTTCGAAAAGCTGATCTCCTCCGATCCCGAGCCGCTCACCTCCCGCTTCCGGGTGACCCACACGATGCTTCTGTCGGTGATCGCCCGGCCCGGGAACGCCTTCGAGGCGATGCGGCATCTGCTGGAGGACAACCACGAGCCGCGCAAGCAGCAGTTGCGGCACATCCGGCGGGCGATCGCGATCTACCGCTCGCTCCTCGACGGCGGCATCGTCGAGAAGCTGGACTCGCCGGACGCCGAGGGCCGCATCGTGCGTCTCACCGTCGACCTGCAGCAGGACTTCGCGCTCAACCAGCCGCTGTCGACGTTCGCGCTCGCCGCGTTCGACCTCCTGGACCCCGAGTCCCCGTCCTACGCCCTGGACATGGTGTCCGTCGTGGAATCCACGCTGGACGACCCGCGGCAGATCCTCGCGGCCCAGCAGAACAAGGCGCGGGGCGAGGCCGTGGCCGCGATGAAGGCGGACGGCGTCGAGTACGAGGAGCGCATGGAACGGCTCCAGGACGTCTCGTACCCCAAGCCGATGGAGGAGTTGCTCTTCCACGCCTACAACACCTACCGCCAGAGCCACCCGTGGGTCGGCGACCATCCGCTGTCGCCGAAGTCCGTGATCCGTGACATGTACGAACGCGCCATGTCCTTCACCGAGTTCGTCTCCTTCTACGAGCTCGCGCGCACCGAGGGCATTGTCCTGCGCTACCTGGCCAGCGCCTACAAGGCCCTGGAACACACCGTCCCGGACGACCTCAAGTCCGAGGACCTGGAGGATCTGATCGCCTGGCTGGGCGAGTTGGTGCGCCAGGTCGACTCCAGCCTGCTGGACGAGTGGGAGCAGCTCGCCAACCCGGAGGTGATGACGGCCGAGGAGGCACAGGAGAAGGCCGACCAGGTCAAGCCGGTCACCGCGAACGCCCGCGCCTTCCGTGTCCTCGTCCGCAACGCGATGTTCCGCCGCGTCGAACTCGCCGCGCTCGACAACGTCGACGAGCTGGGCGCGATGGACGCCGACTCCGGCTGGGACGCCGATGCCTGGGGTGAGGCGATGGACAAGTACTGGGACGAGTACGAGGACCTCGGCACCGGCCCCGACGCCCGCGGCCCCAAGCTGCTGTCCATCGTGGAGGAGCCGCAGAACAGCCTGTGGCGCGTCCGTCAGACCTTCGCCGACCCGAACGGCGACCACGACTGGGGCATCAGCGCGGAGGTCGACCTCACGGCGTCCGACGCGGAGGCCCGTGCCGTCGTCAAGGTCACCGACGTCGGCCAGTTGTGAGCACAGGAGAATCCCACACATGACGAACCCCGCCGAGAGACTCGTCGACCTGCTCGACCTGGAGAAGATCGAGGTCAACATCTTCCGTGGCCGCAGCCCGGACGAGTCGCTGCAGCGTGTATTCGGTGGCCAGGTGGCGGGCCAGGCGCTGGTCGCCGCCGGGCGCACCACGGAGGGCGACCGGCCGGTGCACTCGCTGCACGCGTACTTCCTGCGGCCGGGCAGGCCGGGCGTGCCGATCGTGTACCAGGTCGAACGGGTCCGGGACGGGCGCTCTTTCACCACGCGGCGTGTCACCGCCGTGCAGCAGGGACGCACGATCTTCAATCTGACCGCCTCCTTTCACAAGCCTGAGGAAGGGACCTTCGAGCACCAGCTGCCGCCGGCTCGCGAGGTCCCCGACCCCGAGTCCCTGCCGACGCTCCCGCAGGAGATCACCAGGCATCTGGGCACGCTTCCTGAGTCGTTGGAACGCATGGCACGCCGCCAGCCGTTCGACATCCGGTACGTGGACCGGCTGCGCTGGACGCCGAACGAGATCAAGGACGCGGAGCCGCGCAGCGCGGTGTGGATGCGGGCCGTGGGACCGCTGGGCGACGACCCGCTCGTGCACACGTGCGCCCTCACGTACGCGAGTGACATGACGCTCCTGGACGCCGTCCGCATCCCCGTGGAGCCGTTGTGGGGTCCGCGGGGCTTCGACATGGCCTCCCTCGACCACGCCATGTGGTTCCACCGGCCGTTCCGGGCGGACGAGTGGTTCCTGTACGACCAGGAGTCGCCCATCGCGACCGGCGGGCGAGGACTGGCCCGCGGACGCATTTACGACCTGAAGGGACGCCTGCTCGTCTCCGTCGTCCAGGAAGGTCTGTTCCGGGCACTGTAGCGATGTGACAAACCGTCTGGTTGTCAGGTGTTTCTGCGGCGCAACCAGCCGAGCAGCCCGCGTGGCCACCCGCGTTCTCCGGCCGCGGGCAGGTCCTCGGGGGTGGCTGTCTCCGGCCGCGAAGCCACCGTCGCGGAGACGACCGGCGCGGCGGCGACCGGCCCGGCGGCGACCGGCACCGGGGCAGCCGGAGCGAAGGCGGCTTCGCGGCCGGAGACAGCAGGCCGAGAGGCCACCGGAGACGGACGGGTCCGGGACGAATGGGCTGGGGCCGATCCAGCCGGTTCCGGGACGACGCCGTGCTCGACCCTCTGCGTCGGACGCGGTGCGGGGTGCGTCTCTCGGGCTTCGGCGACGGCCTGACCCAGGTCGGCGCGGAGCCAGCTGATCTCGTCGGGGTCCTCGGCTGTCATGATCCGGGAGACGAGGTGCGCGGCGGGCGAGTCCGGCGCGCCGTGGGAGAGGCGTTCGGGGCGGAAGCGGTTCAGGCAGGCGCGCTCGTACGGATCCCTGATGACCTCCGCCACCTGCACGGGGTCGAGCAGGGAGGCCACGACCGCCGCCCTCGCCCAGGGGCCGTCGGTCTGGCGCAGCAGGAATCCCATGTGCCGTCCCCGCCAGTTGCGGGGCCGGAGGTCCAGGCCGGCCTCCAGTTGGTCGCGCAGTCCCTCGGGCGTACGGCCCCTGAGCAGGGGAGCATTCTGCCTGTCGGACGGGAACCGGAGCAGTTCCTCGGCCAGATAGAGCCAGACCACGGCCCGGTAGCGGTTGAGATAGAACTTGACCGGTACCACGAGGCCCAGGCGTGCGAGGCGTGTGAACCTGGCGGTGGAAATGCCCATGAGGGCGGCACCCTCTGTCGTACCCACCGCCTTGACGCGCTCTCGCAGCGCCTCGGGAAAGCCCTCTTGGGAACGCACCCGGCCGGTCTCCGCACGGGTGACCCGACGTCCTCCTCCCCCTTCGTCGGGAACTGTGCGTACGTGTCCGAGGTGCACGGCCAGGTCGAACTCACCGCGCCTGAGCTCCAGTTCCCGGGCGGCCCGGGCGAGCGACCAAGGAGCGGACTGCGCGACTGACTGCGTGACGGTGTTACCGGACATGACGGTCTCCCCCGTGGAGTGCGGTGCTCGCGCCGGTGTGCGCTTGCCTCGGGAAAAACCGTAGCCGGTCCGGACGATCTCGCGGCGTGCCTGTGGATAACTCCGCCGCGGAACACGTCTCCGCAGGTCAGGAGTCCAATGAAGGGGATCGTTCCGGCTGGCGCGTGTCCACCCGCAAGTGTTCGCCGACACGGTTCACCAGCAGGGTCATCTCGTAGGCGACCTGGCCGATGTCGGCCTCCGCGGCACTGAGAACGCACAGGCAGCTGCCGTCTCCCGCCGCGATGACGAAAAGCACCGCGTCGTCGAACTCGATCATCGTCTGACGCACCTCGCCCGCGCCGAAGTGACGACCGGAGCCCTTGGCCAGACTGTGCAGACCCGACGAGACCGCCGCCAGGTGTTCGGCGTCCTCGCGCCGAAGTCCCGTACTCGCGCCCGTCACCAGCCCGTCGTTGGAGAACACCAACGCGTGCCGTACGTGTTCGACGCGCTCGGTCAGGTCGTCCAGCAGCCAGCCGAGCCGCGTGTTCTGCTCCATGTCCGTCTCCCCGTGTCGTGTCCCCCTCAGGCCGGAGGATTCGACCAGCCAGCCTTCCCCACGTCCGCCCTGCGAGCAAGGAGGATGGGGACATGGCACAGAAGATGACCGACGAGCAATGGCGGGCCTTCGTCTCGCACGGCACCCGCACCGGGAAACTGTCGACCGTCCGGGCGGACGGGAGTCCGCATGTGGCGCCGATCTGGTTCCTGCTGGACGGCGACGACCTGATCTTCAACACGGCGAAGGAGACCGTGAAGGGACGGAACCTGGCCCGTGACGGCCGAGTCGCCCTGTGCGTGGACGACGACCGGCCGCCGTTCGGCTTCGTGGTGCTGGAAGGGCGGGCCGAACTGTCGGAGGACCCGGACGAGTTGCGCCTCTGGGCCGCCCGCATCGGCGGCCGCTACATGGGTGCGGAGCGGGCGGAGGAGTTCGGGAAGCGCAACGGAGTCCCGGGCGAACTCGTCGTACGCGTGCGGATCGACAAGATCCTCGCCTACTCCGCGGTGTCTGACTAGGTGGTGCCGTTCGGGTCGGGCCGGCTGTGAGAAGCGGTGCCTCGCGGCCGAGCCGCTCCGGCGACCCCTGTGTGTTCCGAACGGCACGTCCTGGATCCCCTCGCCCGTGGGCCTCTGGCGACTCGGCGGCCTCAGCCGACGGAGTCGAGCAGCCGGGCGGTGTGCACCCGCCCGGCGTACTCCACCAGTCGGATCAGCACCTCCTTCCCGGAGTCGCGGTCACGGGCGTCGCAGAGCACCACCGGTGTGCCCCGGTCGAGGTCGAGGGCACGGGACACGTCCTGGGCTCCGTAGGCCCGGGCGCCCGCGAAGCAGTTGACGGCCACCACGAACGGGATGTGCCGGTGCTCGAAGTAGTCCACCGCGGGGAAGCAGTCCTCGAGCCGCCGGGTGTCCGCGAGGACGACGGCGCCGAGCGCGCCCAGCGACAACTCGTCCCACAGGAACCAGAACCGGTCCTGGCCCGGGGTGCCGAACAGGTAGAGGGAGAGACCGGACCGGATGGTGATGCGGCCGAAGTCCATGGCGACGGTCGTCGTGGCCTTGCGGTCCACTCCCTCGGTGTCGTCCACCGACTGCCCTGCCTCGCTCAGCAGTTCCTCGGTACGCAGGGGGCGGATCTCACTGACCGCGCCCACCAGAGTGGTCTTGCCCACGCCGAACCCGCCGGCGACCAGTATCTTCAATGCCAGCGCGGACGACTCGGCGGCCGAGGCGTCGGAGTTCTCGGAGACCATCGATCACTTCCCTCGGGAGTGCCGACCGAGGTCGGCGTGGCCCGTCCGTACGCTCTGTGGTGGGACCCAGGTGCACGGCGGGCGCTTCGGTGCGTTCGGTACATGTCTGCGGGTGCGCGAAGTCAGCATCATGGCAACTGCGCCTTCCTCGCGAGGGAACGGACCGCTAATGGACCGTTGCGACCGTCTCGCGGCTGTTCGGCGTCCGGAAGTGGGCGAAGACGGGTACGCGTCGGGCCGACAACGTTCATCTAGAGCGCCCTCAGCCCTTCGATCACCTCGTGAAGGATCCGTTCGTCGGGCAGCTGTGCGGGCGGTACCGGGCGGCTGACCGTGACGCGGCCGCGTTCCAGAAGGTCGCCCAGCAGAACTCTGACCACGCCCACCGGCAGGTCGGTGTCCGCGGCGAGTTCGGCCACCGACTGGGTCTCGACGCGGCACAGGTCGATGAGGTGCCGGTGCTCCGGCCCGAGCAGCGAGTCGTCGTCGGCCCCGGGCGCGGTCGTGTCGAGCGTGACCAGGGCGATCAGGTCGAAGCGGACCCCGGCGGGGCCGGGTTGGGTGCGGCCGCCCGTCATCGCGTACGGGCGGACGAGGGGCCCGGCCTCGTTGTCGTACCACTGGCTGCCCACCACGTCCTCGCTCATCCGTATCGGCCTTCCTCGGCCGATCCGGCGGCGGGCGGTTGCGCGGCGGCGCGCGGAGGCGCGTGGAGATGCTCGCCGACGCGCTTGACCAGCCGTGCCATCTCGTAGGCCACCAGGCCGATGTCGGCCGTCGCGGCGGTGAGAACGGAGAGACACGATCCATCGCCCGCCGCCGCCACGAGCAGAAAGCCGTCGTCCATCTCGACCAGTGTCTGGCGTACGCCTCCGGCACCGAAATGACGGCCCGCGCCTTTCGCCAGGCTGTGGAAGCCGGAGGCGACGGCGGCCAGGTGTTCGGCGTCCGCGCGTGCGAGGCCGGTGGAGGCGCCGACCGCCAGCCCGTCGTTCGACAGCACCACCACGTGCCGTACTTCGGCCACGCGCAGCACCAGGTCGTCCAGCAGCCAGTCGAGTTCGCCGGATCTCTGGGCAGCCCGCAGGCTCGGGTCCTGAATCACGCGGGGTCTCCTTCGCCGCTGTCGCCACCCGCATCGGGGGCTGTGGTGCCGCCGTGACCGGATGTCCGGCCGCTACCGCGCGCCCAGCCGTCGCGATAGGCGGTCATTCGGTCCCGTACGAGTTCGGGAGTGCGGCTGTCCCCGCTCCTGGGGCCGGGGACATATACCGGCTCCTCGGGGCGCTGTTCGCGCAGTTGGGGTGCGAGGTGGGCCTGCCGTACGCGTGTGGGGAGGCCGTCGTCACCGTCGGAGGGTTCCGGGGGACGGTGCAGCCGCAAGGTGGTGACTCCCGGTGGTGGTTTTTCGGATGAGGTCTTTCCCGGGGCTTCGTCGGCGGCCTGCACGGGAGCCACCAGGACGGGCCGCTCGGCGGCCGCCTGGACCTGGACGGCCTCCCTTTCGGGGGCGGCCGGCACGCGCGCGTACTCGCGTTCCGCGGGCCCTTCGGTGTCCGCCCCGCGAGGGGGTCGTTCCGCCGGACCTGACTGCAGCAGCGCCGTGGGGAGCAGGACGACCGCGGTGGTGCCTCCGTAGGGCGAGGTCCGCAGATGCACCTTGATGTCGTGCCGGGCGGCGAGCCTGCTGACCACGAAGAGACCGAGCCGGTCACTGTCGGACAGGTCGAGCGTCTCAGTCTCCTCGATGCGCCGATTGGCCTCGTCGAGCGTCTCCTTGCCCATCCCGAGCCCCCGGTCCTCGACCTCCAGTGCGAAGCCGTTGCCGACCGGCTCACCGGTGATCCGGACATGGGTGTGCGGCGGTGAGAACTGCGCGGCGTTCTCGACGACTTCCGCCAGGAGGTGCGTGAGGTCCGCGACAGCGGCGCCGATGACGGACGTCTCCGGGAACTGCCGTACCTCCACGCGCGCGTAGTCCTCGACCTCGGACACGGCGGCACGGACCACGTTCGTCAGTGAGACCGGCATGCGCCAGGCCCGGCCGGGAGCCGCCCCCGAGAGGATGATGAGGTTCTCGGCGTGGCGCCGCATACGGGTGGTGAGGTGGTCGAGCCTGAAGAGGTCGGCCAGTTCGTCCGGATCCTCGGACCGGCGCTCCATGCTGTCCAGCAGGCTGAGTTGGCGATGCACCAGGACCTGGCTGCGCCGGGCGAGATTGACGAAGACTCCGGAGATTCCGCTCGCGAGTTCCGCGCGTTCGACCGCGGCGCGCAGGGCGGCCCGGTGGACGGTGCTCAGGGCCTCCGCGACCTGACCGGTCTCGTCCTCGGAGGGCGGCCCGGACGGGGCCTCGGCCCGCACGTCGATCTCCTCCCCCGCACGCAGTTTGCGCATGGCGTCGGGGAGTTTGCGCCGGGCGATCTCAAGTGCCCTGTTGCGCAATGCCACCAGTTCGACGACCAGTCCGCGGCCGATGCGCACGGAGATGACGAGTGACGCGGCGACGGCGGCGAGACCGAACAGGACGGCGGCGCCGGCGGGCGTTCGCAGACCGCGGGTCAGCGGGTAGTCCCGGCCCTCGGCACCTCGGCCCGCGTGAGCCTCGATCGTGCGCATGCCGTCACGCACGCGCGCGTGAGGCGCGTTCCAGTCGGCTTCCGGCGCGGCGGCCAGGGCGGTGGCGCCCGGGCGGGACGCGAGCGCCCTGTCCTCGACGGCGCCCATGTCGGTGTACGCGCTTCCGCCCATGAGGTCGTGCCAGGAGGCTTGTTCAGCCCCTCGCAGATCCGCGACGGACGCGTCGGTCAGCGCACGACGGGTGGCGACGGCTCCGGCGAACAGCCGCAGTCGTTCACCCTCCAGGGTGCCCGCGAGCCGCGCGCCGGCCAGCACCGTGTCCTCTTGTGCGAGCGCCTCCCTTGCGCGGGAGAACTCGAGGAGCACGCGCGCCTCGGATCCCGGACCCGGGTCCTGGACGCTGGTGAGCGCGCCGGTCACCGAGAAGGCGGTCGAAATGACCTCGGTGTACTGCCCGTAGGCCTCGTCCCACCCGGTACGGCGCTCACGTACGGCGCTGCGCAGCGTTCGCAGGTCCTCCGCCGCGGTGACGAAGAAATCGAGGCGTCCGGCCACCCCGGCAGGCAGGTCGGCGCCGTCGGCGACGGTGTTGCGGTCGCCGAGCCGCAGTTTCGCCACCGCGCGGTCGGTGCGTTCCGCGAACGTCCTGAGGTCGCTCTGCCGCTCTGACCCCGGATCGGTCGCGTAGCGGACGGTGGCCGTCCGCTCGGCCTGCAACGCGGTGACGGCGTTGTCGATCGGGACACGGATCATGGAGTCCACGCGTTGCAGCTGTCGCAGTCGCGCGACGTCCTGAGCCGTGGTCACCGTGGCATACGCCCACAGCGCGAACAGGGAGACGACCGGCACCATCAGCAGGCAGACGATCTTGGCCCGTACGGTGCGGGGGCGCGGGTTCCAACGACCCGCGCGACGCGGGATCGCCCCGGGGCGCGGGTTCTCCTCGGCTCCCGTCCCGTCGGCGCCCTCGTCTAGGCCGCCATGCTCCTCGGCGGGCGGGCCGGCGTGGGCACGACGGCCGCGCGTCGGAGCCTGGGACGGCGGCTCGGCGCCGGGTGCGGGGGTTGTACGGGGTGTACGCATGGCCTCCTCACTCAATGATTCGGGGGTTATCCGGGCGGGTCGGCCAGGCGCCGAGCCGCGGCTGGTGCCGCGGCAGGCGACGTTCGCTCTTCGAGGAGCGGCGTCCGGTGCGTGCTCCGGGACCCCCGGCCGGAGGCTGGGGGAGCGCCGGCCGGAGATCCTCGTACTGGACGTACTCGGGCTTTCGGCCGGTGCGGCGAGCGGGGGCACCTCCCACGCCCTTGAGGCGGTGGGGGCACGTGCCGGGCGTCGCGACGGGCCGAACGTTGCCTGCCGCGGCACTAGCGGGCGGCGCTCTCGACCGGCCGCTGGGCCGCCGCGGACGCCTCGCGCTCGCGGGCCGATGGTGACAGGGCGACGAACGCCGAGGTCAGGAAGAGATAGGACCCGAGGCCGACGGCGAGGGGGAAGACGAACTGCATCACCGTGGCCCCGGGAAGAGCCTCACCGGAAGGGCTGACGCGGACGCTCACCGCCAGCATTCCGGTGTAGTGCATGCTGCTCACGGCGCCTCCCATGACGAGTGAGGCCCCGCCGACGGCGACAGGTGACTTGATGTTGAGCCCCGCCCACAGGGCCACGGTCGCCGCGACCACGGCGATCACCACCGAGAGTCCGACGAGCATCGGGTCGTAGCGCACGGAGCCGTGCAGTCGCAGCGCGGCCATGCCGAGGTAGTGCATGCTCGCGACGCCGAGCCCTGTGGTGAGTCCGCCGAGGGCGAGCGCGCGTCCCCGGTCACGGCCGTAGCCGACGGCGAAGACGCCCGCGCCCACGACGACCAGGGCCACGAGCAGGCTCAGGATGGTCAGCGGGACGTCGTAGCGGATCTCCGTGCCGCTGACGCCGAACCCGAGCATCGCGACGAAGTGCATCGTCCAGATGCCGGTGGCGATCGCCGAGGCCGCCGCGAGGAGCCAGTTGCGGCGCGCACGGCCGGTCGTGGCGAGCGCGCGGACGGTGCAGCGCAGCCCGAGAGCGGCGCCGGTACAGGCCATCGCGTACGACAGCACGGGGGTCAGCCAGCCGAAGGCGGCGTGGTCCAGGTGTCCCATGGCTCACGGACGCTAGTCCGGCCAGGGGCGCAAAAAGGGGGCGCATTTCGAAAGGTGTTGCAATATGACGCAGAAAGTCAGGCGAGCGATCGCGTCACGCTCGAACGTGTGCGCAGCGTCGCCTTTCGTGTCGGTGCGGGATCATGCGGAACATGAGCCACGACCACACACACGTCCGGGAGTTCTTCTCACCACGCGCCGCCGACTGGGACGCCAGATTTCCCGACGACGGGCCCGCCTACGCGGCGGCGGCGGCCGAACTCGGCCTGCGCGAGGGCGACCGGGTACTCGACGCGGGCTGCGGCACCGGGCGGGCCCTGCCGCCGCTGCGAGCGGCCGTGGGGCCGTCCGGAGTGGTCATCGGGGCCGATCTGACCCCGGCGATGCTGACGGCCGCCGTAGGGGCCGGGCGGGACCGCGAGGGGCAGCTGCTGCTCACCGATGTCGCCGCGCTGCCGCTGCGCACCGGGGCGCTCGACGCCGTGTTCGGCGCGGGCCTCATCGCCCATCTGCCGAACCCTCGGGCGAATCTGCGGGAGTTGGCGCGAGTGGTCCGTCCCGGTGGCACGCTCGCGCTGTTCCATCCCATCGGCCGGGCGGCTCTCGCGGCCCGGCAGGGCCGCCGGATCACGCCGGACGATCTGCGAGCGGAGGCGAACCTGCGTCCTCTGCTGGCAGGTTCCGGATGGGACATGACGTCGTACGTCGACGAGGACGAGCGCTTCCTGGCGCTCGCCGTGCACCGGAGCTGAGACCTCACACCGTCGCGGCGATCCCGGCCACGAAGGCGTCGGGGATGTCGAGCATGATGGTGTGCCCCGCCCGGGGGACGCTCACCACGCTCACACCGGCGGCCTCCAACCCTTTTCTGTCGCCCGGTTCGCCGCTCAGTTCCCCTTGGAGGCGGACACGGGCCACCGTCGACCGCTCCAGCAGGTCGCGCATGGTGGGCGTGGTGCCCCGCGCGAGCGTCGTAGTATCCCGCGATCACTGGAGATGGCGGGCATGCCGTCGCGGACGACGGAGCCGGGCGCCGTGGCCGCCCCCCCGGCAGGTCCTGACACTCACCGAGGACGGCAAACGCACACTGCACCGCAGGCTCACCTTCCTGGAAGAGCCGGCGAGCTTCCTCTCCGAAGGCGACCGGCCGCTGCGTGCCGAGGAACTGGACGACCCCTACGGACGCGGCGTCCTCACCATCGCCCGGGCCACGGGTGTGGCCGAACTGTCCTGGCTGCGGACCACGGTCGCCTCACTCGACGCGCGTGACGGGTGAGGCGGGACAGCCGCGCACACCTGGCACCGGACACGTCCCCAGTTCGGCGACGCGGTAGCCGTTCGGGTAACCCTTGATCTCCCGGTTCTGCCGTGCGTAGTGCGGGGCCCGGCGGGGCGGCAGCAGCCGGACCAGACGGCCGCGCGCCCGGACCGCACCGCGCACCAGCACGCGGGTGGCGGCACCCGGCGGCTCGTACCGGAACGCCCGCAGCAGCGGTTCGTCGAGCAGCGCCATCGTCGAGGCACGGAGCAGGGGCGCCAAGGGGCGCGGGTACCAGGAGGCCATCAGGTCGAGGGTCGCGTCGGAGACGCGACGCGCGCCCTCGTTCCACCCGAAATGGGCCTCTTCGTAAGCGTCGAGGCATGCCTCGAACTCCTCGTACGTCTCCGGAATGTCCTCGATGCCCATGTACCGCCCCAGAGTGCCGTAGTGGACGGCGGACGCGACGATCTCGTGCCGTGACATCCTGCGCCACCCGTAGGCGTCGATCCACCGTTTGGGCACGACCACGAAGGTGCAGAGCACGTACCGCATGTCCGCGTTGCCGATGTCGTAGCTGCGGTGCATCTGGTTGATGCGCCGGATCGCGGTGCGCCCCTCCTCGGAGCCGAAGCCGTGCTCGACGACGGTGTCCAGAAGCAGCGCTGTGTCGTCGTACCGCTTCTGTGTGCGGTCGGTGAGTTCCGCGGTCTCGGCGAGCAGCCGGCCGATGCCGGGGACGGCGTACGTGCGGTAGAGGGCCAGCTCCAGGGCGCGGGCGAGGTCCCAGGGGAACTCATAGACGGAACTGAGCCGGTAGATCTCCGACGCCTCTTCGCGCGGGTCCATCCGCCGAATCCGCTCGAGTCGTTCGTAGCGCTTCACCGAGCCGTCCCCCTTCTGCCGCCGAGGCTTCAACTCTACGTTGAGTAGCAGCACCGGAACGGTCAGCGATGACGAGCCCGCAGGGGAAGGCGGTCCGATGTCCGGCATGTTCGCCAGATACCGCAGGTTGTGGGGCCCCAGGACGGCCGAGGGAACCGGGGGCCGACGGCCTGCGAGGCAGCGCCCCGAGAAGCGTGCGCACAACCTGTTCGAGGCCGCCGCCGCGTACGTGTCGGCGTGTGCGGAGGACGACCAGGAGCGGATCGACGAAGCCGCGACCTGGGTGTCGCCCGAGGCACTCTCGTTCGGGGTGAACGAACTGGCCTGCCGCGCCGTCATCGCCCTGGCCCGCGAGCGTGACGAGTCACCCCGTACCGTGGCGCGGACGCTGCTCGGTCTTCCAACCGGCTGAAAGCCAGGGGCGTGACGGTCGTTTCGCCCCTGTCCAGCCGGATAACTGCAGCTCCGCGTGGGCTTCGGGCCCGTGACAAGCACCTTCCGGTCGCACTAAGGTGCGCCGACAAACGTAGCGATGGGGAGGTTGGGATGGCCGGGACGGACGATGACGCCGTCGCCACCGGGGACGACGACGCGCTGTATGTGCTGACGGCGGTGCTGCTGACGCCCGCGAAGTTCCCGAGCGTGCTGGGGGACGACTACCCGGAGGCCTGTGCGGCGCTGGATCTGGCTCCCCTGTCCGACGGGTACGGGATCGTGCTCGGTCAGGACGGCGACGGCGCGCGGTGGACGGTCGTCATCGACGATGTCTCGTTGGTCGCCGTCGCCATCGCGTCCTGGGACTGCGGCATGGAGCACGAGCTCTCCCCCGACGAGCGGACGGTCGTCTGCGCGCTGCCCGGATGGCCCCTCGCGGTCGCTGTCGCGGCGCCCGGGGTTCCCGCCCCGCACGACCCCGCGCCCGAACTCGCGGAGCGGGCGCCGCTCAGCCCTCCGGACACCACCGGCTGGGGACCGGCGCAACGACGTCTCGGCGCCGACGAGATCGCCCTGCAGTGGGCGACCTGGCGGGAGCAGGTCGACGACGACGAGTTCGTCACGGCGGAGAGCAAGACTGAGGCGGCGGACAAGGCTCAGGAAGAGAACCCGCCTCAGGACAAGTCGTCGAGCGACGGCAGGAACCGCAGCGGTATCCGCCGGGTGCTCGCGGAGGCGCGGTCGTACGTGGACACGCCACCGCCACCCGGCCGTGTGCGCTCGTCGTTCGCCACCGGCGATGCCCGGACCCTGCGGGCCGACGGCCCGGGCTGGTCGATGGTCGCCCGGACCGACGACATCGCGTTCGTCCTCCTGGACGACGAACCCGGTGAGGTCCTGCCCGTCGGACGCGGTCCCGAACTGCCCGGTCTTCTGGAAGCCCTCGACAAGATGGCCGTTCGCCCCAGCTGAGCACCGCGCCGCCCGACCACCGCGAACGGTGCGTGCCGCCGCCCGCGGGCCGTACGGCCGCCGGGTCCGCCTCCGGCGGCGTGACCGTCTCCCGCTACGCCGGGCGGGGTCGCGCCGGGCCGGGCCGCACCGGCCCGGCCGCGCTCAGCGTCCGATCTCCTTGCGGGTGATGCGGCGCAGCCGGCGCCGCTGTGAGGGGTCCAGCGTCAGGTACGCGGCCGCGGGAACTCCCACCACAATCAGGAAGGAAGCCCACCAGGGCAGCCAGATCAGCAGGATGAGGCCGACCGCCACACCCCCTGCGGCGATCTTCGCGTTCTTCGACATATGTCGCCTCCTTCGCGGCTACTGCCGCTCTCTGTCCTGAAAACGGGTCCGCGCCGTCCGCGGTTCCAGTGCGCGACCCGGAGACATCCCTGAGTCGCTCCCTTACTCGCCCCTGAGTCCTTCCGCCGCCCCGAGTCCTTCCGCGACTACTCGGCCCTGAGCGGCTCACCGACCTCGTACATGTGACGCAGGGCCTGCCGGTAGGAGTCGACGAGCCCCGTTTCCGCATAGGGGATACCCAGTTCCCGACAGTGTGCGCGTACCAGTGGCTGGGCGCGCCTCAGATGGGGCCGGGGCATGCTCGGGAACAAGTGATGCTCGATCTGGTAATTGAGGCCGCCGAGGAACCAGTCAGTCAGGACAGCGCCGCGAATGTTGCGCGAGGTGAGCACCTGGCGTTGCAGATGGCCCCAGCGTTCACCGTCCGGGTCGGGCATCTCCATGCCCTTGTGGTTCGGCGCGAAGGCCATGCCCAGGTGCAGGCCGAACAGCGCCTGGTGCAGTACGGCGAAGACCAGCGCCCTGCCCATGGACATGGAGGTGAGCAGCAGCGTCGCGTACGCCGCGACGTGCGCCACCAGCAGCAGGGCCTCCACCGCCCGCTCGCGCGGCGTCTGCCTCCGCAGGTCCCGGAAGCCGTGGACCTTCAGAGCGACACCCTCCAGAAGGGTGAGCGGGAAGAAGAGCCAGGCCTGGTTGCGGGTGAGCCAGCGCCGGAAACCGACCCGCTCCTTGGCCTGCTCACCGGTGAAGACCAGGACGTCGGCGACGACGTCGGGGTCCTTGTCGATGTGGTTGGGGTTGGCGTGGTGCCGGTTGTGCTTGTCGTTCCACCAGCCATAGCTCATCCCCAGGAGCAGGTTGCCGTGGATCAGGCCGATCACGCGGCCGGTCCTCTTGCCGGCGGTGATCTGGGAGTGGCCCGCGTCGTGGCCTATGAAGGCCGTCCGGGCCGAGAACACGGCGAGCGGCGGGGCGAGGAGCGTCGTCCACCATGTGTCACCGAGCAGAACGACGCCGGTCACGATCGCGGCCAGGAAGAGCGTGTTCACGGTGATCGTGAGCGCGTACCAGCCGCGGCGCCGCTCCAGGAGACCCTGATTCCTGACGACGCGCAGAAGAGGCGCGAACCCGCTTCCGGGGGACTGCCCGACGTCTACCCCCGGAGGGTGTTCCGCGACGGCTGCGGCGGTGTCGGGCATGGTGGGGTCTCCGGTTCTCTCAGGTATGGGCTGACCTGATGAAACGTACGAATCGGGGCCCATCGGCAGCCATGGCGCCATCACCCGGATAGGTACGGAGGCTTCCCCCGCACGCACAGGGGGGCTACCTGCACCCCGGGTGCGGGGTGAGCCGTTTCAGTGCGGCGGCGTACCCGCGGCCGGTGGCATCCTGCCTCCCCTGCCCGTCCTTCCCGGACTGGCCGAACGACCCGGACGACCGCCCGTGGATCGGGTCGGGACCGCCAGGAACTGACGCTCGCAGTGCGTGCCTGGTGGTTCGGCGGAGCCGTGGCGCTGTCCGTGCTCGAGGACGAGTGGATCGTGGGGAAGGAGGCACTCGCACGCGCGCGTGCCACGCTGGCGTCCCCCTTCGCGTCGAGGCCGTGCGTCCGCGCGACTGCCTACCCGATCCAGACCTCAGGATCGCTTTCGTACGACACGCGCGCGTGAGGCGCGAACGGCGGCCACGCGTGCGTACCGGTCACACCAGTGGTGCGGTGAGCCTGTGCGTGCCGTCGCCGATGTCCGCGGCCAGACTGCAGGCAACCTTGTCGATGCCTGTCCTGTAGGTGCTGGAATCCGGGTACTGCACGAGGGTGCCGCGGACGGTGCCCGCCGGCTGCTGTGCCGCCTTGCGTTCCAGGGGTGCTGCGCAGAGGGCCGAGGCGGCCTTCTTGAGAGCGGCGTCCGTGGAGTAGGTCCCGTTGAGCTCGCTCACTTTGACGACTTCCGCGTCGTGCGGTGCGCCGCACGAGCGCTTGACGGCCTGACCGGGCCGGGCCGCGCTGCTGTCGAAACAGTCGCCTGTTCCCAACATGTAGTACGGCACTTCGTCGTTGGCCAGATGGGGGACGAGTGACTGGAGACCGCTCGGTAGATCGCTGAGCAGACCGCTCGGCAGCTCCGACGGAAACTCCGAGGGCAGCGCACTTGGCAGTTCACTGGGCAGCTCGGACGGGAGGCTCAGTGAGGGCGAAGGAGAATTCTTCGTGCCGCTACCGCTCTCGGTGGGCCCCTTCCTGTCGGGCTTGTCGCTGCCGCCGCCGGCCGAAAGGATCACGGCGACGACGGCTGCGAGGACCACGACCGCGACGAGCACCAGGAGCAGGGGGCTACGGCGCCGCCCTCCACGATGCCCTCCAGGGCCACCGGGCGGCGCGGGAGGCGGTGGCGGGGGGTGCCAGCCGCCGCCACCGTCCTGTGACGGGGGGCCGTAACCTCCCGAAGGGGAGCCATGGCCGCCGGACGAGGGCACGTAGCCTTCGGGCGGCGGACCAAATCCACCGCCTCCTGATGGCGGTGTGTTCTCCGGCGGCCGAGGGGGCTGGGGCGGTAAGGGCGGCATGGCCATACCGTCCAGAGTCACCTCGAACCGGTCACAAGGCGACCCCCGCGCGCAAGTTGATACGGACTCATGCCCTGGACCGCATGATTCCGGGGAATCCCGCGGAGATCCGCACCGGAGGGCGCGGGCCCGCAGCACCAGGGAGCGGGCCTCACGCCTCACCGACGCGTCGATCAGCCCCGTGCGCCGAGCAGGTGATCCATGGCGAGCTGGTCGAGCCGCTCGAAGGCCATGCCGCGCACGGCAGCCGCCTCCACGTCGAACTCCTCGAAGGCCGCACGGTCCTCGAGCAGCGCCTGCAGGCCGTCAGCCGCGGTGGGCTGCGTCAGTTCGTCCAGGCGCGAGGCACGCAGCGCCTCCTGGACCTCGGGGTCGGCCCGGAAGGCGGCCGACCGCTCCCGCAGGATCAGGTAGTTGCGCATGCAGCCCGCCGCGGAGTCCCACACTCCGTCGAGGTCCTCGGTGCGCGGCGGCTTGAAGTCGAAGTGCTTGGGTCCCGCGTATCCGGCGCTCTCCAAGAGGTCGACCAGCCAGAACGCGGAGCGCAGGTCGCCGGCCCCGAAGCGCAGGTCCTGGTCGTACTTGATGCCGGTCTGGCCGTTGAGGTCGATGTGGAAGAGCTTGCCCGCCCACAGTGCCTGCGCGATGCCGTGCGGGAAGTTGAGCCCGGCCATCTGCTCGTGGCCGACCTCGGGGTTCACGCCGTACATCTCCGGGCGTTCCAGCCGCTCGATGAACGCGAGCGCGTGACCGACGGTGGGCAGCAGGATGTCGCCGCGCGGCTCGTTCGGCTTCGGCTCGATCGCGAACTTGAGGTCGTAGCCCTGGGCGATCACGTACTCGCCGAGGAGGTCGAAGGCCTCCTTCATGCGGTCGAGGGCGACACGTACGTCCTTGGCGGCGCCTGACTCCGCACCTTCACGGCCACCCCAGGCGACGTACGTCTGGGCGCCCAGCTCGACCGCCAGGTCGATGTTGCGGATCGTCTTGCGCAGCGCGTAGCGGCGCACGTCCCGGTCGTTCGCGGTGAACGCGCCGTCCTTGAAGACGGGGTGCGTGAAGAGGTTGGTGGTGGCCATCGGCACCCGCATGCCGGTCGCGTCCAGGGCCTGGCGGAACCGCTTGATGTGCGACTCGCGCTCACTGTCCGAGGACCCGAAGGGGATCAGGTCGTCGTCATGGAAGGTCACACCGTAGGCACCCATGTCGGCCAGGCGCTGCACCGACTCGACCGGGTCGAGGGCGCGCCGGGTGGCGTCGCCGAACGGGTCCCTCCCCTGCCAGCCGACGGTCCACAGGCCGAAGGTGAACCTGTCCTCGGGGGTGGGCTGGTAGTTCATGCCGCGGCTCCTTGCTAGCTCCGACTATTTCGTCATGGCGGTTAACAAATTAGTATGCGAAGGCGTCCCTGGGAAGAGACGAAGTGTGAAAGCTGGGCCGCGCCGGTCCAAAAGCCCACCATCAGGACAGATCCCGCGGAGCCGCGGAAGAGGGAGAGCCCGATGTCAGCAGCCGAGGGTCCGCTCGTCGTCGGGGTGGACACATCCACCCAGTCCACCAAGGTCCTGGTCGTCGACGCATCGACCGGACGGGTGGTGGCGAGCGGGCAGGCGCCGCACACGATCTCCACCGGAGCGGGCCGCGAGAGCGATCCGCGCCAGTGGTGGGACGCGCTCCGCGCGGCGCTGCACCAGTGCGGCGACGCGGCCCACGAGGCCGCGGCGGTCTCGATCGGCGGCCAGCAGCACGGGCTCGTCACCCTGGACGCCCAGGGTGATCCGGTACGCCCGGCACTGCTGTGGAACGACGTGCGCTCGGCGCCCCAGGCCCGTCGGCTGATCGACGAGCTGGGCGGCCCGAAGACCTGGGCCGAGCGCACCGGCACCGTGCCCGGCCCCTCCATCACGGTCACGAAGTGGGCCTGGCTGGCCGAGAACGAACCGGACGCCGTCCGCGCCACCGCAGCCGTACGGCTGCCGCACGACTACCTCACCGAACGCCTCACCGGAGAGGCCACGACCGACCGTGGCGACGCCTCGGGCACGGGCTGGTGGGCCTCCGGGTCGGAGGCGTACGACGAGGAGGTCCTCGCCCACATCGGCCTCGACCCCGCCCTGCTCCCGCGCGTCGTCCGCCCGGGCGAGGTGGCGGGAACCGTGCACGCCCGCGAGGAGCTGCCCTTTTCCCGGGGCACGCTGGTCGCCACCGGCACCGGTGACAACGCGGCCGCCGCGCTCGGCCTCGGACTGCGCCCCGGCACCGCGGTGCTGAGTCTCGGCACCTCGGGCACCGTGTACGCCGTCTCGACGCGGCGCCCCGCGGATCCGACGGGTACCGTCGCGGGCTTCGCCGACGCGCGCGGCGACTGGCTTCCGCTGGCCTGCACCCTGAACTGCACCCTCGCCGTCGACCGCGTCGCGGCCCTGCTGGGGCTCGACCGGGAGGCCGTGGAACCCGGCGCGGGCGTGACCCTGCTCCCCTACCTGGACGGCGAGCGCACCCCCGACCTGCCGCACGCCTCGGGCCTGCTGCACGGGCTGCGGCACGACACGACGGGCGGACAGCTCCTCCAGGCGGCGTACGACGGGGCGGTCCACTCGCTCCTCGGCGCCCTGGACCTGGTGCTCGACGCGGACGCCGATCGTTCCGCACCGCTGCTTCTCATCGGCGGGGGTGCCCGCGGCACGGCCTGGCAGCAGACGGTACGCCGGCTGTCGGGACGTCCGGTCCAGGTGCCCGAAGCCAGGGAACTGGTCGCGCTGGGCGCCGCCGCGCAGGCCGCGGGTCTGCTCACCGGCGAGGATCCGGCCGCGGTCGCCCGGCGCTGGGGTACGGCCCACGGCCCGGTGCTCGATGCCCTGGAACGGGACGAGGAGACACTCGCGAGGATCGCCGGGGTACTCTCCGACGCGGCCCCGCTACTGGAACGGGAGTCGAACAGGAACTGACCACGCGCAGACCAGCACCAGCCCCACGGGGACCGGCCGGACGAGGACTGACGGAGGCATGACCGCACCGCCGCACGAGGCACACCCGGCCGGTTCCGGCCGTCGCCTGCCCGACACCCAACAGGGCATGCGCCGCCGCAACCTCTCCCGGGTCATGCATACCGTGAGAGCCGAGGGGCCACTGTCGCGTGCCGCCGTCGCCTCGCGCATCGGTCTGACCCGGGCGGCCGTCTCCACCCTGGTCGACGAGCTGATCCGTACCGGACTCCTCGACGAGCTCGGCCCCGAGCGTCCCGGCCGAGTGGGGCGCCCCGGCTCGGCCCTCGCGGTCAGCGGACACGGACCCGCCGGGATCGGCGCGGAAGTGGGCGTCGACCATCTGGCGGCGTGCGCGGTCGATCTGCGCGGAGACGTACGGGCCCGTGCGGTACGGCACGGCACGAACCGGGGTCGTCCCCCCGGGCCCGTGATCAGGGAACTCACCGCGCTGGTCCGTCAGGTCGTCGCCGAGGCCGAGCGTGAGGGACTGTGGCCCGCGGGCCTCGCGGTCGCCGTGCCCGGCCTGGTGGCACGCGACGCCCGGACCGTGGTCCGCGCCCCCAACCTCGACTGGCACGACACGGACCTCGGTGCGCTGCTGCCCGCCGAACTGACACCGGCCGTGGACAACGAGGCCAACTTCGGCGGTCTCGCCGAACTCTGGCTCGGCGAGACGACCGCCCGCGACTTCCTGCACGTGTCGGCGGAGATCGGCATCGGCGCGGCGGTGCTCGTGGACGGACGTCTGCTGCGTGGAACACGGGGTTTCGCGGGCGAGCTGGGCCATGTGCCGGTGCGTCCGGACGGACCTGAGTGTCCGTGCGGCGGACGCGGATGCCTCGAACAGTACGCGGGCGAGGAGGCCGTCCTGCGCGCGGCCGGTCTGGAACCGGGGGGCGACCGCGTCGGGGTACTGGCCGAGCGGGCCGCCCGAGGCGACGAAGAGGTTCGACGTGCCCTGCGCGACGCCGGAACCGCGCTCGGCATCGCGCTGACCGGGGCTGTCAACCTGCTCGACCCGGAGACCGTCGTGCTGGGCGGAGCACTGTCCGGCCTCGCGCCGTGGCTGCTGCCCTCGCTGGAGGACGAGTTGGCGCGACGCACGGCGGGTCCCGCCTGTGCCGTGGCCGTCTCGCGGCTGGGTCCGCAAGGGCCGCTGCTGGGAGCCGCCCACTCAGTGGTGCGGACCGTGCTCGACGATCCGTCGTCGGTCGCGAGACGGTCGTAGGCACGGTCGCGGCACCCGGCGCGGGGCTCCCGTTCCTTCCTTCGGGTGGCCGGATTGTCCACAGCCCAGGACTTGTCCACCGACTCACGCCTCGCTCTTCCAGCCCAACCGGCAAGCGCCGTAACGTGATTCACGCGAGGCGCAGCCATCGGGCCGACGGCTCGGTGTCCAGGCGGATCGGGGGATCACATGTCGGGGGAGACGGTTCCGGGACTGCGGCGCGACGCCATCGGGCTGCGCGAGGTCCTGTTCCAGAGTGTCACGGCCATGGCTCCGGCCGCCGCGGTCGCCGCGTCCATTCCGTCGGGCGCGGCGTTCGCGGGCGGCAGTCTGCCGCTGTCCGTGCTGATCGCGCTCGTCGCGTGCCTGTTCACCGCGTCATGTGTGGCCGAGCTCGCGCGGCAACTGCCTTCCGCGGGTTCGGTGTCCACGTACGCGGCGCAGGGACTGCACCCGACCGTGGGATTTCTGGTCGGCTGGGGCTACGTGTTCGTCGAAGCACTGGTGCCCCCGCTGCTGCTTCTGCAGCTCGGGTTCACCACGGCGGGCACCCTGCACCAGGAGTGGTCCTCGTACCCCGACGACCTGTGGTGGCCATGGTCACTCGCCGGCGCCGCGGTCATCGCGGTGGCGGGGTACTTCGGAGTGCGTGCCTCAGCCCGCTTCGGGACCGTTCTCGGCATCTTCGAAGTACTGGTCTTCCTCGTCTTCGCCATCTGGCTGATCGTCAAGGCGGGCGGTGACAACACCCTGTCGGTGTTCGGGACCTCACACACCGCCGGGGGGTACGAAGGCGTCAGCGGCGTGTTCGCGGGATCGGTCTACACCGTGCTGGCCTTCGCGGGGTTCGAGGCGGCGGCCCCGCTCGCCGAGGAGACGAAGGATCCGCGCCGGACCATGCACCGCGCGGTCCTCGGTGCGGCACTGGCGATCGGTCTTGTCTACGTCCTCACCACCTACGCCATGGCCGTGTACGTCGGCCCGGACCGTTTCGCGGGTTTCTCGGCCTCCGGAGCCGCGTCCTGGGAGGGCGTGGCCCGCGCCTCGTTCGGGCTGTTCTGGGTGCTCGTGTTCCTGGCCGTGGTCAACTCCACCATCGCCAACGCCAACGCCTGCGCGACCGTCTCCACCCGGACGGCCTTCGCCCTGGGCCGGATCAAGGTCTTCCCGGAGTTGTTCGCACGCCTGCATCCCCGGCACCGCTCCCCCGTCGCCGGAGTGGCCATACAGTGCGCCGTGGCGGTCGCGGCCATGCTCGGGCTCGGTTTCGCCTACGACCCGGTGACGGCCTTCCTGCTGCTCGCGACGGTGATCGTGACGGTCGTGATCGGTGTGTACATCGTGGTGAATCTCGCCTGCGCGGGCTACTTCCTGCGTCGCAGACGTGAGTTGTTCCATCCGGTACGGCATCTGGTGTTCCCACTGCTGGGCATCGTCGCTTTCGTCCCGGCCCTGTTGACCGCCGCGGGTCTGCCCGTCTTCGACTTCGTCTCCGAGCTGACCGCGCCCGTGTCGTACGCGGGACCGGTCGTCGGGGTGTGGATGATGACCGGGGTCGTGGTGCTGATCGTCCTCTCGCGCCGGCACCCCGGGCGCATAGCCGAGACCGCCCGTGTCCACCTCGACGAGACCTCGTCCCCCGATCCCCGGCAGAGCGGAGCCACGCAGCCATGAGCGATCCTCACATCCTGACCGTACGGCCCGAACCCGGTGAATACGCGTGGACGTTCGGCGGAGCGCCGCCGGTGGCACGCGTCGCGCCGGGCACCGTCCTCGATCTGTACACGGAGGACTGCTTCGCCGGACGGGTGCGCTCCGAGAAGGACCTGGTGTCCGAGGTGTGCGAGTTCCCGTTCCTCAATCCGCAGACCGGCCCCTTCCACGTGGAGGGCGCGGAGCCGGGCGACACCGTCGCGGTGCACTTCGTATCGATCGAGCCGGCCCGCGACTGGGCGGCCTCGACCACGGTCCCGCTGTTCGGCGCGCTCACGTCCACCCACACCACGGCCACGCTGCAGCCGGCGCTGCCGGAGACGGTGTGGATCTGGCAGCTCGACCGGGAGCGGCGTACCGCCCTCTTCCGCGCACGGGACAGCGACCTCCGGATCGAGCTGCCCATGGATCCGATGCACGGCACCGTCGGGGTGGCGCCGGCGAATCTGGAGGTGCGCTCGGCGTTGGTGCCGGACGCCCACGGCGGGAACATGGACACGCCGGAGATGCGGGCCGGCGTCACCTGCTTTCTCGGAGTGAACGTCGAGGGGGCCCTGTTGAGCCTCGGCGACGGGCACGCGCGGCAGGGCGAGGGCGAGACATGTGGTGTGGCGGTCGAGTGCGCGATGAACACGGTGGTGATCGTCGAGCTGCTCAAGGGAATCGCCACCCCCTGGCCGCGCATCGAGTCCGACACGCACATCATCTCGACCGGTTCGGCACGCCCGTTGGAGGACGCGTTCCGCATTTCCCAGCTCGACCTGGTGCGGTGGCTGGTGCGTGACTACGGGTTCAGCGAACTGGACGCGTACCAGTTCGCGACACAGGCGGTCGAATCGCCGCTCGCCAACGTCTGCGACACCAACTACACCTGCGTCGCGAAGCTCCGCAAGGAGTGGTTGCCCGCGCGCGAGACGCATCGTGGCCTGCACGCGCGGTTGCGCGAGACCGCCGCGGCGCTGCGCCTCTGAACGACGGAGCGCCAACGCCCCTTTGCCGCCTCCCTCGCGTGTCCCTTCCGGGCGCGCCCGCTCCCGACTACCGCCGCACCGTCACAGAGCTTGTCCGGATCCTCGCTGGACGTGACGATGGTCCCAGCCGCATCGCCATTCCGGGAGGCCGAATGACCGATCCATGGGTTGCCCTGGAACCGGGTGCCGATCCCGTCGAACGAGTGCGCACCCTGCGCCGGGCGCACGAGGCTTTCACCGAGGCGGGCACGGTGCCACGTCCGGTGCGCTCCGTGGTGGCCGAGTCGTGGCGGCGCTCGGCGCGGGCAGGTGTCGTACCCGACGGGACCGCGACCGTGGAGCTGACGGACGGCGATCTGGGCTCCTACCGGGCGGAGCATCCGCTGGCCGCGGTGATGCCGCTCTTCCGCGAGCTCATGGGGACGTTCGCGGCGGACGGCAAGCATCTTCTCGCGGTCTGTGACCAGCAGGGCAGGTTGCTGTGGGTCGAAGGCCATCCGACGACCCGACGCCAGGCGGGGCGGATGAACTTCGTGCCGGGTGCCCGATGGTCGGAGACGGCCGTCGGTACGAACGCGCCGGGGACCGCGGTCGCTGTCGACCGTCCGGTGCAGGTCTTCGCGGCCGAACACTTCATACGGCGCGTCCAGCCGTGGACGTGTGCGGCGGCTCCGGTGCACGACCCTCGCACCGGCCGGGTGCTCGGTGCGATCGACATCACCGGCGGGGACGGACTCGCGCATCCGCACAGTCTCGGTTTCGTGCAGGCGGTGGCACGTGCGGCGGAGTCCCAGTTGGCGCTGCTCGCACCGCCGGGAACGGCGGCGGACACGGTCGAGCTGACCGCGCTCGGCCGTGACGAGGCTCAACTGGTCGCGGGAGGGCGCAAGGTCGGGCTGAGTCGCAGACACAGCGAGATCCTGGTGCTGCTTTCCAGGCACCCGGAGGGCCTGACGGGCGACGAGTTGCTGTGCGCGCTGTACGAGGACGAGTCGGTGACGCCGGTGACGCTGCGCGCCGAACTGACCCGCCTGCGCCGTCTGCTGGATTCCGGCCTGCTGGCCTCGCGCCCCTACCGGCTCACGGCGCCGGTCGAATCGGACGTCGCTGTCGTGGAGCGTCGGCTCGGTTCGGGCGCGATCACGGGGGCCATGACCGCGTACGCCGGTCCACTGCTCCCGGGTTCGGTGGCCCCGGCCGTCGTGCGCCTCCGGCGCCGGCTCGCCGACGGACTGCGTACGGCTCTCATCGCGCGCCGTGACCCCGACCTGCTGGCGGACTGGGCGCGCGCCCCGTGGGGCGAGGACGACCTGGACGTCTGGCGGGCGCTGGCCGCCGTACGACCGACGGCCGCGGTACGGGCGCGGCTCGACGAGGTGGAGTCCGAACAGGCCGCACCCGCCGGATGGATGCCGCCGAGGCTCGGCGGACGCGGCCACGTGCACCCGTCCGCAACGTCGTCGCAACGTCCGCGTTTCTAACCTCGGGGCGAGAGCTGCCCAACGGCGGGCGGCGCTTCTCCGGGAGGCAGACCAGCATGACCCGTTACGCGGCGCCCGGCACCGAGGGCGCGATCGTCTCCTACCAGGCGCGTTACGACCACTTCATCGGCGGCGAGTACGTGGCGCCGGCGCGCGGGCAGTATTTCGAGAACCCGAGTCCGGTGAACGGACAGCCGTTCACGGAGGTGGCGCGAGGTACCGCCGAGGACGTGGAGCGCGCCTTGGACGCCGCGCACGCGGCGGCGCCCGGCTGGGGCCGGACCTCGGTCACCGCGCGCGGCGACATCCTGCTCAAGATCGCCGACCGGATGGAAGCGAACCTGGAGAAGCTGGCGGTCGCCGAGAGCTGGGAGAACGGCAAGCCGGTTCGCGAGACCCTGGCCGCCGACATCCCGCTCGCCATCGACCACTTCCGGTACTTCGCGGGGGCGATCCGTGCCCAGGAGGGCTCACTCGGCGAGGTCGACGACGACACCGTCGCGTACCACTTCCACGAGCCGCTCGGTGTCGTCGCGCAGATCATCCCTTGGAACTTCCCCATCCTGATGGCGGTCTGGAAGCTCGCGCCGGCACTGGCGGCGGGCAACGCGGTCGTCATCAAGCCCGCCGAACAGACCCCCGCGTCCATCCACTACTGGATGAGTCTGATCGCGGATCTGCTCCCGCCGGGCGTCGTGAACATCGTCAACGGCTTCGGTGTGGAAGCGGGCAAGCCCCTCGCTTCCAGTCCGCGCGTGGCGAAGGTGGCGTTCACCGGCGAGACCACGACGGGCCGGCTGATCATGCAGTACGCCTCCGAGAACATCAAGCCGGTCACGTTGGAGCTGGGCGGCAAGTCGCCGAACATCTTCTTCGACGACGTCTGGTCCCAGAACGACGACTTCCGGGACAAGGCGCTCGAGGGCTTCACGATGTTCGCGCTCAACCAGGGCGAGGTGTGCACCTGTCCGTCGCGTGCGCTCGTACAGCGCGGGAACTACGGCGAGTTCATGGAGGCGGCGGTCGCCCGCACCGAGCTGATCAAGCCGGGGCACCCGCTCGACACCGACACGATGATCGGCGCGCAGGCCTCCAACGACCAGTTGGAGAAGATCCTCTCCTACCTGGACATCGGCCGGCAGGAAGGCGCCACGATCCGCACCGGTGGCGAACGCATCGATTACGACGGCGAGTTGAAGGGCGGCTATTACGTCCAGCCGACCATCTTCGAAGGCGACAACCGTATGCGGATCTTCCAGGAGGAGATCTTCGGCCCGGTCGTCTCGGTCACGTCGTTCGACGACTTCGACGACGCCATCAAGATCGCCAACGACACCCTGTACGGCCTCGGGGCCGGCGTGTGGACGCGCGACATCAACACCGCCTATCGCGCGGGCCGCGCGATCCAGGCGGGCCGGGTGTGGACGAACTGCTACCACGCCTACCCCGCGCACGCGGCGTTCGGCGGCTACAAGCAGTCCGGCATCGGCCGGGAGAATCACAAGATGATGCTGGAGCACTACCAGCAGACGAAGAACCTCCTGGTGTCGTACTCGCCGAAGAAGCTGGGCTTCTTCTAGGCACAGAAAAAGGGCGCCTGACCAGGGCAGATGCCCGGCAGGCGCCCTTCTCGGCGCACATCTAAGAAGCGAGTCGAAACACGCCCTTACTCCCGATATCTCCCACCCGTATCCCAGCTCTGACCAGCAGTTCCGGGGCATTTCCGGGCCAAGGTCCCGCTAAGGCGCTCTCCGCATCGTCATCGTCCGTCGCCTCCTCCCATCGCCGCGTGGAGTCTTCGATCAGGGTGTTGGCGTGGTTCCGCGCATCAGCCAGGAACTTGGCGTAGTAGCGGAAGAGGACCTGGATGCTCTGCCCAGCCCGACGCGCACACTCTGCGGGGTCGACGCCGGAGGCCAACCAGAAGTAGATGCCGGCGTGGCGCAGGTCGTAGGGACGCTTCGCCAGGTCAAGGGCGTGCTCGTCAAGCGTAAGAACAGCCTCACGCGCTCGCCCCCAGGTGATGCCGTACGCCGAGGCGTCGATGTAGTTCCCCTCTGCGTTGTGGAACAGGCGTCCGTCGGGTGCAACGCCGAAGCTTCCTATGTGTTCGCGCAACATGCGGACGAGCACTGGAGGAATCGGCACCGGGCGTGTCGCCTTGGCTGCCCGCCGCTTCAGGGAGTGGATCTCGTAGACGGCGCCGTCATCCGTCCACTCCTTACCGGCAGTCACGACGCCGCCCTTCAGGTTCAGAAGGCCCCAGCCACTCGCCGGCAGACGGCACTGGGATTTCTGTAGATGGATCACCTCGGCTGGGCGCATGGCGGCGTAGTACATGCAGCCGAAGAAGGCGTACAGATGAGGGCCACGGCCGGGTAGGGCTCTGACTGCGGCTAGCAGTCGGGCAACCTGAGCCGGGTTCGGCACGCAGTCGGGATCGACTTCATCGGCGACTTCCGGCGCCGTCCAGCGAAGACCGATCAGCGGGTTCTGTGCGAAGTATCCGCGTTCAACGGCTACACCAAACACCTCGTTGACCGCAGCCTTCTTTCGCTTCACGGTTTTCGCGGCAGCGGCCGTTCCATCGACCTTCCGACAGAGTGCGTCGAGGCCACGCCGCAGCACTTGGGGATCATCCAACTCGCCTACAGGCAGCGAGTGGCGCTGCAGCCAGTCCAATGCCGCCTGCCACTCTTCTGACGCATCGACCTTCCAGGCGTTCTTGTTGAAGGCCCAGGAGTAGAGCGCTCGCCGCAGCACGCGGGGCGCCCGGTAGCTGGCTCCTGGTTCAACGAAGGCTGGCGTGATGGCCGCCAAGGCATCTGCCAGCGTATGGCCAAGCTCATAGAGCGCGGCCTTGTAGGCCCTCCGCCCGCGACGGGCTGGTCCGACGTTCGCTGGTAGATCCGGACGTCAGGCAGCGGGAAGCGCGGCGGCAGCAGCAGCGATCTTGGCGGCGACGGCGTCGAGCGACGACTCCTTCGTGCTCAGCCCGGAGTGCGACGCGAGCATGGGGCTGACGTCATAGAGCTCGTCGAAGGTCACCCCGTGCGTCACGGGCACGACGCGGTTGGTGCCGAGCAGGACGGCGAGCTCCTTCTCGGCGATCCCCTCGTTCTTGATGCTCTCGAGCAGGGCTGGCGTGACCAGCACGATCCCGATCCGGGAGTTACGAAGCCCCTTGTCGATCTCCCGCATCTGCAGCGAGCCCAGCGGGATGTCTTCCTCGCTGAACCACACCGTCGCACCGCTCGTCTTCAGGTGACCGTAGAGCTCCTTCGCACTGCCCTCGCGGTCGTTCCAGGCGTGGCAGAGGAAGAGGTCTCGCTTGTCCGGGTGTACCTGTGCCTGTACCGCAGCCTTGTCGGCGTAGGGCTCGACCGCCCGCCACTCGGTCGGGGTGTACCACACCGTCCTGCCGGACCTGGTGCGCCGCGAGGTGCCGCCGCTATACGACCCGCCGGACGACCGACCGCCACCGCCGCCACCGGCGTAGGAGGGTCCGGACGAATACGACGGGGTGTGCGACCTCCGTCCCCAGCTGCTGCACGCTGGGCAGTTCGCGGCCCCACTCGCGGTGCGGTGCCCTCGGGAGGGTGCTGTGCATTGCGCCATGCGCCCATGGTAGAGCGAACCTCCGACACAGTGTCGTGGTTTGTTGAACGGCCGGCAGCAGCACGTTCAGGGCTGTCGCGGGCGTGGTTCGTCGGTGGTGCGACGTACGCTCGTTGCCCAACGCGGAAGGACGCAGGATGACGGATCCCACGCTCGACCAGATCGCCGCCGCGCAGGCCGACGCGCGCAACATGATGAAGACGACGCTCGGCTCCGACGGACCGACGTCGGGCACCAGCCCGATCATCGAGCGCTACCTGGTGCGGTTACCGCTCGACAACAGGTGCGCGCACCTGCGCGCGGTGCCGTTGCAGCCGATGTTCCTACTGATGCCGACCGACCTGTGGCGCTGCCGTGACTGCGTCGCCGCGTACGCCGCCAACCCGCTCCAGCTGACCGACGTCGAGGAGAACACCTGCGACAACTGCCGCAGGCACTTCCCGGGGCAGGGTGCGAGCTTCACGCCGTTCGTGTTCCGGCAGGATCTACTGATGCTCCAAGGGTCCGCCTGCGACGAGTGCACCGCCAGTTTCGAAACCAAGGACGTGAGGCGGCTTCTCTGGCACGGTTCCACGTGAGGGAGTGTCTAATAATTGCCCCCTCCGAGCACACCGGGAGCTGGCCGTCGGCCTTGAGGCATCCACGCAACCGGGTTCCCCCTCCTCGCGTCGACACCCGCACGCCCGTCATCGCCGCAGAGTCGGCCGCCGCAGAGTGGGAGACCGGACCGTCACCGCCGACCAGCCGGCGGAGCGCTACGGCATGATCCGCCTGACGGAGGAGCGCCCACCCACCGTCGCCCGCCAACGTCTGCGAGAGCACCCCTGAAAACCCGTTCGTAGTCCTTGCCTTTGGGCGAGGCTGGGAGAGGTCGACGTTCTGAACCGCAGAGCATTCAGGCTGACCAGAGGACCAATCCATGCCGCAGGGGAACGCCCGCGCCACCCGCTTCCCCGCCGCCACCGGATACGAGACCGTCCGTGTCGTCACGGTCGACGCCGTGTGGGCACGGTGGCGGCACGACTTGCGCCCGCCGTTCCGGTGAGGCGCCGCGCTTGGGTGAACCGTGCGACCGAGGCGGCCGGGGCAGGTCAGAGGCCGCCGGTATTGAGCAGCCTGTCGGGAGTGTCGGAGCGGACGCCGTGCACGGCACCAGGGGTGGCCGTGTGGTCGAGCCAGACATGTACCTCGTGAACCGTGGCGTGGGGGTGTACCGACAGGTACAGCGCGATGACGCCGGTCGCGTGCGGTGCGGCCCAGGACGTCGCGCCGTCGTTCTCCGTGGTCGTACCGCCGCCGGCCAGGGCGGCGGTCACCTTCTGGCCGGGGGCGTACAGGTCCACGCACCGTCCGTAGCCCGATCCGTAGGAGCCGCCGTCGCTCCACACGCGGTCGTTCGAGGTGGAAGCCGCCACGACGATAGTGCCGGGGACTCCGGCCGGGGAGTGCTTGCAGGCGTCGTCATGGAAGTTGCCCGCCGACACCACCGTCGGGATCCCCGCGTCGACCATCTTCTTCACTGCGGACTCCACCGCCGGCGACCGGTGGCCGAAGTTGAGCGACATGTTCACCACCGCGGGCTTCTGCGCGTGCGCGGTGACCCACTTGACGGACTTCACCACGGCCGCCTCGGCCGCCGCCGAGGAACCACCGCCCTGGCTCTCGCACAGCACACCCTGGACCCGTACGAGCGCGGCCTTGGGCGCCACCCCGTACCTCGCACCGCCGATAATGCCCGCGACGAAGGTGCCGTGGCCGATGCCCGCCTCACTGAAGCAGTCACCGGAGTCCTTCGGGCCCACGAAGTCGGCACCGAGGCGGGCGCGTCCGCCGAACTCCTGGTGCGCGATGTCCATCCCGGTGTCAATCACGTAGACGTGAACGCCTTTGCCCGTGGCGGTGGCGGTGAACTTCCCGTTCAGCGGCCGCGACCGCTGGTCCAGAATGTCCAGGTTCCATGGCACGTGCCGGGTGATGGGCGACGCCGCGGTTCGCGCGGTCCCGGACGACTTCCCCACGGTGCCGGAAAACGTCCGCGCCGAGCCGGACGACGCCCCGCCCCCGAAGGGCGCCACGGACTCCCCCTCCCCGTGCGTGGGGAGCTTTCGGCCGGTCCCCGCGGCCGCCGCGCCGGCTTCACCGCCGCAGGCCGAGATCCCGAGCACCGTCGCCATGGCGACCGCCAGGAGACCAGCCTTCGTTACGTTCCGCGTCACAACGTCCCCCACATCCCCGCTTCGTACAGCGTTAGCGCACAAGACGACCACAGTGGGCGGACGGTTCCGGCACGTGCGGGTGGGAGTAGGCCAGTACACGCACTCGACGGAATTCTGTCCTGCCGCGCCGGCACAGGGCGACGCCGGACACGATCCCGACGGAACCCTGCCAACGTCTACGGGACAGCCCTTACAGGCTCGTGCACGGTAAGCAGTGAGACGTCGAGCCCTTGGCCACGTCTCCGGTCGGCGCGTCAGAGGCTGAGGCCCGCGGTAGCGAGGATCTCGGTCGTCCGCCGGATCACCGTGGGTGAGGCTCCTTTGAGGCAGGCGTAACCAGGCCGCGCCGTCCCTTCCTCCCCTTCCGTCGACGCGACGCGCATCAGCTCCCGTGTACCGCCCACTCGTGCGCACCAGTGCTCGACCGGGCTCACTCGGCGCACTTCCGCACGCGAAGCCCCGGCGTCCCCTCGGACGTAGAAGACCAGCGCTCCGCCGTCGGCGAGAGGGGTCGGCGGGGTCCCGGAGGCCGGGCTGAAGGTGGCGACGACGCGTGTTCCCGTGTGATCGGCGAGGCGTAGCGCGGTCTGCCATCCGCGCGAGGGGTCCCTGGACAGGGCGGACATCGGGAGGTCGGTGAAGCCGGGCGGTGCCCAGGACGGCCCCGGGGTCGCCACTGTTCGTTCGCCGCCGGAGGGCAGGCCCCGGACCTGCACCAACACGGCGGACGCCAGAGCGAGCACGGCAGCACCCGCCACGCGCATGCGGCGTCGACGCCGGGCCACCGTCACGCGCCGACGGACCTCCTCGATGCGCCGGGGGTTCGAACCCGAGGGAGCGACCCGGGCCAGCACGACCCGAAGTGATTCCTCCTCCGGTCCCCCTTCCTTTGGGCCTTCCTTTTCCCACGATGCTTTCCACGTTGCTTCCGGCCCTGCTTCCCGTCCTGTTCCTTCCGCCCGGGTCACGGCCGTTCACCTACCTCCAGAAGGTGCGACGGCGCGAGGTGCCGACGCAGGATTCTCAGTGCCTTGGCGGCCTGGCTCTTCACCGTGCCGGGGCGGCAGCCCAGCAGCCGTGCGGTCTCCTCGACGCTGAGGTCCTCGAAGTAGCGCAGGACGACGACCGCTCGCTGACGCGGCGGCAGCTGCCGGATCGCACCGGCCAGGGACTGCTCCAGGTCGACTTCGGCGAAGACGTCCCGGACCAGGGTGACGTCCGGCGGTTCCTGGGTGGGGATCTCGCCGCGCCAGCGCCGTCGCCATCGCGAGGCATGGGTGTTGACGAGCGCACGACGTGTATACGCCTCGGGGTTGTCCCGTGCGATACGCGACCACTTGGGCCACACACGGGCCAGAACCGTCTGCAAGAGGTCCTCGGCCGCGTGGGCGTCGCCGGTCAGCAGCCACGCGGCCCGGTACAAGCGGTCTCCTCGGGCGGCGACGAACTCCTCGAAACTCGGCCCTGTGTCCGCCTCCGACTGGTTCACGCCGTTTTGCCCCCGCTGATTTCATGGGATCCATGCCCAGATAACTACCTGGAGGGCAGGCCCGGTTGCCCGACGACCGGAATGCGCAACGCCGTGCGGGCGAGGTCCAGGGTAATCGTGGGCCGGTCGGCGGGCGGGAGGGCCAGGTTGTCGGTCCCCCCGATGACCAGAGCGAGGCGGTGACCGGCGGGGACGACGTGATCGGTGGCCGCGAGGTCGAGCGTGATGGCGTACGGCTTCCCGGGCGTGAGCACTCTCCCTTCCCGGGCTGAGGCGTAGGTGCCGAGATCGGCCCAGCCCCGGCTGAAGACGGTGCTGCTGACGTGGGCCGTATCGGCCACGGTCTTCTTGTAGCAGGCGCTGTCCCCGGCGGTGCTCGTACCCCAGCAGGTGCGGCCGGTGAGCGTGCGGATGCCCAGGCCGACGGCGTGGAAGTCGCGGATCGTGGCGGGGCCCACGTCGACGAGGACCGCTGACAGGTTCGCGGTCGCGGTCGTCGGGGTGGCGGTGACGGTCACCTTCGAGGTGCCGGACAGGCGCAGGTCTTCGGTCAGCGGCTTGGTCACGAACCCGGCCTTGTCGGAGGTCGACTGGTCGATGTGCGCGGCCCAGTCGGTCTCGCTCGTCTGCGGATCGTCGGTGAATGTCTCGGTCCCGGTGCCCGTCCCGAGCGTGCCCATGCCCGCCTGCCCGCCCTCACCAGGGTGCAGGGTCACGGCAGCTGTGGCTTTCGGCGGCCAGACGGCGTCCGTCGTCCATTGGTCGGGGGTGCGTTCGACGTCGGCGACGGGCTCCCGGTCGATACCGTTGTCGTAGCCGAGGAGTTCGTGGTCGAACCAGCGGTGCAGCGTGTCCACCCAGGCCGAGCGCCGGTAGTCGAACGGGTCGACGTGTCCGGTCTGGCTGAGCCAGAGCTTCCGCTGAACGCCCGTCTCGGCGAGGGCGTCCCACCACTGGCCGAACTGGTCGGTGCGGACGGTGAGGTCCTGCAGGCCGTGGACGGCGAAGACGCTCGCCGTGACCTTGTGCGCGTCCGCCACATAGTCCCGCTCGCTCCACAGCGGGGACCAGTCACCGGATGTGAGATCTCTGTCCTCGAGCGGCTCGTTCACGGCGGCGCAGCGAGCGGCAGTGTCCTGCGTCTCGACGAGCCGGAGCAGCGCGGTCGGGCTGGGAGAGGCCGTGGCCAGCTGGAGCCCCTGGGAGAAGTACGCGTCGTACCAGGAGGAGATGGAGCTGATCGGCACGATCGTCTTCAGTCCGCGTACGCCGGTGGCGGCGACACCGTTGGCGATGGAGCCGTCCCAGCTCTTCCCGATCATGCCGGTGCTGCCGTTGCTCCAGGAGGCCCGTGCGCGCTCGGTTCCGCTGTGGCTGGTGTAACCGTGGGCGCGTCCGTTCAGCCAGTCGATGACGGACTTGGCGGACTGCACGTCGATGGGCCCTCCGGTGTCCGTGCAGCCGTCGGAGCGGCCGGTGCCCAGCAGTTCGACGCCGATGAAGGCGTAGCCGCGCGGCACGAAGTAGTTGTCGTAGAAGAGCGGGACCTGGACCGGACGGCCCTGGGCGTCGTACGTCGTCTTCTGGCTCTCGTTGCCGCGCCCACAGCACGAGTAGTAGGGACTGGCGTCCATGATCACGGGGACCTTCCGGCCCTTGGCCGCGGGTTCTCCCGGGCGGACGACGTCGACGGCGACCCGGTCGCTCTTCCCGTCGCCGTCCGAGTCGAGACCGGTGTCGACCCAGACCGTCTCCCGGACGGCCTTCCTGTACGAGTAGACCGGCCTGCTCTCCCCGGTGAGCGCGGGCCCGCTCGCCGACGCCGAGGGCGACGCGCCCTGCCGCACGGCCGATGGACTCGCGGACAACGGGGAACAGCCGGAAAGCAGGAGGGCGGCCACGGTCACGGCGAGGGCCGGCACCGCGAGCAGCCTTCGGGGCCGGCGCTTGCGAGATGACGTCACAGATATGTCGAGATGCACACCTGGACAACACGCTGGATGCCGTTCGAGGTTGCCTCCGCCGGTGAACTGGTCTTGAGGTCTGCTCTCGCCACGTGACCCGTGTCCTGCTGTCAGGTCACGACTCCGCCGGTGACCGTCACGAGGTCTGCGGTCTGCTGGCGCCACGGGGGCAACAGGCTGGAGCCGCGCCTTCACCATCAGTCGGCGTGACGAACGCCCCGACCCGGCCGACGCCGAAACACCTGGCTGGGCTGACGGCACACGCACACGACCTCCTCGCCCTCATCGGCGACGGGTCTCACCGTCTCCGAGCACACCGTCAAAAGCCATGGCGGCCGCCTGCTGACCAGAACGGGCTGCCGCGACCGCGCCCAGGCAGCCGTCCTCACCCGCTGAACCGAGACCCTTTCCGTGCTTGCCACGAGAGCAGCAGGCCACTCGCACACGCCGTGTTCGGCGGCTTCGCCCGCTGCGAACCAGCTCACCCGTGCAGGTCAAAGGCATGCCGAACTGCCACGAAAAGCAACGGCGTTGAACTCATGAGCAGCGGATTCAGCCCATCGAGCCAAAGTCGACGCCTCGACACCGTACGAGGAACGTTTCCACAGGTCAGGGCACACTTTGCGGGTCCGAGGTCAAGATCCGGGCCATTCCCGGGCCAAATCACCTCCCACCGCCGAAAGTAGTCCCGTCTTCGCAGGTCAGCACAGGTACGGCGCCTGTACCTCCAACAGACGAAGAACCTCCTGGTGTCGTACTCGCCGAAGAAGCTGGGCTTCTTCTAGACGCACGAGAAAGGGCGCCTGACCTGGTCTTTCACCCGGCAGGCGCCTTTCGCTCAGCCCGCTCTCGACCGAGCCCGGCTTGCGTGCTGAATCACATTTCCTCCCACTGCTGTACCCCTCCCGACCAGTGCTTCCGGACCAGTCACGGACCAAACCCCGGTTCAGTCCTCGGGTACGTCACCTTGACTGACGCGCTGCCACTCGTTCATGGACTGGGGGTCGTAGCCGGTGGAGGCGGTCAGGGCCGTGCCGGTGCCGCTGAAGTCGCCGACTACGTCGTCGTGCTGGTCGGTGTAGGCCAGAGTGGCCGTCGCGGGGGTGCCGCCCGGTGTGCCGATGCCCACCAAGGCGTCGCCGGGTGTCCAGGTGTAGGTGCTCGTACCGTCGGACGCGAGGTTGTTGCCGGTGCCGGAGTAGGTGAAGGTCCTGGTCGATCCGCCGGTCGCGGTGTTGGTGATGACCCGGCCGAGGGCATCGGTGAGGTAGGTCTGGCTGCCCTGGGTCAGCTGCTGGTTAGGGGCGTCGGAGGAGAAGTCGGTCGCGCCGGAGGTGCCGGACTGGTGGGTGAGGGTGCCCCGGGCGCTGTAGGTGTAGGTGTTCTGCCCGTCGCCGGTGAGCTGGTCGCGGGCGTCGTAGGTGTAGACGTCGGAGCCGACGCGGATGCGGTTGCCGGAGTCGTCATACGCGTACGCGGTGGTGGTGCTGCCGTTGTTCCAGGAGGGCAGACGATAGCGTCCCGCCACGTGGTGTAGGGGATCAAGGCACCGGAATTCGCAGGCCAGGGGCGCCGACCATGCCCGATCGGATGTCCAACTCGCCATACCGGGACGCTTCGTGGGCTGCAGTCTCCGCAGAGATCGTCACGGGTCTCGAACCGGAACGCGTAGCGCTTGATCCCCTACACCAGGTAGCGGGACACAACCCGAGACCGTCACCAACGACGAAAGCGAATGAGCGGCACCGGGCTGCAGCAACTCAGCGTATCGGCCACTCGGACTTGGGGATGTCATTTTCGCAGGCCAGCGACATGGTGAAGTTCATACACTGAACCCGATTTCGACCATCCGCCCACCGGTTCTGCCGCCGGAGGCACTCGAACCTCTCTCCACGGCCTACTGCACCCGACTCAGACTCGAAGAGGCCCGCTGACGCGCGTCGACGCTGGCCAACTCAGCGAGGCGGAGTCTCCCGGGCTGGGCACGGGAAACACGCTGCTGGTGCGGGTGCTCGACGGAGAGCTGAGCGGGGCAGGCCGCGCCCGGTACGGCAGCAAAACTCGGACGTCTCAGTCCGGGCCCTGCCCCCCGTGCGGTGCCGCCCTGCGGTGGCGGTGTGTTAGCTCTGCGCGGTGTTGTCGCCCGTCTGCCCGGCGCCTTCGGCTGTGCCTGTCTTTTCGCGCATCTTGCGCACCAGCTCCGCCTTCTGGTCGGCGGCACCCTGGCGGTCGAGGTTGCGGTGCGGACCGTTGTTCTGCCGTTCGGCGCGGGACAGCTTCTTGCGCTGGCCGCCGCCCATGCCCACGGGGTTGTTGATGTTCTTGCTCACGGGTTCTCCCGGAATGTTGTGAAGTGATCTACGGATTCAACGGTGGGGAACGGGCACGGCGACGTCGAAGGACGTCAGCAGGGGCCCATCACGCACTCACTCGTAAATCGGCGTCTGGAAGAACATGAGTAAGACGTTACCTGGTCCCGTCGGCTCCGCATACCAAGTTTTTTCGCCGTCCCGGAGTCGGCCGGGCCTTCGGTGAGCCAGGGGCAGCAGTTTCCTTCCAGAGCCAGCGGGGGCTCTGCAGCGCCATTCCTGTCACGCCCTTGCCACGCTGAAGCGGAGCGAAGAACGTGGCCCGGCTCGCGATACGGGCTCACGGATACGGCTGCCTGGCCTGTGCTTCCGCAGGCCCATCGGCGACTTGCTCAATGAGCCGTCGCCGGTCCTTCGGCCCGGAGGCGTAGGCATCCACCGTCCGTAAGCCGGGCCGCAACGGATGCGCCGCCTGTGGGCCCGTGACTCTCGAGAAGAACTCAGGGCGGGCGAGAGACTGCACCAATTTCATGATGCATGGAGCTGATCCATACGGCATCTCGTGTCGGCTCGTAGTCGGACTGGCGCCACCCGCCGCATCGGAGGTGCTGCTCGGGGAGTTTGAGGGCTCCGAACTCGCGGAGCTCTTCGACCAGTCCATGGCCGCCGGCTCCGCGCTGTTCGGCCCGGTCCTCGCCCATCCGGCGCTCACCGCAGCAGACGTGCCCGCAAGCAGTGACGTACACCTCCTGTACCGCGTCCTGCACGACTGGGACGACGAGCGCTGCCGTGAGGTCCTGCGCCACTGCGCCTGCGCGCTGCCGGACCACGCCGACCTGCTCGTCATCGAGCGAGTGCTGCCCGCCGACGGCTCGGTCTCGCTGCCCACCGCCTGGGACCTCCACAGAATGTGCAACGTCAGAGGGCGCGAACGGCGTGCGACCCACGACGGCCGGCTGGTCGCCGACGCCTCGTCCTGGTGAACCAGAACCGACTGCCCCTGGACGGCCCGGTGCTGCACGTCAGAAGGGCCTGACCGAGCAGGGAGCGGCGGGCGTTCACGCAGCACGCGCACCCACCACCGCACGGCAGCCGCCGGGACCCACAGCGATCCCCCTCCTGCCGACCGGCGACCGTACCGTCGTCCGCCTCCCCATATTCCCCATGCGCCCGCCTGCGACCCTCAGTACGATCTCCCACGCCGCTCGTACAGCAGTGCGTATCAGTGCACCGCGGAGGGGCATTCAAACGGGAGGGATCACTTGACCATGTCCTTCGGCGCGAGACCCCGTGCGGTCCTCGCCACTCTGGGAACCCTCGGTCTGGCGCTGGCCACTGCCGCGTCGCCCGCGAGCGCGGCCGGGGGGACCCCCACCACACCGACCCAGCTGTTCAACGGCTACCGACACTGCTCGACCGACGTGGACCGGCCCTCCTACCGCCGGGCCGGTGAGGGCCTCGTCGTCGAAGGGATCCCGGGGATCACCGACACCACCGGCAACCCCCAGGCCGACATGCGGTACCAGGTATGGCCGATCACCGACCCGACGCAGATCACGACGGTCACCCGCAGTCGGGTCAGCCCGGGGTTCGAGGCTCCCGCCACCCTGCCCGCGACTGCGTTCGGCGACGGGCAGACCTACGCGTGGCGGGCGCAGACCGTGGCCGGGAACGTCGCCTCCGACTGGTCGGCCCTCTGCTACGTCACGGCCGACAACACCCGCCCGGCGAAGGCGCCCACCATCACCTCCGCGAACTACCCGCCGGACGTCTGGAACAAGGGCGGCGAGCCGGTCGAGTTCACGCTGAGCACGGGCGGTGTCGACGACGTCGAGGGGTTCGAGTTCTCCTGGCAGCCGGACCTGCCGGTCATCGGCACGAACATCGGTGACTACGGCGTTCCGCAGCCCGTCGACCCGTACTCCACCACGAAATACTTCAAGCGCGCCGACACGCTGGGCGGCTCGGTCACGCTCAGCCTGGTCCCGCCGACCGGCTCCGGTCCGATGACGCTGTGGGTGCGCAGCCTCGACCGGGCCTACAACGGGTCGGCGATCAGCAGCTACTCCTTCCTCGTCAGCTCCGCGGCGCCCACTGTGACCCCGGCAGTACCGAAGCCCGAGTTCGGTGATCCGACCGTTTTCACGCTCCGTCCCGACCCCGGACTCCAGGCGAAAAGCCCGGTCGTGAGCTATTCCGTACGGACCCTCGGTGGTCAGAACGACAGGACCTTCCAGGTCGCGCCGGAGGCGGACGGCACCGCGACCGTGGAGATCACACTGGACGGCGTCTCCGGCGAGAACCTGGAGGTGACCAGCGAGAGCGCCAACGGCTGGGTCAGCGCGGCTACTTGGTGGGGCATCGGTTACGACACCAGTCCCACAGTCGTTTCGGACACCTACCCGGAGAACGGTTCGGGCGGTGGCGCCGGCGTCCCGGGCACCTTCACCCTCACGCCCAAGGCGAAGGACGTCGTGAGCTACACCTACACCTTCAACAACGGCGACCCGGAGGTCACCGTCCCCGCCGACGACCAGCACACCGCGAGCATCGACTGGACTCCGGCCACAGACGGCTGGTACGACCTCACGGTCTACGCGACGACCCGCTCCGGCATCCAACTCGCGCCCTACGACTACTACTTCACCGTGAACTGAGACACCGGACCCACAGCGAACCGGCACGCCCGGGCCCCGTCGCAGCCGCCTGCGGGCCCGGGCGACGCGGACGCCGGCGGGACATCGAGGACCGGGCGCGCACGGACCATCCAGCTGCCGACCAGGGAGAGGCTTTCGGCGGGGCGATGAAGTACCGGCTCCAGTGCCAGCGGGCATCGCCCACCGTCCACAGGAGGGGGCCGTCGCCCGCGACGGCCCCCTCCACGCTTTCCGGCGTTCGGTGACATGTCTCGCAATGTGCCGAGAGCCGTCTGCACCTCGTCTCGTCCTGGCGACTGCTGCGTGACCTGTGCGTGCCGGTCGCGTTCGTCGGCTGCGCGAAAGATCATCACGTGTGGCCGCTGGATCTGGTGCGCTCCGGGGACCGGCATTCTCGGTAGCGTGACCTTCTGCTGCATGGAGTGTCCATGTGTCCGGCTGGTCCGTGCGACGGCTTCCGACGGAGAGTGATGAGGCTGCAATGAGTGAACTGACGAAGCCCAGGGTCGACGTTCCGGAGGGTGACGCTCCTACCGAGCTGACCATCCGGGACCTGGTCGTCGGGGACGGGGCGGAGGTGAAGGCGGGCATGGTGGTCAGGGTCCACTATGTCGGGGTGACCTTCGAGTCCGGGAAGGAGTTCGATGCCTCCTGGAACCGGGGGCAGCCGTTCAAGTTCGCCCTGGGCAGCGGCAAGGCCATCAAGGGCTGGGACCGGGGGGTGCGAGGGATGAAGGTCGGCGGCCGACGCGAGATCATCGTTCCCCCGCGGCTCGGCTACGGCAATCAGTCGCCCTCGCCGTTGATCCCGGCGGGCTCGACCCTGGTCTTCGTGGTGGACCTGCTGGACTCGTATTCCAGCACAACCGGGTGGAGCAACACGTAGTGGCCCTGACCGTCCTCCCCCACGACGTACTGCGAAGTCTCCCGGGGTTGGCGCCGCCGCACTCCTCGCTGCCGCTCCTGATTCCGCCTCCGCCTTCACCTCCGTCTCCGCAGCGTCCGAACGGTTCCGCTGCGATTCAGTGACCACCGAAGGCCACAAGGCGGCCGACTGCCTCAACGGCCTGCCCAGCGCCGCCGCCCGGACGTCTGAACCCGGATCCACCGGCTTGATTTCGGAGTGATCGCTTCGGGTGTATTCGAGTGGTCTGGCGGCTGATCTGCGGGTTCGGGCAGGGAGTATCCGCTG